>JBARYG010000180.1:0-41168 GCA_049647745.1 Mesorhizobium sp.
CGCCCTCGCTGCGGCCGACCGACGCCCTCTATGTCGCGGTCGGGTTGCTGGTCGGGGAACGGACGGGCGAGCGGGTTCCGGTCATCGAGGGGCTGCCGCCGCCGCGCGACGAAGACCAGTTGAAGGCGCTGGGAGCCGCTGCCGCCTCTAGCGGAGCCGTCGGCCTGTTCCACGCGGTCGGCATAACGCCCGAAGCGCCGACGCTGGCGCAGGCGTTTGGGGGGAAAACGCCGGAGGAAGTCGTAGAGATAACTCCGGCCGACATTGCCCACGCGCTTCAGAAACTGTCGAGCGTTCCCGACGGCGAGCCCATCACCGCTGTCTGCCTGGGAACGCCGCATTTCTCGCGGGCCGAGTGGGACCGGCTACTGGTTCTGCTGCGCACCATCCGGCCGGCCGGCCGCATTCCGATCTATGTGAACACTGGCCGCACCACGCTGCAAGAACTGAAACAGGACGGGCAACTGGCCGATGCCGAAAAATTCAACCTGATCCCGGTGGCCGATACCTGCACCTACGTAACGGCAATCCTCAAGCGGCTGGATGGCGCGGTGATGACCAATTCCGGCAAATGGGCGCATTATGCGCCGGGCAATATCGGAGTGCGCGCAGCTTTCGGCGAACTGGAAGACTGCGTCGTTTCCGCCGCCGCCGGCCATGTCGTGCGGAGCGTACAATGATCCGGGCGGCGAAGGCATACGCGCCCGGCGAGGCGGAGGGAACGGCACTCGTCCTGGCGCAGGAACTGAGCTTCTGGGGCGGCGTCGAGGTCGAAACCGGCAAAATCATCGATCATTCCCACCCGGACCTCGGCAAGAACGTCGCTGGCAGCATTCTGGTCATGCCGGGCGGGCGCGGGTCGTCGTCCTCGTCTTCGGTGCTCGCCGAAGCGATCCGGCTGGGCACCGGCCCGCTCGGCATCGTCCTGGCCCGTCCTGATCCGATCCTGACGGTGGCGTCGCTTGTCGCGCAATCGCTCTACGACGTGCGGTGCCCGGTCGTGGTCTGCGCCATCGACGGATTTGGCACCGGCGACCGTTTGCGGATTTCGACGGCCGGACCCGGCGCGGCGCAGGTTGAAGTGCTGGCGCCTGCGACCTGAGGAATTGGCCGGACAATCGAGGCTATAGCGCGGTCAGGCGAGATAGGCGAACCAGGCCTGATAGCCAGCGAGCGTGACGGTTGTTCCATCCTGCTGCCCGCTAAATCCATGCCCCGGCACGGGTTTCAGAGAGCCCATTCCGCCAAGCTCGAGCGTCCTTGGCGAATGGCCAAGGTTGAAGGCGCAGAGCATGTGCTCGTTGCCCTCGCGGCGGGTGAACGCGACCGTATCCTCGGGTGAATCCAGAAATTCGATATCGCCCTTGACCAGCGCCCTATGGGCCCGGCGGAAGGCGAGAAAGCGCCGGTAATGCTCCAGCAGCGATCCGGCCTTGCCCTGCTGTGCGCCGACCGCCTTCGCCAGATGTTCGGCGGGCACCGGCAGCCACGGCTTTGCCTGCGAGAAACCGCCATTGGCTTCCTTCCCGTCCCAGACCATCGGCGTGCGGCAGCCGTCGCGCCCCTTGAATTCCGGCCAGAAGCGAATGCCGTAGGGATCGCGCAAATCCTCGAAGGCGAGATCGGCTTCGGTCAGGCCCAGTTCCTCGCCCTGATAAAGACAGGCCGAGCCGCGCAGCGACAAAAGCAGCGCCGAAATCACCTTCAGATAGGCGGTCACGTCCGGCTCGCCGGCGGCCCAGCGCGAGGCATGGCGAACCACGTCATGGTTGGAGAACGCCCAGCACGCCCAGCCGTCGCTGGCGACGCGGCCGAAATCTTCCAGCACGGTGCGAACCTTGGCGGCGCTTATCTTCTCCGGCGCCAGGAAGTCGAAGGCGTAGCACATATGGACGCGCCTGCCGGCGGCGGTATAGGCGGCCACGATCTCCAGCCCGCGCTGCGAATCGCCGACTTCGCCGACCGCCGCCGCTGCCGGATATTCGTCCAGCAGCGCGCGGAAGCGTTCGAGAAACGCCAGGTTTTCGGGGCGGCTCTTGTCGTAGAGATGGTCCTGATAGTTGTACGGGTTGACCGAAGGCGCAGTCTGGTCGTTGCGCAGTTGCGGCGGCAGGGCAGGGTTGTCCTCCAGCCCCTGCGAATGGAAATAGAAGTTGATCGTGTCCAGCCGAAAGCCGTCGACGCCGCGCTCCAGCCAGAACCGGGTCACGTCGAGCAGCGCGCCCTGAACGGCCGGATTGTGGAAGTTCAGGTCCGGCTGCTCGGCCAGAAAGTTGTGCAGGTAATATTGCTGGCGCCGCGTATCCCACTGCCAGGCCGAGCCGCCGAAGATCGCCAGCCAGTTGTTGGGCGGCGTGCCGTCCGGCTTTGCGTCGGCCCACACATACCAGTCGGCCCTGGCGTTGTCGCGGCTGGAGCGGCTTTCCTGAAACCACGGATGGGCATCGGCGGTGTGCGACAGCACCTCGTCGATCATCACTTTCAGGCCGAGCCGATGCGCCTCGTCGATCAGCGCGTCGAAGTCGGCGAGCGTCCCGAACATCGGATCGACGTCGCGATAATCGCTGACGTCATAGCCGAAATCCTTCATCGGCGACTTGAAGAACGGCGATATCCAGATGGCGTCGACGCCGAGGCCCGCAATGTAGGGCAGGCGGCGGATGATGCCCCGCAGGTCGCCGATGCCGTCGCCGTTGGAATCCTGATAGCTGCGCGGATAGATCTGGTAGATCACCGCGCCGCGCCACCAGTCGCGGTCGACGGTGGCCCCGGTCCTGTCCTGATCCAAAGCCTGCATAATTTTCCCTCGTCTTGCCGGCGCCATGATGAGAACTACGGTGCGGCGAAAATCGTTCCAAAGTCGAGGGGAGCCGTTCGGTTCAGTCCAGTTGCGACACGAGCACCGCATAGGCCGCGTCGATGTCGGCGCGAACGGCTTTCATGATCCGCTCGACGTCCCGGTCGCGCAACGCCGAGACCATTTCGCGGTGCCATTCATTGGCGGTTGAGTAGTTTCCCGAGCCATGCAGCATGTTGAAATAGGGGCTGATCTGCAGCCAGAGGTTTTCGATGATGCTCAGCAGGTTCTCGGAACGCGCCGCGCGATAGATCGAGAAGTGGAACGTATAGTTGGCCCGCAGATAGGCTTTGACGTCCCCGGTCGCGTTGGCGTTTTCCAGTTCTTCCAGATGTCGGGCCGCAATAGTGAGTTCGGCGTCGTTGCGGCGCTGCGCCGCCCATCCGGCGGCGATCGCCTCGATCTCGAAGCGGACGTTTCTGAGGTCGGTCAGCCTTGCCCGGCTGAGCGCCGGGATGCCGATAGAGCGGCCCGACACTACGGTCAGCGCATTGGCCGCCGTCAGCCGCCGCAGCGCTTCGCGCACCGGCATGGGGCTCACCCCGAATGCATCGGCAAGGCTTTGCACGGTGACCATTTCGCCCGGAACGATGCTGCCGTCCAGGATCAGCTCGCTGACATGCCGAAAGACCTGATCCTGAAGGGTTTCCTTCGACAAGTGCGGAACCCCGAGGCCCCGGTTCCTGAAGTCTGCGGCAACCATCGACTATCCTGATCCCAAGCAGGCCGTAACGACGGCCCAATGCCCATTACGCCCGCAATGCAGTTTCAGTTCGTTCAGGTCAAGCATCCAGTGCATTTAATCATTGATCTTTGATCAAATGATGGTAGGCTTGATTGGGCCGGATGACAAGCATCCCGGACCGATCGGATTTTCCATGATCGGTCCGGGATGGTTCGGGAGGATATCCGGTGGGTTCAGCTGGGAGGAAAAGACATGAAATACGGAACAGGTATCCGGCGCGCGGCGCTTTTGGCCGGAATCGCCGCAAGCGCGCTTGCCGTCGGCACGACGGCGCAGGCGGCTGACAAATACAAGATATTCTTGAGCATGAGCTATATCGGCAACGACTGGCAGGCCGAAGCCGCGAACATGATCAAAGCGATGGCGGCGCACAAGAGCATGGCCGACAAGGTCGACCTGCAGGTTCAGGTCGCCGGCCCGAACGCGCAGCGCCAGATCCAGCAGATCAACGCCATGGTTCAGGCCGGCGCGCAGGCGATCATCGTCTATCCGATCTCGCCCACCGCCCTCAACCAGGTTGTCAAGAACGCCTGCGACAAGGGCGTGAAGATATTCGCCTACGACGCCGAGATCACCGAGCCCTGCGCCTATAACGTGCATATGGATCAGGAAGAGGCCGGGCGCGCCACGGCCGAATGGCTGGTCGACAAGATGGGCGGCAAGGGCAATCTGGTCGCGATCACCGGCGTTCCCGGCACCTCGGTCGACGACCTGCGCACCAAGGCCGCCAAGGAAGTGTTCGCCAAGCATCCCGACATCAAGATCGTCGGCGAGGCTGTCGGCATGTGGAGCCAGGCGGTGGCGCGCACGGAGCTGTCCAAGATCCTCGGCACGCGCGGCTGGGACGAGATCAACGGCCTGTGGATGCAGGTCGGTTGCTACACCGCCGCTTCCATGGAAGACGAGGCGGGGATAGCCGACGACAAGAAGATCCCTTGTGCCGGCGAAGGGTCGAACGGGCATCGCATCCAGATGCTGCCGGCAGGCACTGAGGTCGAAGGCAGCAACGGCACCTACAGGCCGATGGGCTATCCGAGCATTTCCTATGCCTCCCCGCCCTATTCGGGCGCGCTGGCGCTGAAGCTGGCGGTCGACGTGCTGGACGGCAAGCAGGTGGAGAAGACGACCGTCCTGCCGCTGCCGCTGGTCACCAACGAGACGGTCAAGCTGTGCAAGGAAGGCACCTGGGCGGAAATGAAGGCGGGCTGCAACGTCTTCAATCCGGCCATTGTCAGCAATCCGGGTTGGTTCGCGTCGATCTTTTCCGACCAGACCCCCGAGATCGGCCTCAACGCCGCCCTCGTCGGCCAGCCTGAAGAGTGATTTCTCCCGAGCGGCAATGCGTGGTCCCTGCCCACGCATTGCCTGACCGCGTGGCCAGTAGATGACAACCGATCCGCAGACACCCGCCGTCCGGGTAGACGGCATCCGCAAGGCGTTCGGCCCGACCGTCGCGCTGGATGCCGTGTCGTTCGCTATCATGCCGGGCAGCGTTCACGCGCTGCTCGGCGAAAACGGCGCCGGCAAATCGACGCTGGTCAAACTTCTGTCTGGGCTGGCGCGCTCGACCGAGGGAAGACTGCATGTCTTCGGGCAGGAGGCGGCATTGAGCACGCCGCGCGCCGCCCACAAGCTCGGCATACAGACCGCGTTCCAGGAAATGACGCTGGTCCGCGATCTTTCCGTACTCGACAACATGCTTCTGCCCTATGCGCCGATGGGTTTGGGCGGCGTCATCCGCCGCGCTGCGGCGCGGGCGGCGGTGAAGAACCACATCGCCGAGCTTGGCTTTTCGGTCGACCTGGATGCGGAAGTGGGAACGCTTGAACTGGCTGTCCGGCAAAAGATCGAGATCGCCCGCGCCATCTACCGCAAGCCGCGCATCCTGCTTCTCGACGAACCGACCTCGACGCTGGCCGGCCGCGACGTCGACTGGCTGGGCGACATCATCGCGCGGCTGAAGAAGGCCGGGACCACCATCGTCTTCATCACCCACCGTATGCGCGAGGTGCGCGCTTTCTGCGATACGATGACCATCCTGCGCAACGGTCGCCATATCCTCACCGCGCCCGTCGACAGCGTGTCGGACGGCGAGGTCATCGAAAAGATCATCGGCCGCTCTATCGAGCAGGCTTTCCCGCCCAAGCCGGATTGCGCCAGCGCCTTTGGCGCGCCGGTGCTGGGAGTGCGCTCGCTCAAGGCGGGGCCAAAGCTGGACGATGTCGGCTTCGACCTGCGCAAGGGCGAAATCCTCGGTATCGCCGGCCTGCAGGGCATGGGCCAGCAGGACCTGTTCCTTTCCTGCTTCGGCATGACCGAAATCGAGCGCGGCGAAATCCTCGTCGACGGGCGCAAGGTAAGGCTCGGCTCGCCGGCCGACGCGTTGCGGCCCAACATCGCGATCGGGCTGGTGCCGGAAGACCGGAAATCGGAAGGGCTCTTCCTCAAGCTTTCCGGGCGGCAGAACGCCTCTCTGCCGGTCGTTTCCCGGTTTTCCCGGCTCGGCCTCATCAATGGCGATGCCGAAACGGATGCGGTGGAGAATGCGTTCGGCGCCGTCGAGGTCGACCGGCGGGCGTTGTGGACGCGCGCCGGCGCTTTCTCGGGCGGCAACCAGCAAAAGATCGCCATCGCCAAATGGATGGTGGCGCAAAGCCGCATCCTGCTCCTCTTCGATCCGACGCGCGGCATCGATGTCGGCACCAAGCATGAGCTTTATGTGATGATGCGCAACTATGTCGCCGCCGGCGGATCGATCCTGTTGCACTCGACCGAGATTCCCGAGCTGGTGCATCTGTGCGACCGCGTGCTCGTTCTTTACGACGGCCGCGTTGCCGCCGAACTGGACGGCGCCGACGTCACTGAAGCCGCGATCATGCGCCCGGCTCTCGGGCAGGGCGTTGCGGCCAGCGAGGTTGCGGCATGACGGCCGTGCCGCTTTCTCCCAGGCCGACTTTCGCGGCGAGGCTCCGGCGTAGTCTGGCGCGCGATCGCGGAACATTGATCGCGGCCGTTGTCTTCGCCATCCTGCTCGGCGTCGTTGACTGGGTCAGCGCCGGGCCGCTCACCTATTTCGACGTATCGTTCCTTTCCAGCGGCGGCGCGACCTCCGCGCTCGCCTCCATCGGGCAGACCATCGTCATCCTGTCGGGCGGCTTCGATCTTTCCGCCGGCGCGGTCGTCTCGCTTGTCAATGTCGTCTTGGCCTCGAACATGGACCCTGCCGCCGCCGGCGCCAGCGTCGTCTTGTGGACGCTCGCCGGCATCGGCGTCGGCATGGCGGTCGGCGCCTTCAACGGTTTCTTCATCGCTGTGCTGCGGATGCAGCCGATCGTGGTGACGCTTTCGACCATGTTCATCCTGCAGGGCGTGACTCTGCTGGTGATGGATAAGCCCGGCGGTTTCGTTTCTCCCGATCTCGGCGCGTTCTATCTGGGCGATGCCATACCGGGCTGGCTGCCGATGCCGCTGGTGGTCATCGGCGTCGTGCTGCTCTGCTGGTTCTGGCTGAAGGCGACGCGCTTCGGCACCGCGCTCTACGCGGTCGGAAGCGATCCCGATTCGGCCGATGCGGTCGGCGTCAACGTCACGCTCGTGCGCTTCATGGTCTATGTCATCGCCGGCGGATGCTACGGGCTGGCCGGCGTCTTCATCAGCGCGCAGACCGGCAGCGGCGATCCGCTGGTCGGCAATCCGCTGCTGTTGTCGATGTTCGCGGCCGTCGTCGTCGGCGGAACGCGGCTCGGCGGCGGCCAGGGCGGGCCGGTCGGAACGGTGTTCGGTGCCTACATCCTGATGATCGTGGTCAACCTCCTGCTCGTCCTCAACGTCTCGGCCTACTATTCGACCATCGCCGAAGGCACCATCCTCATCCTGGCCGTGCTGGCCGGCTCCGTCTCCTACGGCTCGGTGCTCGCCACGCAGCTTCGCGCCGGCTTTTCGCGCCTTGCCGCCTGGCGGGCTGGCATGCTGCCCTCGCAACTCGACCGCACCGACCGGCGCCTGAAATTTGCCGGCGGCGCGCGCTCCGGCGCGGCGACGGCTGTGCAACCGCCCTTCTACCAGCGCCACGGCGAAACCCTGCGTTACGCGCTGCCGGCCTATGTCTGCCTTCTGGCGATCGTCGTCGTCACCCAGATATGGCTTGGCCGCGCCATCCTCAATCCGGGTTACTGGAACTCGCTGCTGGTCCTGTCGTCCTTCCTTGCGGTGCTGGCGCTTGGGCAGGGCGTGGTGATCCTCACCGGCGGGCTCGATCTTTCCGTGCCGTGGGTCATCGGCATTTCCGGCATCGTGCTCGCCGGCATGGTCAACGGCTCCGATGCCGCGCTCGCTTACGCCCTGCCGACCGTGCTGGTGATGGCCTGCGCCATCGGCCTGGCCAACGGCATCGGTATCGTCTACCTCGGCATTTCGCCGATCGTCATGACGCTGGCCATGAACGGCATCCTGCAGGGCTTCGCGCTTCTTTATTCACAGGGAACGCCAGCCGGGTTTTCCTCGCCGATGCTGCGCTGGTTCATGACCGGCAGGATCGCGGGGATGACCCCCGTCATTCCCTTCATGGTCATCTTCGTCGCCGTCGCCGTGCTGCTGCTCGGGCGTACCGCGTTCGGTCGCCGCGTCTACGGCATCGGCAACAGCGTACGCGCAGCACAGCTTTCCGGCATCGCCGTCGAGAAGACACTGATCCTGGTCTATGTGCTGTCGGCGCTGTGCGCGGCGATGGTCGGCGTCATGCTGACCGGCTTTTCCGGGCAGGCCAGCCTCGGCATGGGCGACGATTATCTGCTGCCCTCCATCGCGGTTGTCGTGGTCGGCGGCGCGCTGATCACCGGCGGGCGCGGGCATTATCTCGGGATGCTCGGCGGCGTGCTCCTGCTCACCGCCCTGCAGATGCTGCTGGCCGGCACCATGCTGCCCTATGCGACGCGGGCGATCCTCTACGGCCTGGTGGTCCTGGGCGCGGTGATGGCGCTGCGCGAACGTCACTTGCAATGAAAGGAATGGAACCATGAGTTCAAGCGCACCGCATTCGGCCGACGAGTTCCTGCGAGGGCTGAAGGACCAGCGCGTGCTGGTGACGGCGGGAGCCAGCGGCATCGGCTTTGCCATTGCCGATACGCTGTCGCATCTCGGCGCCCGTGTCGTTGTCTGCGATATAGCGCAGGACGCGCTCGACGCGGCCGGGAAGAAGCTGCCCCTGGAAGGCGCGGTGAAGGCCGATGTCTCCGTCGATGCCGACGTCGACCGGCTGTTCGAGACGATAAAGGCCAAGCTCGGCGGCCTCGACGCGCTCATCAACAATGCCGGTATAGCGGGCCCGACCGGCGGCGTCGACGAAATCGATCCGGCCGACTGGCGGCGCTGCCTCGAAGTCGGGCTGACCGGCCAGTTCCTGTGCGCGCGCCGCGCCGTGCCGCTGCTCAAGGCTGCCGGCGGCGGCTCGATCGTTTCCATGTCGTCGGCGGCGGGGCGCTACGGCTATGCGTTCCGCACCCCCTATTCAGCCGCCAAGTTCGGCGTCATCGGTTTCACCCAGAGCCTCGCCAAGGAGCTTGGCCCGCATGCCATCCGCGTCAATGCCATTCTGCCCGGCATCATCGAAGGACCGCGCATCGAAAGCGTCATCAGCGCGCGCGCCAAACAGGTCGGCGTCAGTCATGATGAGATGACCAAGCGCTACCTGCAGAACATTTCGCTACGGCGCATGACCAGCCCCTACGACGTCGCCTCCATGGTGGCCTTCCTGCTCTCCGATGCCGGCGTCAACATCTCCGGCCAGTCTCTCGGCGTGGACGGTAACGTCGAGACTTTGTGAGGAACGGGTGAGGAGATCGGAAATGTCGGCAGTCACCATCGTCGGAAGCGGCTTCATCGGACGGGCCTGGGCGATCAGTTTCGCCCGCGCGGGGCACGAGGTGCGGCTGTGGGACCAGTCGCCCGAGGCGACGCGGGGCGCACATGCCTACATTTCCGGCGTGCTGGCCGACCTTGCCGCAAACGATCTGCTGCGCGGCCAGACGCCGGAGGCGGTGCTGGCGCGCATTGCCGTGGTTGCCGAACTGGGCGACGCGCTTGCCGGCGCGGTCCACGTGCAGGAGAACACGCCGGAGGATCGCGATATCAAGCGCGCGGTCTTTTCACGCATCGATGCTCTGGCCGGCCCCGACACGGTGATCGCAAGTTCGACCTCGGCGCTCTTGCCCTCGACCTTCACGGAACATCTCGCCGGCCGTCACCGCTGCATCGTCGTCCACCCCATCAACCCGCCCTATCTGGTTCCCGCCGCGGAAGTGGTGCCCGCACCCTGGACGGCGCCGGAGACGCTGGAAAAGACGCGCGCCTTCCTTGTTGCCGCCGGCCATGCGCCGCTGGTGATGAAGCGGGAACTGGACGGTTTCATCATGAACCGCATGCAGGGCGCGCTGCTGGAGGAAGCCTTCCGGCTCGTTGCCGACGGCTATGCCAGCATCGAGGACATCGACATCGGCATCCGCGACGGGCTGGCGCTGCGCTGGTCGTTCATGGGGCCGTTCGAGACCATCGACCTCAACGCGCCGGGCGGCGTGCGCGACTATGTCGAGCGCTACCAGTCGATCTACTCCAACATCTTTCCGCAGATGCTGCGCCGGGTCGACTGGGCCGGCCCCGTGCTGGGAACGGTGGAAGGCGAGAGACGCAAGGCGCTGCCGAAAGAGCAGCTTGCCGAGCGGCAAGTCTGGCGCGACCGGCGGCTGATGGCGCTGTCTGCCCACAAGAGAAAAGCCGATAAGGAGTTTGGAAAATGAAAGAGACCACCCGCAAATCGAGCGGTTCGACCGCCAAGGGCAAGGTCATCATCACCTGTGCCGTGACGGGGGCGATCCATACGCCGACCATGTCGCCCTATCTGCCGATCACGCCCGACCAGATCGCCGCGGAGGCGATCGCGGCGGCGGAGGCCGGGGCGGCGATCCTGCATCTTCATGCGCGCGATCCCGAAACGGGCAAGCCCGACCAGACGCCGGAAGCCTTCGCCCGTTTCCTGCCGCGCGTGAAGCAGGGCACCAATGCCGCCATCAACATCACCACCGGCGGCAGCCCCTATATGAAGGTGGAGGAGCGTGTCCGGCCGGCGGCGAAGTTCAAGCCGGAGGTGGCTTCGCTCAACATGGGCTCGATCAATTTCGGCCTCTACCATCTCGCCGACAAATACGAGACCTTCAAGTTCGACTGGGAAAAGCCGCATCTGGAAGCCACGCGCGACCTGATCTTCCGCAACTCGTTCAAGGACATCGAGTATATCCTTTCGACCTGCTACGACAACGGCACCCGTTTCGAGTTCGAATGCTACGATATCGCCCATCTCTACAACCTGGCGCATTTCGCTGATCGCGGGCTGGTGAAGCCGCCCTTCTTCGTGCAGTCGGTCTTCGGCCTGCTCGGCGGCATCGGCACGCATCCCGAAGACGTCGCGCATATGAAGCGTACGGCCGACCGGCTGTTCGGCAACAGTTTCCGCTGGTCGGTTCTGGGTGCCGGGGCAAGCCAGCTGCGCATCGCAGCGCAGTCGGCCGCCCTTGGCGGCAATATCCGCGTCGGGCTGGAAGACAGCCTGTGGGCGGGCAAGGGCAAGCTGGCGAAATCGAACGCCGAGCAGGTCACGCTGGCGCGCAAGATCATCGAGGGGCTTGGCCTGGAAGTCGCGACGCCCGACGAGGCGCGCGCCATCCTTGAACTGAAGGGCGGTGACAAGGTGGCGTTCTAGAGCAATGATCCCGAAAAGTGTGTAGCGGTTTTCGGGAAAAGATCATGCTCCAACAATTGGCTGGAGGACGGATATGCTGCGCATCGAGGTGCTGAGTGACAGGCCCGATCAACTCGGCGAAGGCCCGCTGTGGGACGTCAAGGAACAGCGGCTTTACTGGATCGATTCCTATGGCCCCGCGATCCATTCCAGCGATGCCGCCGGGCAAGACCGCAAAAGCTGGAAACTGCCGGAACCGATTGGTTCGATGGCGCTGCGCGAGAAAGGCGGCGCGATCCTGTCGCTGCGCGACGGGTTTTACGCTTTCGATTTCAAGACGGGCGAAGCCGAGCGGATCGTCGAGACCCAGCCCGGCGAATTGCGGCCACGCCTCAACGACGGCAAGGTCGACCGGCAGGGGCGCTTCGTCGCCGGCTCCATGGATTTTCAGGAAAGCGAGCCCGTCGGCAAGCTGTTCCGGCTCGACCCCGACCTGTCGCTGCATGTGCTGGACACCGGCATCATCTGCTCCAACGGCCCCTGCTTCAGCCCGGACGGCGAAACGCTTTATTTCGCCGACAGCTTCAAGAAGACCATCTACGCCTATGCCTACGATACCGCTACCGGTTCGGTGCGGTCGCGGCGCGTCTTTACGACGTTCGAGGGCCTGCACGGCTATCCCGATGGGGCGACGGTCGATGCGGAGGGCTATGTCTGGAGCGTGGAGGTCTATTCGGGCCGGCTGATCCGCTGCGATCCGAGCGGCGTCATCGATCGTATCGTCGGCCTGCCGGTGAACTCGACCACGAGCATCAGCTTCGGCGGCCCGGACCTCGACATCGCCTATGTCACGTCGATGGCACGACCGCACGACAATGCCTATCACCGGGAACGCGAAGCCGGTTTCGTCTTCGCCGTGCACGGGCTTGGCGTGCGCGGCATCGAAGAACCGCGCTTTCGCGGTTGACGGGTAAAGCATTCAGGGAGGAATTGTCATGAAGATCGAGATCGTCGCGGACGTCAAGACCACGCTTGGCGAAGGTCCGCTGTGGGACGTGGAGCAGCAGCGGCTCTACTGGATCGACTCCTTCGACGGGCGGGTGTTCCGCTCGACCCATGACGGGCGCGAAATCCGCGCCTGGGACGTTCCGATGAAGATCGGCTCGATGGCGCTGCGCAAGGACGGCTCCGGTGCGATCGTGTCGCTGCAGCGCGGCTTTCATCTGCTCGACTTCAAGACGGGCGATGTCGAACTGATCCACGACCCGGAGCCCGACAAGGCGGCCAACCGCCTGAACGACGGCAAGGTCGACAAACGCGGCCGCTTCGTCGCCGGCTCCATGGATACAATGGAAAGCGGCCCCAACGGCGCCCTTTACCGGGTGGACCCGGACCTGTCCGTCCATACGCTCGATACCGGCATTATCGTCTCCAACGGGCCTTGCTGGAGCCCCGATGGCAATATCTTCTACTTCACCGATACCTGGACAGGGGAAATCTGGGCCTACGACTACGATCAGGAAACCGGCGGCGTCTCCAACCGGCGCACCTTCACCAAGGTCGATCAGTCGGGCGGGGGAGCCGCCGACGGCTCGACCGTCGATGCCGAGGGGTGCCTGTGGAACGCGCTGGTCTATGACGGCAAGATCGTGCGCTACCGCCCGGACGGCAGCGTCGAGCGCGTCATCGAGATGCCGGTGAAGAAGGTCACCAGCGTCATGTTCGGCGGGCCGGACCTTGATATCCTCTACGTGACGTCGATGGCCAAGCCGCCGCTGCCGCGCTTTCCTGGAGACGGCGTTCTGCGCGGCAGCCTGTTCGCCGTCACGGGGCTCGGCATCAAGGGTATTCCCGAGCCAAGATTTGCCGGCTAAACACCGATAAGACTCCTGGGCGCATCACCGCACCGCGTGAACCGCATTTTGCGGATGGCTGTTTCTTGCCGTCATTCGCCTGTCATGGAGATCGGCTGGAATGCCGGTCATGACACGCAAGGCAATGAACGATTCGAACGAGGCGCCCGAGCCGGGAAAATATCGGACGCTATTCATTTCGGACGTCCATCTCGGGACCAAGGGCTGCCAGGTCGAGGCGCTGCTGGAGTTCCTGAAGCATCACGAGGCCGAGACGATCTACCTCGTCGGCGATATCGTCGACGGCTGGCGGCTGCGGTCCGGCTGGTACTGGCCCCAATCCCATAACGACGTTGTGCAGAAGCTTCTGCGCAAGGCGCGCAAGGGCACGCGCATCATCTACGTGCCGGGCAATCACGACGAGTTCCTGCGGGAGTTCTACGGCACGCATTTCGGCGGCATCGAGGTCTGCGAAACAGCCCTTCACGAAGCCACCGACGGCAAGCGCTATCTCGTCATCCATGGCGATGTCTTCGACGTGGTGGTGCGCCACGCCAAGTGGCTGGCCTTCCTCGGCGACTGGGCCTATGTGGCGGCGCTGGCGATGTCGACGCGCATCAACGCGGTGCGGCGCTTTTTCGGCTTCACCTACTGGTCGCTGTCGGCATGGGCCAAGCACAAGGTCAAGAACGCGGTCAATTTCATCGGCCGGTTCGAGGACACGCTGGCCGCCGAGGCGCGCCGGCAGGGCGTCGACGGCGTCATCTGCGGCCATATTCATTCGGCCGCCATGCGCGACATGGGCGGCCTTGCCTACATCAACACCGGCGACTGGGTCGAGAGCTGCACGGCGGTCGTCGAGCATCAGGACGGGCGCATGGAGCTGATCCATTGGGCGGCCCAGAGCCGTGCGCTCAACGTCCAGCGGTCGCTTCCCGCGCCATGGCGGCGGCACGCGGCGTAAGATGCCGGTGCGCGTCCTCATCGTCACCGATGCCTGGCACCCGCAGGTGAACGGGGTCGTGCGCACCCTGTCCCGGCTGTCGGATGTGCTTGCCGATCAGGGCGTCGATGTCCGCTTCCTCACGCCGGACGGTTTTCGCACCCTGCCGCTGCCCTTTTATCTCGATATCCGCTTCGCGCTCGCTACGACGCGGCAGGTTTCGCGGCGCATCGCCGAGGTTGCCCCACAGAGCATCCATATCGCGACCGAGGGGCCACTCGGCTGGCTGGCGCGGCGGGTGTGCATGAGAGAAGGTCTTGCCTTCACCACCAGCTACCACACCAAGTTTCCCGAATATCTCAGTGCGCGCGTCCCGGTGCCGGAAAGCTGGAGCTACGCCTTGCTGCGCAGGTTCCACAACGCCGGGCAGGGCGTCATGGTGGCGACGCCTTCGCTCGGCGCAGACCTTGCCCGGCGCGGTTATGTCAACATCCGGCCGTGGACGCGCGGCGTGGACGCCGAGCGCTTCCACCCCCGGTGGCAGGCGCCATTCGACCTGCCGAAGCCGATTTTCCTGTGCGTCGGCAGGGTAGCGGTGGAAAAGAACCTTCCCGCTTTCCTCGACCTCGACCTGCCGGGAAGCAAGGTCGTCGTCGGCGACGGGCCGGACCTTCGTGGACTGAAGGAGCGCTACCCCGAGGCCCATTTCCTCGGCGCCTGCTCTAACGAAGACCTGGCCCGGATTTATGCGTCGTCCGACGTGTTCGTCTTTCCAAGCCGCACCGACACCTTCGGCAATGTGCTCCTGGAGGCGATGGCGAGCGGGTGCCCGGTCGCCGCGTTTCCGGTGACGGGTCCGGCCGATATCGTCGGCGAGGGCGGGGTCCTGTCCGACGATCTGCGGCAGGCGGCGCTTGGCGCGCTCGACGTGTCGCGCGAGGCGGCCCGCGCCAGGGCGCTCGCCTATAGCTGGCCCGAATGCGCGCGCCAGTTCCTCGATCATCTGCGGCCCGCCGGCGGCAGATCGCAATCCGAGCAAGAGAAAGCATCCGATGTCCGTAGCCGAGACGTACCGAGCAGAGCCTGATCCCGTCAGCAGCAAGCAGGCGCGCAAGCGTCTGCACGGCGCGGTGCGCCAAAACTCGGCCTTTTCGCGGAAGGGGCTGTCCGAACGTCTGTTCGCGCAGGTGTTCAGCGGGCTTGTCTACCCCCAGATCTGGGAAGATCCCGATGTCGATATGGCGGCACTCGAAATCGGCCCCGGCCATCGCATCGTCACCATCGCCTCCGGGGGCTGCAACGCGCTCTCCTATCTTCTGGCGGACCCGGCCCGTATCGAGGCGGTCGATCTCAACCGGGCGCATGTCGCCTTCAACCGGCTCAAGCTGGCGGCTCTCGCCAACCTGCCGGACTATGAGGCCTTCTACCGTTTCTACGGCAGCGCCGACGACCGGGCCAACACAAGGGCCTATGAGCGTTTCGTGCGACCGCATCTCGATGCCGGCAGCCGGGATTACTGGGAAAAACGCAGATTGACGGGACAGCGGCGCATCTCGATCTTTTCGCGCCGCCTCTACCGTCACGGCCTGCTCGGCACGTTCATCGGCATGGGCCATCGCGTGGCGCGCATCTACGGCATCGACCCGAGGCGGCTGCTCGATGCCGGCAGCATCGAAGACCAGCGCCGGTTCTTTGACGAGGCGATCTCACCGCTGTTCGACAAGCGCATGGTTCGCTGGGCGATCCGCCGAAAATCCTCGCTGTTCGGCCTCGGCATTCCGCCGCAGCAGTACGACGCGCTGGCGGGCGCCGGCGGCGACATGGCGGCGGTGCTGCGCGGAAGGCTTGAAAAGCTGGCCTGCGGCTTCCCGCTTGCCGACAATTATTTCGCGTGGCAGGCGTTCGGGCGCGGCTACAGCCCCGCTGCCGGCGGCCCGCTGCCGCCCTATCTGTCGCGCACCAATTTCGAGGCGGTGCGTGCCCGCGCCGGTCGCATGAGCGTCGTCAATGCCTCCTACACCGAGTTTCTCGCCGCCAAGCCTGCCGCATCGGTCGATCGCTTCATTCTGCTCGATGCGCAGGACTGGATGTCCGATGCCCAGCTGAACGATCTGTGGCGCGAAATCACCCGTACTGCCGCACAAGGTGCCCGCGTCATCTTCCGCACGGCGGGAGAGGAAAGCATCCTGCCCGGTCGCGTCGACGATGCCGTCCTGAGGCACTGGGAATATCGGCAGGAACAGTCGCGCGAACTGCATAAGCGCGACCGTTCGTCGATCTATGGCGGCTTTCATCTCTACGTGTTCGGTGGGGAGGCGGCATGACCGCCGCTTTCGACCATGGCGGCCTGATGGACCGTGTCTATGGCCGGCAGCGGCACATCTATGACGCCACCCGCAAATACTACCTGCTTGGCCGCGACCCGATGATCGACGGGCTGAAGCCGGGAAACGGCGCGGCCGTGCTCGAAATCGGCTGCGGCACCGGTCGCAACCTGATCCGGGCGGCTCAGCTCTATCCGCAGGCGCTTTTCCACGGCATCGACATTTCCCGTTCGATGCTGGAGACGGCCGGTGTCTCGGTGGCGGGTGCCGGGCTGCAAGGCCGTATCAGGCTCGCTTATGCCGATGCGGCGCGTTTCGAGCCGGGCAAAGTGTTCGGGCGCCAAAGCTTCGACCGGATTTTCATATCCTATGCGGTCTCGATGATTCCCGGCTGGCAGTCGGTGATGAGCGAGGCGCTTGGACATCTTGGCCCCGGCGGTGAATTGCATGTCGTCGATTTCGGCGACCAGCGCGGCCTGCCCGGCTGGTTCCGCTCGGCGCTTCGCACATGGCTGCGGTGGTATCACGTGACGCCGCGTACCGACCTTTTCGATGTCAGCGCCGGAATCGCCGCTGGCCGGGGCGCAACGGCGGAGGCGAGGCGGCTTTATCGCGGCTTCGCCTGGATTTCGATCATTCGAAATCCCTGAACACGGGCATGTGCCTGCCGCCGGCCGTATCAGCTCGCCTTTATCAGCAGTTCGACGAAATCGATCACTACGGCTGAAACCACGCCGGCGCTGGTTGAAATCAACCCGACGACGAAACGGCGGTTTGCCTTGTCGAAGACCTGCTTCTTGAGGGACGCCGGCTGCAACAGGCCGATGAGCGCCACCATTTGCCAGATGATGCCGGCGGAGATCAGGACGATGGTCGGTAGGTCCAGGAGTTGCCAGGGGATCGGATTGCTCGCCCACTGGGTGAGGAAGCCGAGCGAGAACGACAGGACGATGCCGATGACCGTCAGCGTGCCGTTTCGAAACAGGGTCTCGATCAGTTGTTCGTTGTCGTCGTTGAGCTGCATGACATTCCCCTGATCTGCTTTGCGGCCGCTCGCGGCATGGCGGCGAGGTAACCATCAATGGATTCGCCTGACAAGCGCGGCGGCTTGAACGATCAGGGCGCACATGCCACGGTCCGGCATCGATTTTTGGTGCGGCAGCGGGGATTTTCGGTGCGAAGCGTATTTTCCGGATTGCTGGGCGTCACCTGCCTTGCCGCGGCAATAGCTGCCGCAGGCTGTTCGACCATCGACACGACCCCCATAAACCTGGTTACGCAGCAAACGCCGCCTTCATCGCCGGAGCATCTACCGGACCCCGGAGACGACGGCTCGACGGTGGTCGCTCTCTCGTTTTCTGGCGGCGGCACGCGGGCCGCTGCCCTGGCCTATGGGGTTCTCACGGAACTCGACACTCTGGTCATCGATGAAATCCCATACCAGCGCACCTTGGTCGACGATGTGCGCACCGTTGCCGGTACGTCAGGTGGTTCCGTGATGGCTGCTTATCTGGGCTACAAGGGCAAGGACGGGTATCGGGATTTCCGCGAACGGTTTCTCTACCGGAACCCCGAATCCTCCATGGTCACCAATATATTGCCGGGGACGCTGCTTAAAGCCGCGCTCCACGGAGGAGCCAATGACCGAAACAGTTTCGCCCGCTGGCTGGACGACGAACTTTTCGATCACGCGACGTTTTCGGCTTTCCGCAAGCCGGACAGGCCGATCGTCTGGATCACCGCGTCGGACATCTACAACAACACGCCGTTTCTCTTTACCGAAGACACGTTCGCCGCTTTGTGCAGCGATATAAGCCGGCTGAAGATCGCCGAGGCCGTCGGCGCGTCCGCCGCGTTCCCGGTCGCCTTCGCGCCGATCATCCTGCAGACGCCCGGGGTCGACTGCAACTACCGCCGTCCTACGTGGCTACAGAGGGCCCTGGACGCGAAGAACCCGTCGATCCGCCTGCAGGCTTATGCGCGGGCGCTGGATTCCTACCAGTCCGATAAGAAGCTCGATTATGTCCGGCTGCTGGACGGCGGATTGACCGATAATCTCGGCATCACCGGCCTGACGCTCGAGCGGGCCGCGGCGACCACGCCCTATGCCCCGCTGTCGCCCAGGGAGGCCGTGCGGATAAAAAATTTCGTCTTTATCGTGACGGATGCCGGCAAGCACGACCAATACGAATGGGGCAAGACGCAGCTTACGCCCCATCTGGGCAATATCCTTCTGGCCGCATCGGACACCGCCATCGCCGCCGCCACCCGCAGTGGATTCGACGCGGTCGACCTTGCGTTGAGCGAGTGGCAGCACGCGCTCATTCGCTACCGTTGCGGCCTCTCCAGGGAGCAGGTGCGAAAACAGCGCGGGACCCTCGTCGGATGGAACTGTCGGGACGTGACGGTCACGACGGAGCATCTTTCGTTCCGTGGCGCCGATCCTGACCTTTTCGACCGGCTGAACAAGGTGCCTACGCGGCTGCAATTGCCCCGCGACGACGTCGATCTCGTCATAGAAGCCGGCAGGCAAGCGGTGCGGCGCAATGCCAACCTCCAGAACATCGCCAGCGAGGCGCGCAGGAATGCCACGATCTTCGACGCCATCGAAGCGTCGGTTGCGTTGCGGGACTGACGCAGCCGCTCCTCTCGGCTTCCGGGACAGATAAGCTTCGGCCGTGTCCGGAGCGCAACGGCCCGCCCTGTACAATGAGGGCGCGGCGAAGTACGAACGGCGAAAGATCGGCGCAGCTTGCCTCGACGTGCCTGCCGGCGGATGGCCCGCCACAGGGCGTGCCAAAAAGCCCAGAATTCCGAAAGATGACAATCATGTACGAAGGTATCGTTCCCGCGCTGGCCCAGGCGCTGGAAAAGCGCGGTTATTCCGAACTGACAGCTGTGCAGGAGGCGGTGCTCGGTTCCGAACTCGGGCAGGCCGACGCGCTGGTGTCGGCGCAGACCGGTTCCGGCAAGACGGTGGCTTTCGGTCTCGCGATTGCGCCGGGCCTGCTGGCAGGTGAGGAGCGCTTTTCCCATGCGGGTGCCCCGCTGGCGCTGGCCATCGCGCCGACGCGCGAGCTTGCCTTGCAAGTCGCGAGAGAGCTGGAATGGCTCTACGAATTCACCGGCGCCACCGTCGCCACCTGCGTCGGCGGCATGGACATGCGCACCGAGCGGCGCGCGCTGGAGCGCGGCGCGCATATCGTCGTCGGCACGCCGGGGCGCTTGCGCGACCACATCACCCGCCATGCGCTCGACATGTCGGCGCTGAGGGCGGTGGTGCTGGACGAGGCCGACGAGATGCTCGACCTCGGCTTTCGCGAGGATCTGGAATTCATTCTGGACGCGGCACCGGCCGAGCGCCGCACGCTGATGTTTTCGGCGACCGTGCCGCGCGCCATCGCCACGCTCGCCAAGGGCTACCAGCGCGATGCGGTGCGCATCACGGCGGCGGGCGAGGAAAAGCAGCATCACGACATCGAATACCGGGCGCTCGTCGTAGCGCCCGCCGACCGCGAAAACGCCATCATCAACGTGCTGCGCTACTACGAGGCCAAGAATGCCATTGTGTTCTGCAATACGCGCGCGGCCGTCAACCATCTTACCGCACGGTTCAACAACCGGAATTTTTCGGTGGTGGCGCTGTCGGGCGAACTCAGCCAGAACGAGCGCAGCCATGCCTTGCAGGCGATGCGCGACGGCCGCGCAAGAGTCTGCATCGCCACCGATGTCGCGGCGCGCGGCATCGACCTGCCCAATCTCGAACTGGTCGTGCATGCCGACCTGCCGACCAATCCGGAAACCCTTCTGCATCGCAGCGGGCGCACGGGGCGGGCCGGGCGCAAGGGGGTCAGCGCGCTGATCATTCCCCATCACGCGCGGCGGCGTACCGAACGGCTGTTGCAGAACGCCGCGATCACGCCCGAATGGGCAGGCCCGCCCTCGGCCGACGAGGTCATGCGGCGCGACAATGAGCGGATGCTCGCCGATCCGGCCTTTACCCAGCCAATACGGGATGAGGAACGCGAGTTCGTTTCCACGTTGATGGAGAAGCACAGTGCCGAACAGGTGGCGGTGGCGTTCCTGCAGCTCAGCCGCGCCGGCCGCTCGGCGCCTGAGGACCTTGCCGAGCCGGTGCCGTTCCGGCCGTCGACGGAGCGCGGTGAGCGAAGCGCCGCCTACGAAAAGCCGGACCGCCGCGACGATTTCGGCGACAGTATTTGGTTCTCGCTGTCGGTGGGCCGCCGGCAGAACGCCGAACCGCGCTGGCTGATCCCGATGCTGTGCCGCACCGGAAGCATCACCAAGCGCGAGATCGGCGCGATCAGGATGCAGCCGGAGGAAAGTTTTGTCCAGATCGCCGCGGACAGCGCCGACCGTTTCTTTGCCGCGATCGGACCGGACCACAGGGTGCAAGGCAATATCGCCGTGAAACGGCTGGAAGGGCAGCCGGACCTGTCGCGGGCCGGCTACAACCCGCCGAAGCCGGACAAGAAACCGCACCGCGGCAAGGGCAATTTCGACAATGCCGCGCCGAAGCGGCCCTTCGAGAAGCGCGAAAAGCCGGCATTTGGGCGCGATCAAAAGCCCTGGGCGGGCAAGACGGCCAAGCCGAAATTCGAAAAATCCGGCCCGCCGAAAAACAAGAAGGCGAAGAAGAAGCCGGAATAAGCTTCTTCTTCGCCTTGCTGAGGTAAGGTAACTTACGCCGCCAAAAACTTTTCGATGATGGCGTCGCCCATCGCCGTGGTGCCGACCTCGGTCATGCCGGGCGACATGATGTCCTTGGTGCGCAGGCCGCTGTCGAGCGTGTCGGCGATGGCTTTTTCCAGCCGGTCGGCTTCGGCTACCATGTTGAAGGAATAGCGCAGGCACATGGCGAAGGAAGCGATCATGGCGATCGGGTTGGCCAGCCCCTTGCCGGCGATGTCGGGCGCGGAGCCGTGCACGGGCTCATAAAGGGCACGGCGCTTGCCGGTTTTCGCATCGGGCGCGCCGAGCGATGCCGAAGGCAGCATGCCGAGCGAGCCGGTCAGCATCGCCGCCACGTCCGACAGCATGTCGCCGAACAGGTTGTCGGTGACGATGACGTCGAACTGCTTGGGCCAGCGCACCAGTTGCATGCCGCCGGCGTCGGCCAGCATGTGGGTAAGCGCGACGTCGGCATATTTTGCCTTGTGGGTCTGTGTAACGACTTCCTTCCACAAAACGCCCGACTTCATGACGTTGTTTTTTTCCATCGAGCAGACCTTGTTGGCGCGGGTGCGCGCCAGCTCGAAGGCGACGCCGGAAATGCGCTCGATCTCGAACGTGTCGTAGACCTGCGTGTCGATGCCGCGCTTCTGGCCGTTGCCGAGGTCGATGATCTGCTTGGGCTCGCCGAAATAGACGCCGCCGGTCAGTTCACGCACGATCAGGATGTCGAGCCCCTCGACCACTTCCGGCTTCAGCGAGGAAGAGGCGGCGAGCGCCGGATAGCAGATGGCGGGGCGCAGGTTGGCGAACAGTTCGAGGTCCTTGCGCAGGCGCAGCAGGCCGGCCTCGGGGCGGACCTCGTAAGGCACGCCATCCCATTTCGGACCGCCGACGGCGCCGAACAGCACCGCGTCCGCGGCAAGCGCTTTTTCCATGTCCGCGTCGGAAATCGCCTGGCCATGCGCGTCATAGGCCGAGCCGCCGACCAGACCCTCGTCGGTCGAAAAGCCGCTGTCCAGCTTGTCGTTCATGGCCGCGATGAGCTTTTTCACCTCGCCCATCGCTTCGGGGCCGATGCCGTCGCCGGGGAGAAGAAAGAGTTTTTTCGATGCCATGAGATTTGTCCCGAGGTGCTGATGAAACCGCGGCCTTGCTAAACGCCAAGCGGGCGCCATGCAAGATGTAACCGGAAAGTCCGGCTGCGATTGCGGTCTTGCGGACGCTGCCGGCCATGGGGCCGTGTTGTTCGCCGGCGCTCATACCGGCTCTCCCTTTCGGGAGACATACCCTACGGGCGACGGTATCTTTGCACGATGCCGCGGATCACCAGCACGGTGACGGTGATCAGGATGAGGATCACCGAGAGCGCCGCGATCGCCGGGTCGATGTTGTCGCGCAGGCCCATCCACATCAGCCGGGGCAGGGTGATGGCGTTGACGCTGGTGATGAACAGGGTCACGCCGATCTCGTCCCATGACAGGATGAAGGAAAGCAGTGCCGCGGTGACGATGCCGAACTTGATGTTGGGCACGATGATCTGTGTGGCGCGCTCCCACACCGAGGCGCCGAGGCCGCGCGCGGCAAGGTCGATGCGGCGGTCGACCTGGCTCAGCGCCACCAGGATCAGCACCGTTGCGAAAGGCACCGTCATCACCGAATGCGCCATGGCGACGCCAAGCCAGGTGTCGTAGCCGAAGGCCGAGGCGAAGCCCGAGATCGAAGTCAGAAGGAAGTAGAGGGTGATGGCCGAAACCACCGGCGGCACCACCATCGGCAACAGCACGAAGCCGACCAGAAGGGCGGTGAAACGCGGCTGGAACATCCACACGCCAAGGCTGAAGCATAGCGCCAGCGCGGTCGAAAACGCGCTGCTGACCACGCCGATGCGGATCGACAAAAGGATGCTGTCGATCCAGCGCGGGTCCTCGATCAGCGAGCGGTAGTGGCGAAGCGACAGTTCGCCCGTCGGCATGATCAGCATGCGCGACGGCGTCAGCGATACCGGCACGACGGCAAGCAGCGGCATCAGCAGGAACAACCCCACCAGAGCGGCGAGAACGAGCGAGACGGGACCGGGGCGATAAGTCGGCATCTATATCATCTGCCTTGGCCGGACGTAGCGGAACACCAGCGCCATCAGCGCGGCGACGAACACGACCAGAACGACGCTGATCGCCGCCCCCAGGCCCCAGTCGGGACTCTGGAAGATGCGCAGGTAGACCAGTTCGGCGATCATCACGCTGCGGCCGCCGCCAAGGATGGCGGGCGTCACGAAGAAGCCGAGCGCGAAGACGAAGACGATCAGCGCGGCGCCGATGATGCCGGAAAGCGTCATCGGCAGGAACACCGTCCAGAAGGTGCGCATGCGGCTGGCGCCTAGGCCGCGCGCGGCCAGCAGCACGCGGTCGTCGAGGCTACGCATCGACGACGCCAGCGGAAACACGGCGAACGGAATGAGGAAATGCGTCATGCCGACGATGACGCCGAATTCGTTGCGCACCAGCGCCAGCGGCTCCGAAATGATGCCGATCGCCTGTAGCCAGGTATTGATGAGGCCGCGGTTCGACAGCAGCGCCACCCAGCCGAAGGCGCGCGTCAGCAGCGATATCCAGAAGGGTACCAGAATGCAGAACTCGGTGATGGTGCGCTGCATCGGCGTGCCGCGTATCCAGACCACGGTGATGGCGTAGGCGACGGCGACCGAAACCACGGTGACGATGGCGCAGATGCGGAAGGTGCGGATCAGCACCGACTGCACCAGCGGGTCGGTCAAAAGCACTTCGTACTGGCCGAAGCCGGGCTTGGGCAGGGTTACGCTCCACTCGACCACGCCGAGGAACGGCCAGGCGTAGGCGAGCGCAAGAAACAGGAGCAGCGGCGCCATCAGCAGCGCCGCGCCCATGCCTGTGGGGAAAACCCTTCTCATCGTCGCCCGGTCAGGCGGAAATGATCTTCGTATACTCGTCGAGCGCCTCTCCGTAGTGCTTGGCGTACCATTCCATGTCGAGCGGGATCTGCTTCTTCATGTTCTGCGGATCGACCGGGTTGATGGCCTTCTTGTCGTCGGGGATCAGCGCGTCGGCGGCCGGGTTGGCCGGCCCCTGGCCGAGCTTGTCGAACATCACCAGTTCCTTTTTCGGGTCCTGCGTGCTGGCGATGAACTTCATCGCGGCTTCCTTGCCGCCGGGATTGCCCTTGAGCACGGAAAACGCGCCGGGCGAGATCAGGCCTTCGTCCCAGGTGAACTTGATCTGGCCGCCGGAAT
Organism: Mesorhizobium sp.; assembly: GCA_049647745.1. GTDB lineage: Bacteria > Pseudomonadota > Alphaproteobacteria > Rhizobiales > Rhizobiaceae > Mesorhizobium. The sequence continues at coordinate 24,412 of JBARYG010000180.1, forward strand.
CCTGCTCGATCAGCGACCCCCGCGTCGACCAGATCAGCGCCATCGACGCCTCGCCGTCGAGCAGCACGCTCTGGCTTTCGGCGCCGCCGCCCCAATAGGACACGACATTGTCCTTGAACGCCGCGATCTTGGCATGCGCACGCTTGAGGTCGAGCGGGTAGAGCTTGTCGCGCGGCACGCCGTCGGCGAGAAGGGCGGCCTCCCACATGCCGGAACCCCATTTGTAGAGCGAGCGCTTGCCGGGGAACTTCTCGACATTGAAGAAATCAGCCATACTGGTCGGCACCTTGTCGCCGAACTTCTTCGAATCGTAGGCGATGACGTAGGAGAAGAAATAGGCCGAAGACGCATATTCCCAGCCGAAGCCCTTCCGGAACTTGGACTTGTCGACGATGGTGTAGTCGATCGGCTCCAGCATGCCCTGCGCGCCAAGCGTTATCGCGGAGAAGGGATCGACGTCGACGATATCCCAGGTCGGCTTGCCGCTCTTGTACTGTGCGGCGATCGAGCCTTCGGTCGGCCCGGACCCGTCCATCTTGACGACGATGCCGGTTTCCTTGGTGAAGGGCTGGCCGTAGGCCGCGTCATAGGCGGTGATGGCGTCGCCGCCCCAGTTCACCATCACCAGTTCCTTAGCCTCGGCCAAGGTTTCGGAAGAGCGCAAAAGCATCGGCGCGCCGGCCAAGGCCAGTCCGGCCAACTGGGTGAATTGCCGCCGCGAAATCTCGCCGCGCAGCATCCTTGCCGAAAGCGAGTCGAGCGCCTGTCGTTTGGTATCGTTGGTCATGTCAGTTCCCTTTTTTCTCGTTGTCGTTTTTCTTTCCGAACCGGTCATCCTCCCGCGTGCGGAAGAAGGAAGCCTTTTTCCGCCGGCCAGGTGAGCCAGACGGCGTTGCCGTGGCCGAGCGCGGAGGCCGCGACCTCGGTCGGCACCGTCACCGTCACCTTGGCGCCCTGGCGCGTCGTCAGGTCGAGCCGCGTGGCGGAGCCGAGATAGGTGGAGGCGGTGGCCGTCGCTTCGATGCCGTTCTGGCCGTCGGCCGCTTTGTGCGCCACCGACATGTATTCGGGGCGGATGGCGAGCACCGCATCGGTGCCGACGTCGCCGCCGGCGCCGAGGCGAACCGGCCGGTCCTCGCAAAAGGCGCTGGCGCCGCCGTTCTCGCGGCGGATGCCCTTGAGCGGCAGCATGTTGATCTCGCCCAGGAATTCGGCGACGAAACGGTTGGCCGGGCGGTCGTAGACGTCTTCCGGCGCGCCGATCTGCAGCAGTTCGCCGTGGTTGAAGATGGCGATGCGCGTCGACAGCGCCAGCGCCTCGCTCTGGTCGTGGGTGACGAACACGAAGGTCGTGCCGGTTTCCTGATGCAGCTTCTTCATTTCGGCCTGCATCTGGCCGCGCAGGCCCTTGTCGAGCGCCGAGAACGGCTCGTCGAGCAAAAGCACGCCGGGCTGGAACACCAGCGCACGCGCCAGCGCCACCCGCTGCTGCTGGCCGCCGGAAAGCTGCGACGGCAGCTTCTTCTCGTGGCCCTTGAGGCCTACGCGCTCGATCATCTCGGCCACGAGGCGCTTGATCCCGGCCGCCTCCATCCTGCGGACCTTCAGCGGGAAGGCGATGTTCGCCTCCACCGTCATGTGCGGGAAAAGCGCGTAGCCCTGGAACACCATGCCGGCGGCGCGCTGCTCGGCCGGGCGGTCGGTGATGTCGACGCCATCGCTGAACAGCTTGCCGTCGCTGGGCTGCACGAAACCGGCCAAAATCATCAGGAAAGTGGTCTTGCCAGAGCCGGAGGGCCCAAGCAGGGTCAGGAACTCGCCGCGGCCGATATCGAGCGACAGGTCGTTCAGTGCTCGGAACGAGCCGAAGCTCTTGCCTATACCGACTGCCTTGATCTCTGCGGCCCGGCCGGGTTCTCGCATCCTGCCACTCCTGCGCTCACTTGAAATCGTAGGCATGCCGCCAGTTTGCCGCAACCAAATAGTTTTTTCCCGATCGGCAAATTCCATTCATCTGTTCGTGATCTGGTCGTGTGCCGGTCCCGTCAGGCCTCGGAGAGTTTCGCGCGCAGCCAGTTGCGGAACGGGCCGAGGACGGGGTGGGTTTCCTTGGCGTGCTCGGTGACCAGGAAATAGGAGCGGGGCGACTTGATCGCGATGTCGAAGGGGCGCACCAGCCGGCCTTCGCTGAGCGCTCCGCTGCCGGTCAGTTCGTCGCCCATGGCGATGCCCTGCCCGGCGATGGCGGCCGAAAAGATCAGGTTCATGTCGGAAAAGAAGATGCCTTTTTCCGGGTCGGGGTTCTCCACCTTGCTCAGCGCCAGCCAGCGCGCCCAATCCTCGGAGTCGCCGAGATGCAGGAGGTTGGCGCGCAATACGTCGGCGGGCTTGGAGAAACCGCCGACCCGGTTGAGCAGCGAAGGGCTGCAAAGCGGCGTGAACGAAACATCGCACAGAAGTTCGACCGAGCGGTTCGGCCAGTTGCCGACGCCGAAGGCGATGAAGGCGTCCGCTTCCGGGTTGCTGACGTCGTCGAGGCGCTGCGGCGTCAGCACCTTGAGCGCGACGTCGGGATAGCGTTGCTGGAATTCGCCGATATGGATGCACAAAAACAGCGAGGCGAAACCCGGCGTGCAACTGACGGCGAACGAACCGCCGACGCCCTTGCCGGTATGGCGGGAGCCGGCGTCGCCCAGCACCGTCAGCGCCTTGCGCACGTCGCTGGCATAGTGCTGGCCGCGTGGTGTCAGCGCCACGCCCTTGCCGATCTTCTTCAGGAGCTCGAAGCCGAGATCGCGCTCCAGCAGGCGCAATTGATGGCTGACGGCACTGCGGGTCAGATGCAGTTCGTCGGCGGCGCGCCACACGCTGCCGTGGCGGGCGAAGGCGTCCAGCGCGCGCAGCGCCTGCGTCGATGGTATGCGCAAGAATCCCCCTCAGGTGAACCGAATTTGCACGATCCGGGAAAACATATCACTTTTTGAGGAGCGGCTTCACTGCTTTCTTTGAGGGACGGAGGAGCGATGACCAGTCCGGCCCAGCAAACCGCGCTTGCCTATCTCGACGGCATCCAGCTGGATCTGTCGGCATGGACGCGCACCATCTTCGATTTCGGCGAAACGGCGTGGCGCGAATACCAGTCGGCGGCTTGGTATGTGGCGCTGCTGAAACGGGAGGGTTTTTCGGTCGAGGAAGGCTCCGGCGGCATGCCGACCGCCTTTTGCGCGCACTGGTCGAACGGCGCCGGACCGACCGTCGGCCTCTATGGCGAATACGACGCGGTGCCGGGCAACTGCCAGGATGCGGCGACGGTAAAGCGGCCTCGACCGGGCTTGAACGAACATGCGGGCGGCCACACCGATCCACATTCCGGCCTCGGCATTTCCAGCCTCGGCGGGCTTTTGGCGGCGAAGGCTGCGATGCAGCACCATGGCATCAAGGGTACGTTGCGTTTCACCGGCGAGCCGGCGGAAAAGGTGCGCGGCTCCAAGCCCATTCATGCCGCCAAAGGCTATTATGACGGTCTTGCCGGCATGATCTCCTTCCATCCCTTCTACATGCTGCCGCTGTGCAATACGGCGCGCTGGGACACGCATTGCGGCGCGGCCTATGCGATGATCTACCGCTTCGTCTGCGACGAGCCGGAAAACTGGACGCGAGCCGCCGGCGATGGAGCGCCGATCCCGCAATCGCATTCGGCGGTGCGGGCGCCCGGCGCCAACGATGCGCTGATGATGATGTACATGGCCTCCAAGGCGCTGCGCGATTCCATGCTGCCGCACCAGGGCGGCTGGTCGATCAGCGAGGCGATCCTGACGGCGGGGCAGGCGAGCGCCGACAACCTGCCGGCGGGGCTGGCCGAAATCCAGTACATCATCCGCGTGCCGACCATCGCCATGGCCGAACAGGCGACCGCCGTGCTCGATCGCAACGCCGCCGCGGCTGCCAGTATGAGCGGCTGCCGCTACGAGCGCCACTGGGTGTCGAAATCGCGGCCGGGCCTTGCCAGCCACGCGATGGCGACCATTGCCTATGAAGCGCTGTCTTCGGTCGGCGCGCCGCGCTGGGACGAAAAGGCCAAGGCGATCGCCCGCGAAATCCAGGTCAATGCCGGTGGTACCGCCACCGACGAGCCATTCATCGCCGAATGCGAGCGGCTGATTTCGCCACAGGAAGCGGAAGCCATCCTGCGCCGCGACCTGCCGCCGTCGCAGGTCAACTCGACCTCCGACGACTATACCGACATGTCGTGGCACACGCCGACCGCGCGGGTCTATATCGCGCGCCCGGCGCTGCGCTCCGAAAACGGCCACGCCTACCCGTCCTGGGTGATGAATGCGCTGGGCGGCATCGCCGAGACCATCGATCCGATGGTTACTTGCGCCTCGAAAACCGTCGCGCTTGCCGCACTTCGCCTGCTCGAAGACAAGACCGCGCGCGACGCCGCCATGGCCGAATTCGTCACCCGCACCGGCGGCGGCGTCGGCGGTTCCAACTGGATCGCGCCCTTATGCGACTACGAACCGCCGATCCATTTCCGCTGGCCGGAATATGTCACCACGGCGCGGGGGCGCGACTGGTGGATACCAAGCCATCCCGCAGCATGATCCCCGAGAGGAAATGCCATGACCCTTCATGACCCCATCGTTGCAGAACCCTTTTCGCTCCAGCGCCGCAACCCGGCCGGCGGCACCACGCCGTTGACGCCATGGGGCTTTGCCAACGAAACCGACGTGCTGACCGACGTGCTTCTGGGCTCGCCCAATTTCCTGCGCCATCTCTCCACCAGCTCGCTGTCGCGAAAACATTTGCGCGAGGCGCCCTGCAACGTCCAGATCGCGCAGGCGCAGCACAAGGACCTGGTCGCCGCCTACGAGCATTTCGGCGTCAAGGTCCACTGGCACGAGCCGACGCCGGAACTGCCGATGCAGGTCTATGCACGCGATTCCAGCGTGATGACGCCCTATGGCGCGATCATCACCGCCATGGCCAACTGGTGGCGGCGCGGCGAGAACTACGCCGCCATCCGCACCTATGAAAAACTCGGCATCCCTATCTACGACATGGTCACCGCCGGCACCTTCGAGGGTGGCGATTTCAACGTCATCGAGGAAGGCGTGGTGCTGATCGGCTGCGGCGGCGCGCGCACGCAGGAGGAAGGCGCGCGGCAGGTCCAAGCGTGGTTCGACAAGGAGGGCTGGGAAACCCGCATCGCCTATATCGACGAATATTACGTCCATATCGACCTGATGGTGGTGCCGATCGCCGAAAAGCTGACGGCGGTGTGCCTCGCCTGCACCGAGCCCGGCATCGTCGACTGGCTGAAGGCCAAGGGCCACGAGATCATCGACGTGCCGTTCCAGGATACGATGGCGCTCGGCTGCAACTTCATGTCGCTGGGTAAGGATCGCGTCATCGCGCCGGTGATTTCGAAAACGCTGATCGGCCAGCTCAAGGCGCGCGGCTTCGAGGTCGCGGAGGTCGACATGGGCGAGATTTCCAAGACCGGCGGCGGCATCCACTGCATGGCGCAGGCGCTGAAGCGCGTGCCGGCCTGACGGCGGTTGGCGCATTGGTCTACGCGGTGGCCGGCGCTTCAAGCCCCAACGCTTGCAGGAAGCCGTCGGCATTGAAATGAAAACCGCTGAAGATCACGTCGCCCTTCGGGTCGATGAGGATGAACCACGGCGTACCGCCGGTACGGTAATCCTCCATGACGGTCGGATAGAGGCCGTTTTCGCGCAGCGGGTCGTGGCCGAAGGGCAGCCTTAGGCCATAGCGCTGCTGCTCCTCGCGCAATCGTTCGGGCGTGTTTTGCTCGGCGCCTTCGAACACCGTCTGGATGACGGCAAAGCCGAAACCCCGGCCGGCAAGCGCGTTGACCAGCCGCAGCAGCGTCGGAAAACCGCTCGAATGACAGCCGGGGCACCAGTGCTGGTAGCAGAACAGGATCTTGTAGCCGGGGCCGAGATCGGCAAGCTGGAGCGGCGCGCGCGGATTGCCGTCGGCGTCGATCCAGACCGGCACCCGTAGTTCAGGCGCGGGATTGCCCACGATACTCATCGGCGGACCTCCATGATCGAGCCGGGCGCCGACGATGGCGCCCGACCTTGTTCAGCCCTCAGGCGTGTCGCGATCTTTCAGATACGCTCCATGCGCTTCGGGTTTTGTTTTACGCGTGTCTTTGTCCCGAAACCGCTGCCCATTTTCGGGAGACATGCTCTACAGGCGTGGCCGTGTCAGGCGGCGGCCTCGGTGCGATGCGGCAATTTCCAGTTCGGCCGCACGAAGTGGCAGGTGTAGCCGTTGGGAATGCGTTGCAGATAATCCTGATGTTCCGGCTCGGCTTCCCAGAAGGCGCCGACCGGCTCCAGTTCCGTCACCACCTTGCCGGGCCACAGGCCGGAGGCATCGACGTCGGCGATGGTGTCCTCGGCGATCTTCTTCTGCGCGTCGCTGGTGTAGTAAATCGCCGAGCGATAGGCGGTGCCGCGATCGTTGCCCTGCCGGTTCGGGGTGGACGGGTCGTGGATCTGAAAGAAGAATTCCAAAAGCGTACGGAAGCTCGTCTTTTGCGGATCGAACAGGATTTCGATCGCCTCGGCATGGGTGCCGTGGTTGCGGTAGGTGGCGTTCGGCACGTCGCCGCCGGTATAGCCGACGCGGGTCGAAATCACCCCCGGCATCCGGCGGATCAGATCCTGCATGCCCCAGAAGCAGCCACCGGCAAGAACGGCACGTTCCTCGCTCATGATACGGTCTCCACCTGGTCGATATAGGCTCCGTAGCCTTCCTTCTCCATGGCCTCGACGGGCACGAAGCGCAGCGAAGCCGAGTTGATGCAATAGCGCAGGCCACCACGATCCGGCGGGCCGTCGGGAAAGACGTGGCCGAGATGGCTGTCGCCATGGGCCGAGCGCACTTCGGTGCGTACCATGCCGTAGGTGGTGTCGCGCAATTCGTTGACGTGGGCGGGCTCGATCGGCTTGGTGAAGCTTGGCCAGCCGCAATGCGAATCGAACTTGTCGGCCGAGGCGAACAGCGGCTCGCCGGAAACGACGTCGACATAGATGCCCGGTTCCTTGTTGTGGAGGTATTCGCCCGTTCCCGGCCGTTCGGTGCCGCTTTGCTGGGTGACGCGGTATTGTTCGGGCGACAGGGCGGAAATGGCTTCCGCCGACTTGCGATAGTCAGGCATTTTGGGCTCCCATCGATATTCGGTTGCCCCTAAAATGGGTGTTCGGCTGCCTCATGTCCAATATTATGAGCGGGATTTTGGCGCTGGCCGAACAGGATGCCGGCGCTGCTCAGCGATCGCGCCGCAGCGCCGTCACCTCGATCTCGATCTTCATTTCCGGCTTGTTGAGGCCGCAGACGATCATCGTGGCGGCCGGGCGGATATCACCGAAAACCTCGCCTAGGATCGGGAAGACGCGGTCCACGAAGGCGGCGTCGGTGATGTAGTAGTGCGCCCGCACCACGTCGGCGAGTTCGAAGCCGCCTTCGGAAAGCGCCGCGGCGATGGTGGCGAGGCAGTTGCGGGCCTGTTCCTCGACCGTTTCCGGCATGGCCATGGTCGCATAATCGTAGCCGGTGGTGCCCGAGACGAAGCACCAGTCGCCCTGAACGACGGCGCGCGAATAGCCGGCGGTCTTTTCGAAGGGAGAGCCGGTCGAGATCAGTTTGCGCATCGGGGTCTCACGGGCGGGATCACTGCGGCGGCGCGAACGCCTTCACCATGGCAGCGCGCAAGTCGGCCGGCCACGTCTTCAAGGCGGGCCAGGCGTCCGGCTCCTTTTTGTCGCCCTCGCGGGCGAAATACAGCTTTTTGCCCTTCGCATCGATGGCCATGAAGCCGTCGTTGCCGCCGCAGTTATGCGGCACGCAGCCCGAGGCGTAGATGATGCCGGAAGCCGTTTTTTCGGTGCCGCCGCCGACCAGCAGGCTGGTCGTGACGTCGTCGAGACGGTCGCCGAGCAGGCTTCTGGCCGCCTTGTAGACCGCCTCGTTGTGGAAGGCGTCGATGATGTTGTCGTAGCTGGCCGGGTCGATGTCCTTCCAGCCGGTGCCCGGCTCGGCCATGTATGTCAGGTTTCCGGCCAGCGAAAAGCCGTGCAGCGGCGACCACTTCTTGACCGGGGCGGTGCCGCCGGGCAGCAGCCAGGGCACGAAGTAGAGCGCGTCCTCGTTGATGGCCATGGGCGGCGCGCCGCAATCGTCCTCGCCGATGCTGGCTTTCTCGATGCCGCCGTCCGCCGGCTTCCACACCATGACCTTGGCCGCCCCGCAGGCATTGCCGCCGTCGCCGACGTCGAACAGCGCCACGTCGATGCCGTTGACCTTCGCGATCTGGTTGAAATAGACGACGTAGTTGCGCGCCAGTTCCTTGCCGTCGAAAGCCAGGATCTTGTCCATGTCCGGCGTTTCGGTGATGGTGAGAGTGCCGCCCGCGAAGGCGACCGGCGCCTGCTTTTCATCCTGGGCGACGGCCGTGCCGCATAAGGCCGCCGACACGAGGACCAGCGCTGAAAACCGCGAAAAAAGCCGCATCTCGATCCTCCTTGGCTACCCCCGCCACGGCGGAATAGGTCAGGCCCAGGGGCGGCTTTCGGCGTTCTTCGCCTCGAAGCTGGCGATGGCCGGCGCTTTTTCCATGGTCAGGCCGATATCGTCGAGGCCGTTCAGCAGGCAGTGGCGCTTGAAATCGTCGAGGTCGAACTTCACCACGCCGCCGTCCGGCCCGCGGATTTCCTTGGCTTCGAGGTCGACGGAGAGCGTGGCGTTGGAGCCGCGCGAAGCGTCGTCCATCAGCTTATCCAGATCCTCGTGGCTGACGGTGATCGGCAGGACGCCGTTCTTGAAGCAGTTGTTGTAGAAAATGTCGGCGAACGAGGTCGAGATGACGCAGCGGATGCCGAAATCGAGCAGTGCCCACGGCGCATGCTCGCGCGATGAGCCGCAGCCGAAATTGTCGCCGGCGACCAGAATCTGCGCCTTGCGGTAGGCCGGCTTGTTCAGCACGAAATCCGGGTTTTCGGAGCCGTCCTCGTTGTAGCGCATCTCGGCGAACAGCCCGGTACCGAGGCCGGTGCGCTTGATCGTCTTGAGATAATCCTTGGGGATGATCATGTCGGTATCGACATTGACGATGGGCAGGGGGGCGGCGACGCCGGTGAGCTTGGTGAATTTTTCCATGGCTTTGCCCGTCTCGATTGTTGGCGGCAGGGTTTGTTTGTTGCGCCCGGTTTACACAAACGGGACGCGAAATCAAAGAGCCAATAGCCGGTCGCCGGCAAGCCACGCCGCAGCGTCCGCCGTTAAAAATTCAATATGACGCTTGACAGGCAACCAAATGGTTGCATATTAAAGGCATGAGCATGGATGCAGTCTTTCGGGCGTTGGCCGATCCGGGCCGCCGGCAATTGCTGGACAGTCTCCATGCCAGGAACGGGCAGACGCTGAACGCGCTCTGCGAGGAAATGAACATGACGCGGCAGGCCGTCAGCAAGCATCTGGCGATCCTGGAGGAGGCCAATCTCGTTTCCACTGTCCGCAAGGGGCGCGAGAAACAGCACTACCTCAACCCCGTTCCGATCAACGACATCGCCGATCGCTGGATCGGCAAATTCGAGCGCGACCGGCTCAGCGCGCTCGCCGACCTGAAAAACAGCCTCGAAAGGAAAGATCCGTGACCGACGCTGCCAACACCTTCATTTACGTGACCTACATCCGCACCACCCGCGAGAAATTGTGGGAGGCGCTGACGAATCCCGAATTCAACCGGCAATACTGGATGGGCGCCCATCAGGAGAGCGACTGGAAGGCCGGTTCGCCGTGGAAGATCATGCTTGCCGACGGGCGCATCGCTGACAGCGGCGAGGTGCTCGAGATCGAGCCGATGAAACGGGTAGTGCTCAAATGGCGCAACGAATTCATGCCTGAACTGAAGGCCGAAGGGTTCAGCCGCTGCACCTACGCCATCGAAGAGACGGACGGCGTGATGAAGCTTACCGTCACCCATGAAGCGGACGCCGCTCCCAAGCTCATCGGCGCTGTGTCGAGAGGCTGGCCGCAAATCCTGTCGGGCCTGAAAAGCCTGCTCGAAACCGGCAAGGGCCTGAAAGACGCACCCCAAAGCTGATTTTGGGAAAAGGCGGGCATGTCCGTGGACAGTGCCCGCCTTCTTTTGCGCTCGCCCTCTTTTTTACGCCCGCTTGAGCGCCATCACGCCGGTTTCCGTGCCGGTCAGCCGGCGCGAGCGGCCGTCGGCGCCCACCACCATCTGCACGCGCCGCCGCTCGGCGGAAAACAGTTGCGAGGTTGCCGCATTGACCGGCGGGTCGAAGGCGACGGTGACGCGCCACAGGTCCGGCTTGATCGTTTCCTCCAGCCCGATGACGCGGCCATGCGCATCGCGGCCGTTGAAGGTGCCTTCCACCGTCTCGCCGACGCCGAAGGGCGCAGCGGCAACGACAGGCGCCGCAGATACGGACCGGTTGCCCTCGGCCGGTTGCGCGGCAAGCGTGTTCCAGTCGCGGGCGCCGTGCTGGCGGGCCACCAGTTCCAGTGCCTTGGCGTGGCTGACGGCGATGCCGTTCTCGGCAAGCGCTGTCCGCAGCCTTTTGGCGCTGGCCTTATGGCCGCCGGCATCCGCGCCGTAGGTCTTTTCGATAGGTGTCGTGTGACCGATGGTCATGGTTTCGCTCCTTGCGATTTGACGAACGGCTTTCATCGAACGGGTGCCCGCATTGCCGTTTCGGCCGTCGCATCGACAGGAAACGAACTTTTCAGGGAAGCTTCACCAGATCGGTTCCGATCGCGGGCGGCAGGGGCTTCCCGCCCTTGACGCGGCTCAGATAGGGGGCGGCGACGGAAACGTCAATGCCGTGCTCCGGGCGTGCGTATCGGCTGCAAACCGCTCAGGCTCTTTGAAATTATTGGAACCGGGTGCAATCTGTGCGGCATGAGCGAACAGGCTGATATTTTCTATGCGTGCGAACCGGATTTGGACTTGGCGGAGTTCAGGCGCGTGCTGGTCGAATCCGGCCTTGGTGCGACCCGCCCGATCGACGACGAGGCGCGGCTTCAGGCCATGCTGTCGGGCGCCGGTCTGGTGTTGACCGCAAGGCTGGCCGATGGAACGCTGGTCGGCGTGGCGCGCGGCATCACCGACTTTCACTGGGTCTGCTATGTTTGCGAACTGGCGGTTTCCGGATCGGCGCAGGGCTTCGGCATCGGCAAGGGACTACTTAGCGAAATGCGCCGCCGGCTTGGGCCTGCCGTCGCCATAACTCTCGTTTCCATGCCCGACGCTGTCGGCTTCTACGAGCGCGCCGGCATGGAGCGCGTGACGGATTCCTTCTGGCTGGCGCGCGAAAAATAACCGCGGAGCACGAAAGCCGTGCTTCGAAGCTGGTTTTGGGAAAGGGCGGGCATATCCGTGGACAGTGCCTGCTTTCTTTTTACGCTTGCCTGAGCCACCATCACGCCGGTTTCCGTGCCGGGCCACAAGGCTACGGGCCCGCTGCCCCAAAATCGCTGCGCACTTTTGGGCGAGATTGCTTTAGTAGCTGCTTTCTACCCGATTACACTGTGCCGCAATCACAATTTTGGGATGCCTCGGACGGCTATTGGCCGTGTCGATGATCGACTGGACGATGAAATCCTTCTGCTTTTCGCATAGGTCATAAGAAGAAAAATAAAGGATGGTCGGCGCCGCTGTTACGGGCGGACCGTCGGGAGCCAACTGCGTTAGCAGAATCACAAGCAAGGCCTTCAAATGAAGCTCCCGTCGATCAGTGATCGGGGAGTTGGAAAGCCTTCATGTGGGAAAGCCGCATGCGTCTTTAGGCGAAAAGCCCTGGACATACGCGCATGCCTCCCCGACCAATTGATCGGGAAACGCGCCCTCCGGCACAGGTCGGAGAGCGCTTATCTCGGGCGATTAACCCGACACATGAAGGGGTTTCCACGCCCCAGCCCCCGCAGGCGGTAGGCTGGTGGCGGTTCTACTGCCGATTTTACTAATCTGCAAATAAAAGGACTGGGCCTGTCGGCGCGACTCATTGCCATCGGGCAGGCGGCCCAAGTCGACGCGATGACGACTGAGAAACGTGCAGGGTGTGGGATAGGGAAAAATTCTATCCACGTTCTTTGCAACTCCCGCATAATCCTTGTCATCTCCCTCGCGGGAACACGGGTCATGAACCGAATGAGCGTGGAGGGGACGGTGCCGGGTCGGTTGCACTACGGTGGTGTGGCTGGGTGATGAGCCCTCAGATCCGGGCCTCGACCAAGGCTTGTGGGCGAAAATGCCCCTCCCTGTGGTGAGGCAAGCACACCGGCGGGGCGCGAGGTTCGCGCCACGTATAAAATTAACAGAGGCCCGGCCTCGCGCCCCGCTTCCCACCTGCCTGAAAGGCAGCGTTCTTTGAAATAGCCAGACGGCGAAGGCCGGGCGTGGCAACGGGAAGGCTTGCCGCAGTCATGTCTCCCGAAAATGAGGACCGGTTTCGGGAGACACGCGGGAAGGCAATTGGTGAACTCAGATCACGTTCAGTTCGCGGAACGCCCGGCCTTCGGCGATGCGTGGATAGGCGAAGGCCGAGCAGTCGATGGTTCGATAGGCGCCATGGACGATGAGTTCGGACAGCGCCTTGCCCACCGCCGGCGCCTGTTGCAGGCCGTGGCCGGAAAAGCCGTTGGCGAAGATGAAATTCGTCACCTCCGGATGCGGTCCGATCACCGCGTTCTGGTCGAGCGCGTTGTAGTCGTAATGGCCGGCCCAGGCGCGCGTCATCTTGATCGCCTCGAAGGCGGGAATGCGGTTGGCCAGCACCGGCCAGATCGTTTCCTCGAACAGGCTCCAGTCGGGTTCGAAATCGGCCGGATCGGCAGCCGTCTCGTTTGCGTCGTGCTCGGCGCCGCCGGTCAGGTAGACCGAGCCTTCCGGCCGCACATAGACCCCGCCCGGATCGACCAGCAGCGGCATGTCGGCATATTTCTCGCGAGCCTCGAAGACGAACACCGTACGCTTGCGCGGCTCGACCGGCAGCGCCAGCCCGGCCATGGCGGCGACCTTGCCGGCATTCGGCCCGGCGGCGTTGACGACGATGCCGGCGTCGAGCCTTTCGCCATTGTCGAGCGTTACCCCGGTGACGCGGTCACCGGTGCGCGTGATGCCGGTGACGGAGGCGGCGACGAAATCGACGTTTTTCTCGCGCAGCGCCTTACGGAACACGCCCAGCATGGCGTGCGCGTCAAACCAGCCTTCGCCGGAGCGGCCATAGGCGCCGGCGGTGATATCCTCGGTCGAGAGCCATGGGAACCGCCGGGCCAGTGCCGCCGCATCCTCCAGCACGATGTCGGCGCCTTCGGCAAGCTGGGCCGCGTGGTTGGCCTCGAGGATCGGCAAGCCGTTTTCGCCTGCAAGGATCAGGTAGCCGCCTTCGCGAAAGCCGATATCGGCTTCCGCGCCGAATTCTTCCTTCAACCCGCGGAAAAGGCCGAGCGTGAATTGCGACAGGCGGATGTTTTCCGGAATGGAAAACTGCTGGCGGATCGAGGCCATGGAGAGCGTCGTCGCTGCATGGGTGAATTGCGGATCGCGCTCGACCAGCGCGATAGAGCCGGAAAACCCTTCCTTGCGCAGATAATAGGCGAGCGAAGAGCCGACGATCGCCCCGCCGATGATCACGATGTCATAATGCGCCATATTGCCTGTTCCGAAGCGGTTGGTGTGTGAAGATGGCAGCTTTCGCCACCTTGCCGCAAGGTCTTGCAAGGGCCAGCTTTGCCGGGCAAGAAGACCAGATGACCGAACCGTCCTTCCGCCCGCGCCGCTCGGTGCTCTACGTGCCAGCCGTCAACGACAAGGCGCTGGCCAAGATCGCCTCGCTTGCCTGTGACGCCGTGGTCATCGACCTGGAGGATTCCGTCGCCCCCGCCGAGAAGCTCGCCGCGCGCGAAAAACTCAAGGGCATCTTCGGCGATCGCGAGAAGCGGCGCTGCGAAACGGTGGTACGCGTCAATGCGCTGTCCAGCGAATGGGGCATGGACGATCTGCTGGCGGCGGCTTCGTGCGAGCCGGACGGCATTTTGCTGCCCAAGGTCGATACGGCCCGCGACGTGCTGGAAGCCGGCGACGCGCTGGACGACGCGGCTACGCCGGATGAGGTCAAATTGTGGGCGATGATCGAGACGCCGAAGGCCATGCTCAATATCGGAGCCATTGCGGAATTGGGCCGCGATCCGGCCTCACGTCTGGCTTGTTTCGTTGCCGGAACGAACGATCTGGCCAAGGAAACCGGGGTTCTGGCAACGCCCGACCGGCGTTATCTGGTGCCGTGGCTGATGCAGATGGTGCTGGCGGCGCGCGCCGGCGGTCTCGACCTCGTCGACGGCGTCTTCAACGATTTTCGCGACGTAGACGGTTTTGCCCGCGAATGCGGGGAAGCGGCCGCCATGGGCTTCGACGGCAAGACGCTCATTCATCCGGCGCAGATCGAGGCGGCGAACGCGGCTTTTTCGCCGTCGCCGCAGGGGCTGGCCGAGGCGCGGGCCATTCGCGACGCCTTCGCGCTGGCTGAAAACACGGACAAGGGCGTGATCGCGCTGAACGGAAAGATGGTCGAGCGGCTGCATCTCGCCCAGGCAGAAAAATTGCTGGCGAAGGCGGCCGCCATCGGGGCATGATGGCCCCACCTTTCATCGCGGGCCCCACCTTTCATAGCGGGATAGACAAGATGCGCCTTTATCGTTTCCTCACCGCCGTCGACGACGCCAGCTTCTGCCACAAGGTGACGGCGGCCCTGAACAAGGGCTGGCACCTCTACGGCTCGCCGACCTACGCCTACGACAAGAAGGAAAAAATCATGCGCTGCGGCCAGGCCGTGGTGAAGGACGTCGAGGGCCAGGAATACGAGGCCGGCAAGACCAAGCTGAGCGACTGGTAGGCGGGAAAGCGGCCTTAGCCGGCTTCTTCCTCGAGCTTTTCCATGTCGTCGTCGGAGAGGCCGAAATGGTGGCCGATCTCGTGGATCAGCACATGGGTGACGATGTCGCCCAGCGTCTCCTCGTTTTCGGCCCAGTAGTCCAGCATCGCCCGGCGGTAGAGCGTGATGCGGTTCGGCCCTTCGCCGGTCTGCGGGTTCCAGCGCTCGGCGATGCCGCGTCCCTCGAACAGGCCGAGCAGGTCGAAGGGTGTTTCCAGCGACAAATCGTCCATGATCTCGTCGGTGGGGAATTCGGCGACCTGGATGACGATCTCGCCGGTCAGCTTGCGGAATTCCTCGGGCAGGTGCGCATAGGTATCCATGGCGAGGACCTCGATTTCCTCCAGCGAGGGCGAAAGCTCGTTGTGCCAGGTACGGAGTTTGTAAATGTGTGCCATGCGTTTTCCTTGTCGGGCGCATATGGGGTCGGGCGCATATAGGCTTTCGCGCCGGAATCGGCAAATGACGGCGGTTTTATCGGCGGGCGGAAGGCGAAAGAGGAATAAATTCTTTTCACGGCGTGCTTGACTCTCGGGCCGGCCTCTGGAATCCATAAGAACATAACAGGAACAATTTTGCTGGAAGCTGAACCGTCATGGCCAGAGGTGCCGTGGCGCGGGAAACCGTTTTCGCCCTGCGCCGCCAGATCGCGAGGATTGAAGGGACGTTGCCCGAGCGCCTTGACGCGCCCGCCGGCATGGTCCGGCACGGCGGCATTGCCGAGGGCAATGGCGGAGTGCTCACCGGGGCCGGCCGCCTCGATGCGGCCCTTGGCGGTGGCCTGCCCAGGGCTGCGCTGACCGAGATCCATGGCGCCGGCACCCGCGATGCGGGTGCCGTCAGCGGTTTCATGCTGGCGCTTGCCAGCCTGCTGCTTGCGGGGTTGCGCGGGACGGCCGAAACGGCGGCTCCCATCCTGTGGATCGGCACGGCGGAAATCTTCGGCGAGGCCGGCTTTCCCTATGCCGCAGGGCTGCAGGCAATGTTCGGGATCGAGCCCGAAACCCTGCTGTTTTGCGAGACGAAAAAGCTGACCGACGCGCTGTGGGTCGCCGAGGAGGCGACCCGGCTGAGGGAGCCGGCGGCGGTCGTGCTCGAAGTTCGCGGCAATCCGCGGCAACTCGATCTCACCGCGACGCGGCGGTTGCATGCAAGGGCGCGGGATTGCGGGCACCCGCTGTTCCTGCTGCGGCAGGCGGCAATGCCCGAACCGACGGCGGCGCCCGTTCGCCTTGTCGTTGAACCGGCATCGTCGGTGCTGCGCGAGACGGTTGGCGGGCCGCTTGCGGGCTCCGTCGGCCGGCCCGCCTTCACCATCACCATCGGCAAGGGCAGCGTCGCCCGATCCGAAAACTTCACACTGGAGTGGAACCCCGATGAACGCACATTCAAGGAACGGTGGGGACAGGAAACAAGGGCAAAGAATACTCTCCCTGTGGTTTCCCTACCTCGCCCCGGAGCGGATATTGCGGCAGCGCCTGGGGCGGTCGTGGCGTTCCGGCCGGTCGCCGGCAAACATGCCAATGAATGGCCGATCGACGGATGGCCCGCCGGCCAGCCGGCCGCTGGTGGTCAGCCGTCTCGACAGGAACGCGCGGCGCATCGCCGCCCTCGACGAGCGGGCTGAGGCGCTCGGCCTGAAACGCGGCATGGGCATCGCCGACGCGCGCGCCATGCATCCGGCCATCGATATCGTCGAGGCCGATCCGCAGGCCGACCAGCGCCTGCTCGAAGGGCTTGCCGACTGGTGCGACCGCTATACGC
>JBARYG010000181.1:0-52415 GCA_049647745.1 Mesorhizobium sp.
GGTCGAGGACGGGAAGGTGCGGCTGCTGCGGCCGGGCGGAACGACCGCTGACGCAATCGAGGCCGCCATCGGCGCCAAGCTGCTGCGCGGCGGTGCGGCGGGCATTCAGGCGCCCGGCATGATGGCCTCGCATTATGCGCCCGGTGCCGCCGTGAGGCTCGGCGCCAGTCATGTGGACGAGGGCGAGGCGCTGCTCGCTTTCGGCACGGTGCGCGCGCAAGCCTGGAACAGGGCCGTGGCGGTGAAAAACCTCTCCGAGACCGGCGATCTGAGGGAGGCGGCAAGCAATCTCTTCGCCTATCTTCAGGAACTGGACATGAGCGGCGCGGGTACAATCGCCGTCGAGCCGGTGCCCTTCGAAGGATTGGGCGAGGCGATCAACGACCGGCTGGCGCGTTCGGCGGCCCCGCGCGATGCGATTTCCGCAGCAATATAGGCATTTTGTATGACCGTCGAAGCCCCATATCTCGATCCAGCGCTTGTCGCCCGCTTCGCGGCGATTGTCGGCGATACCCATGCGTTGCGGGACCAGGGCGATATTGCCGGCTACCTGATCGAGCCGCGCGGGCTATGGCATGGCAGCACCCCGCTGGTGCTAAGGCCGGGCAGCGTCGAGGAAGTCAGCCGCATCATGAAGCTGGCGAGCGAGACGAAAACGCCGATCGTGCCGCAAAGCGGCAATACCGGGCTGGTAGGCGCGCAGGTGCCGGATGCCTCGGGGCGCGACGTGGTCCTGTCCCTGTCGCGGCTTAACCGCATCCGCGAAATCGACGTGCTGTCCAATACGGTGACGGTGGAGGCCGGCGTCATCCTGCAAAACCTGCACGATGCCGCCGATCAAGTGGACCGGCTTTTCCCGTTGTCGCTCGCCTCGCAGGGGTCCTGCCAGATTGGCGGCAACCTTTCCTCCAATGCCGGCGGCACCGGCGTGCTCGCCTACGGCAATGCGCGCGAGCTTTGCCTCGGCGTCGAGGTGGTGCTGCCGACGGGCGAGGTGTTCGACGATCTGCGCAAGCTCAAGAAGGACAATACCGGCTACGATCTGAAGAACCTGTTCGTTGGCGCGGAGGGCACGCTGGGCGTCATCACGGCGGCCGTGCTTAAGCTTTTTCCCAAGCCGCGCGGGCGCGAAGTTGCTTTTGTCGGCCTTTCTTCGCCGCAAGCGGCGCTCGATCTTTTTTCGCTGGCGATGGATCGCGGCGGCTCAAGCCTGACTGCCTTTGAACTGATAGGGCAGCGGCCGTATGAGTTTACGCTGAAGCATGCGCCGGGCATCGTCCGCCCGCTGGTGCAGGATTGGCCTTGGTACGTGCTGATGGAGATTTCGTCCGGCCGCTCGGCCGAGGATGCCAGGGGTCTGGCCGAGGATATCCTGTCGGCCGGCCTCGAAACCGGCACGGCAGGCGATGCGGTGATTTCCGCCTCGATCGCGCAGGCCAACGCCTTCTGGAATTTCCGCGAGATGCTTCCCGAAGCGCAGAAGCCCGAAGGCGCCTCGATCAAGCACGATATTTCCGTGCCGATCGCCTTGATCCCCGCCCTCATCGAACAGGCGGCGAAGGTGGTCGAAAAAGTCAGTCCCGGCGCCCGCCCGGTCTGCTTCGGTCATATGGGCGACGGCAATCTGCATTATAACATTTCAAGGCCGGTCGACAGCAATGACGAGAGCTTCCTCGCCCTCTACCATCCGATGAACAAGGCCGTGCACGATGTGGTGCGCTCGCTCGACGGCTCCATTTCGGCCGAGCACGGCATCGGCCAGTTGAAGCGCGAGGAGCTGATCGCCACCGCGCCGCCGATGGCGATAGATCTGATGCGCCGGGTGAAGGCGGCTTTCGACCCGGCGGGCATCATGAATCCCGGTAAGGTTATCTGATCCTTTCCGCGACCTGCTCTGGTGGCATTCCGATAACCATCCCCGAGATCAGCAAAATTTAACCGACTTTCTTAAGCGCGGCGGTAAGGACCCCGCGCTAGTCTCTGCTCATAAACGAGGCCGGGAAAACTGGCCCGGAGGGACCGGAAAACCGGCTCTCAGGAGAGACAGGGAAGGCACAAGATGAATACCGGACTGAAGCCAGTCTGGGCCGGGCGCAATATGCGCCTCGACCCTTTTCGCCTGCCGCAGGTGGTGAGTTACGCGACCAGCGACGACTTTGGCGACGTGACCTTCACCATCGACCAGCGCGGCGCCGTGGTGCGCCGCATGCTCGAAATGAGCGGGCTGCCGGCGACTATCGCGCTGCCGGCCATGGCGTTTCGCGGCGTCGCCGCACGCGCCATGGAAGACCCTGACGGCAACGTCACGGTGACGCTCGAACTGCTGCATCACGACCCGATGCTGTCGGTGCCGCTTCTGGTGGCCGACGATCTGGACGACGTCGCTGCCGACTGGCGTGCCTGGGCCGATGCCTATCGCCTGCCGATGCTTTTGATCGAGGCGGACGGCGTTGCCCGCACGCTGGAGGAATCGCTGGGCGCGGCTATCAAGACGCTGCCGGTACGCGAACGCCGCAAGGGCCGCGTCTCGACCATGCGCCGCCCGCGTTTTCTCGCCCGTCGCAGGGCCGGCGACCTTGGCCTGCGGCTGGTCATTGACAATCAGGAAATCATAGCACGCGAATAGGCCAGAGCATCGGACCGAAAAGTGGAATCCGGTTTCCGGAGCAATCCGGTGCTCGGACAAAGAGATAGATCGCCGCTTTGCATCCGTTAGGATGCACGGCGATCTAGACCAGCGGCTTCAGCGCGACCCAGACCCCGCCGCCGATCAGGCCGAGGAAGATCAGCCAGCCCACCTGGTTGTTCGACTTGAACAGCTTCAGGCACTGGTCCGGATTGTCGATATCCAGAACCATGATCTGGCGCGCCAGATGCGCGCCGGCGGCAATCAGCCCGGCAAGCGCCACCACGGGGGCCTGGGCGGCAGCGAAAGCGACCGCGAAGCACATCAGCGCGCCGCCATAGAGCGCGGCCAGCCACGATTTCGTGTTGTCGCCGAACAGGCGAGCGGTGGAGCGGACGCCGACGATGGCGTCGTCCTCCTTGTCCTGATGCGCGTAGATGGTGTCGTAGCCGATCACCCACAGGATCGAGCCGATGTAAAGCAGCACAGCCGGCCCGTCGATATCGCCGAACTCGTTTGCCCAACCCATCAGTGCGCCCCAGGAAAAGGCAAGGCCGAGAACGAGTTGCGGCCAGTTCGTGACTCTTTTCGCGAATGGGTAGGCGGCAACGATGGCCAGAGACGAGATGCCGAGCCCGACGGCGAAGCTGTCGAACTGGAGGAGCACGACCAGCCCGGTCAGCGCCTGTGCAATAAGGAAGGCCCAAGCCTGCCGGCGGCTGACCTGGCCGGAGGGCAGCGGCCGCGAACGCGTCCGTTCCACCTGACTGTCGATGCCTTCATCGACGATATCGTTGTAGGTGCAGCCGGCGCCGCGCATGGCGATTGCGCCGATCAGGAAAAGGATAAGGGTCCACGGCGTCGGCAGCAGCGACAGCAGAGGATCGCCGGGACGCGCATAGGCGCCTGCGGCAAGGGCTGCCGACCACCAGCACGGCCATAACAGCAATTGCCAGCCGATCGGCCGGTCCCACCGCGCAAGCTGCGCATAGGGCCAGACGGCGCGCGGCAATATCCGGTAGACCCAATGGCCGCTCGGTGCATCGGCGACCCGGCCCTGCGAAGCTTTCGACTGGATGGTTTCCATGGCCGATGAAGTGACAGCGCTAAAGCACGGCGTCAAGCGGGCGGTTTGTTCCCTGTCGACCAAACCGATGCTTGACCTGTCGCCACCGCCCCCATACCGGATGAGTTTTCGGGTAATCGACCGCGAGGCGAATCCATGAACGTTCTTCTTCTTGGTTCCGGTGGGCGCGAGCACGCACTGGCGTGGAAGCTCGCCGCATCTCCCATGCTGACGAAACTCTACGCCGCGCCAGGCAACCCCGGCATCGCCAGGGAAGCCGAATTGGTGGCGTTGGATGCGGCCGATCATGCGGCCGTTGCTGCCTTCTGCCGGGAGAAAAAAATCGACCTCGTCGTCGTCGGGCCTGAAGCGCCGCTTGTGGCCGGCCTCACCGACGATCTTCGAGCTGCCGGTATCCGGGTTTTCGGCCCATCCAAAGCGGCGGCGCAGCTGGAAGGTTCGAAGGGTTTCACCAAAGACCTTTGCGCGAAATACGGCATTCCGACCGCAGCCTATGGCCGCTTTGGCGATCTTGCTTCGGCAAAGGCCTATGTCGAAAAAGTGGGCGCGCCGATCGTCGTCAAGGCGGACGGGCTGGCCGCCGGCAAGGGCGTCACAGTCGCCATGACGGTCGCGGAAGCATTAGCGGCGCTCGAATCCTGTTTCGAGGGTTCGTTCGGCAGCGCCGGGGCCGAGGTGGTGGTAGAGGAATTCCTGGCCGGAGAGGAGGCCAGTTTCTTTTGCCTGTGTGATGGCACGACCGCGCTGCCCTTCGGCACCGCGCAGGATCACAAGAACGTCGGGGAAGGCGATACCGGGCCGAATACCGGCGGCATGGGGGCTTACTCGCCGGCCCCGGTTATGAACGCCGATATGATCGAGCACACCATGCGCGAGATCGTCGAACCCACCATGCGTGGCATAGCGCAGGCGGGGTCGCCGTTTTCCGGCGTTCTGTTCGCGGGCCTGATGATAACCGATCAGGGACCGAAACTCATCGAATACAACACCCGCTTCGGCGACCCGGAATGTCAGGTGCTGATGATGCGGCTGAAGGACGATTTGCTGGTGCTGCTCAACGCCGCGGCCGATGGCCAGCTTGCGCATATGTCGGCGCGCTGGCGCGACGAAGCGGCGCTGACCGTGGTGATGGCGGCAAAGGGCTATCCGGGCGTGCCGGAGAAGGGTTCGGTCATTCGCGGCATCGACGCGGCTTCGGGCGATGGCGTCGAAATCTTTCATGCCGGCACGGCGATCAACGCCGGCGCGCTGGTCGCCAATGGCGGCCGGGTGCTGAGCGTCACCGCCATGGGCGCAACGGTTAGCGAGGCACAGCGGAAGGCCTATGAAGCCGTCGACCGGATCGACTGGCCGCAGGGTTTTTGCCGCCGTGATATCGGCTGGCGTGCGGTGGAACGGGAGAAGGCGGCGAATTCCTAGCGGGGCCCATGGCCGGAATGGATCGACCCGGTCAGCATCGGATCGATGCCGGCGCTCGCCACCGAAACCAGATCGGGTGGCGGTCCTTCCAGTTTTGCTGCAAGGAGTTGAGCCGTGCCATTGGAGCGTGCTTGCGCCATCGCAATACCCCAGCCGATTCGAAGCCCGGTCCAGCCTTGCTCGAGCGCTGCGACCAGTTCACCGAGGGTGGGTGGCGGCGCCACCGAAGCGTAGGTGATGGAAAAATCGCCCTTCAGCGCCGCGTCGCGCGAAATGGGCACGGGTATGCTGGCCAGCGTATCCGCCGGCGCGTCGATCAGGCCGCCGAACGGCCATTTTTTCCGCAACTCCACGGCATCCATGGGCACCACGTTGACGTCGATGTCGTCGGGGGTGCCGGGAACGCGATAGGGGCAGTGCCGCCGGCCGCAATTGGCCTGCGCGGAAAACTGCCACAGCGCATAGCCCTGCCAGTTGCCCATCGGAAAATGTACGTCGATGTCGGGCTGGTAGCGCGCATACCAGAGCGGCAGCCGCGACAAAAGCTGGTAGCGCAGGCGGTTGTCCGCAATGTGCTTCGCGGTCGCGCCATTGGTGTAGAGGATCGGGAACCGGCCGACGCGCCGATGCACCTGCCGCACGAATTCTTCAGCGTCTTCCAGCGACATCCATTTTTCGGGATCGTTGTCCTCGACATCCAGTGCCATAAGATCGTCAGGCCCCGGTTCGGCGAAATCGATGAAATTGTTCGCCTGTTCGACGGGATTGCCGGGGCGGGCGAGGTGATAGGCCCCCCATTTCAGGCCCAGCATGCCGGCCATCGCCTTGCGCGTATGGAAAAGCTCGCGTGCTACCGCATGGCGTTTCCACAGCGCCCGGCACAGCCGGATCTGGGTTTCGTCGCCGGAACAGAAATAGGGAGGCGGCAGGCCGTCCGAAGCCTTGGCGATGAAACCGGCTATGCGCTTGTCGGACGAAAGGGCCGTCCAGTCGATGGAATTATACTCATAGGCGTCGAGCACCAGTGCCCGGTCTGCCTGTTTCCAGGGCTCTGAGAAGTCGGAGGCGACGGCGGCGGCCGGGGCCGCCATGGCTGCGGCAAGAGCGGCGAACGCCGCGCCCAGGAAATGTCGTGCCGCCAGCCTCAAGCCCCGATCCTCGCGCAGATCCCACCATCGACCCTCACGCCGATCCTGAACCGTCATGGTTAACGATTTGATTCCGCAGTGGCTCGAAACCCTTGTCATCGCCTCGCCGGGAGGGTGGAAAAGAATCCACGTGACAAAATTTGACGTTTACGTAAGTGTAGAAATTGAATGACCCTTGGCTTTTGCCGCCTGTGCAGCGCAATGATGGCCGGGTTGCAACTTTGGAGGAAGCGGCATGTATCGTGCTCCCGTCGAGGAAATCGCGTTCACGCTGAAGCATGTCGCCGATCTCAGGCAGGCGCTCGATACAGGGGCTTTCGGTGATCTCGGCGAGGATCTGGTCGATGCCGTGCTGGGCGAGGCCGGCCGCTTCGCGACGGAGGAAATCGCGCCGCTGGCCAGGGCCGGAGATGGACACGGCGCGGTGCTGAAGGATGGCGCGGTGACCACGCCGCCCGGCTGGAAAGAGCTTTACCGCCGCTGGACCGACGCCGGCTGGAACGCGCTGTCCGGGCCGGAGGCCTATGGCGGCCAGGCCCTGCCGGCGATGCTGGGAATGGCCGCGCATGAGATGTGGAATTCCGCTGCGATGGCTTTCGGCCTCGGCCCCATGCTGACGATGGGCGCGGTCGAGGCGCTGGACAAGCATGCCTCGGACACGCTGAAGCAACAATACCTTGCCAAGCTGGTGTCGGGCGAGTGGATGGGCACCATGAACCTGACCGAGCCGCAGGCCGGCTCCGATCTTGCGGCGCTTAAGGCGCGCGCCGAACCGGCCGGCGACGGCACGTACCGCGTCTTCGGCCAGAAAATATTCATCACCTATGGCGAGCACGATTTTTCCGACAACATCGTGCATCTCGTGCTGGCGAGGCTTCCCGACGCGCCGGCCGGCACCCGCGGTATTTCGCTGTTTCTGGTTCCGAAATTTTTGGTCAACGATGATGGGTCACTCGGGCGCCGCAACGACGTGTTCTGTTCTGGACTGGAGCGCAAGCTAGGCATCCACGGTTCGCCCACCTGTACCATGATCTACGGCGATGGCTTTGGCGGGGGCGAACCCGGCGCTGCCGGCTGGCTGATCGGCGAGGAAAACAAGGGCCTCGCCTGCATGTTCACGATGATGAACAACGCCCGCCTTGCCGTCGGCATACAAGGTGTCGCGATCGCCGAGGCCGCGACCCAGAAGGCGCTGGCCTATGCCAATGAGCGCCGGCAGGGCAAGGCGACGGATTTCTCCGGCGAAGGCATGGCGCCGATCGTCCATCATCCCGACGTGCAGCGCAACCTGCTTACCATGATGGCGCTGACGCAAATGGCCCGCGCCATCTGCTATTCCTGCGCTCATGCCATCGATATGGGCCGGGTGGCGAAGGACGCCGAGGCTGCGCATTGGCGCGACCGCGCCAACCTTCTGACGCCGGTGGCGAAAGCCTTTTCCACCGATGTCGGCGTCGAAGCCGCGTCGCTTGGCGTTCAGGTTCACGGAGGCATGGGCTTTATCGAGGAGACGGGAGCGGCCGCCTTTTACCGCGATGCGCGCATCGCGCCGATCTATGAGGGCACCAACGGTATCCAGGCCATCGACCTTGTCATGCGAAAGCTGCCGCAGGACGGCGGTGAACATGTGCATACCTATATCGACGAACTGGTGGCGATAGCGGCAGCGGCCCGCACGGCCGAGATCGCGGCGCTTGGCAGTACGGCCGACAGGCTCGACCAGGCGCTGGAGGATTTGTCCGAGGTGACGCGGTTCCTTCAGGATAAGCTTGCCGCCGGCGAAACCGGGACCTTGCTGGCTGGCGCTACGCCGTATCTGAGGCTTTTTTCGCTTGCCGCCGGCAGCGCCTATCTGGAACGTGCGGCTATCGCCAACCGGTCCGAGAGCCGCGCAGCGCTTTGCCGGTTCGCGGCCAAGAACCTGCTTGGCGAAGTGGGTGCCCTGAAACAGTGCGTCATTGGCGGCGGAGACAGCCTGGTGGCGGCCGGTAAGACGCTGGTTTCGGCATGATGATTGTAAGGGCGTGGGTGCTTTGAAGGTGACGGAGCCTATTCTCATCGAACGGCAGGGTGCGGCGCAGATCATTCGCATCAACCGGCCGGACAAGAAAAATGCCCTGACGCGGGCCATGTACGCGGCGATGACGGCGGCTCTTGCCGGAGGCGACGCCGACCCGACAATCCGCGTTCATGTGTTCCTCGGCGTGCCCGGAGCCTTTTCCGCCGGCAACGATCTTGCGGACTTTCTCGTCATGGCGACAGGTGGCGAGGGCGGTCATGAAGTGTGGGATTTTCTGCTGGCGCTGGCGGGTGCGCAAAAGCCGATAGTTTCGGGCGTCGACGGCATTGCCGTCGGTATTGGCACCACGCTCAACCTGCACTGCGACCTGACCTTTGCCACGCCGCGCACCGTCTTCCGCACCCCCTTCGTCGATCTCGGCCTGGTGCCGGAAGCGGGCTCCAGCCTGCTTGTGCCGCAAATCCTTGGCCGGCAGGGCGCGTTCGCGATGCTCTGTCTCGGCGAAGGGCTTTCGGCGGAACGCGCCAAGGAAGCGGGGTTGATCTACGAGGTCGTCGAAGAAAGCGTGCTGGAAGCGTCGGTGCTGGCCGCCGCCGGCCGGATCGCGTCCAAGCCGCCGCAAGCCCTGAAGACCGCCCGCGACCTGATGCGCGGGCCGCGTGAGGAACTCGTCGTGAGAATCCGGCAGGAGGCCGAACAGTTTCGCGAGCACCTCAAATCCGATGAAGCCCGCACCGCGCTCACGACTTTCATGGAACGCAAGAAGGGGTAAGAACCCCCACCTTACGGATAAAGCCGGGTCTTCTTCCATTGGCCGGCACCTTCGCGGTCGAACACGACGCGGTCATGCAGGCGGAAGGGGCGATCGTGCCAGAACTCCATATGGCTTGGCACGATGCGGAAGCCAGACCAGTGTTTCGGGCGCGGTATATCGCCGATGGCGTAGCGAGCGGTATATTCGGCGACAGCCTTTTCCAGCGCGAAGCGGCTTTCCAGCGGCCGCGACTGCTTCGAGGCCCAGGCGCCGATGCGGCTGCCGCGTGGGCGCGTCGCATAGTAGGCGTCTGCTTCCGAATCGCTGACGATCTGGACAGGCCCGCGCACGCGCACCTGCCGGCGCAGCGACTTCCAGTGAAAGCACATCGCCGCCTTCATGTTGCCAAGGATCTCGCGCCCCTTGGCGCTTTCGAAATTGGTGTAGAAGACGAAACCGTGCTCGTCGAAGCCTTTGAGCAGCACCATGCGGACGTCCGGTAGGCCGTCGGCGTCGACGGTCGCCAGCGCAACGCCATTGGGATCGTTGAGTTCGGATTTCGTGGCGTCCTCCAGCCACCGGGCAAAAAGCCGAAAAGGCTCCGTGCTTTCGGTAAAGTCACTTTCTGTTAAGGCTGTATCGTTCATAGTTTTTTCAAACTCTATTTGTTGGCGGGGAGATTGCCGATTGTCGCGCGTCGCGCAAGCATTTGACAGCCTGCCTGCGAGCGTTTTCGTTTCGTCCAGCCTGAAAGCCGGCATGCTGGCCGGCCTGCTTGTGCTTGGCGGCTGCGGCGCCGGCGGTTTCAGCCTCGAACAGGCCGATGTCGACCGCTCGATCGTTACCAGCAGCACATCGGCCGCGCCGTCCTCGGACGATGCCAATCTGGCCGCCGACCAGGCGACGATCCGCAACGCGGTATCCTCCGCCGATGTAGAAGCGCTGGCCGGCAAGGATATTTCCTGGGCAAATTCCGACACCGGCTCGCGCGGCGCCATCATGCAACTCGCGGAAAACAAGGCGGATGGGAAGCTTTGCCGGAATTTTACCGCGACGCGCGAAAGCTTCGACGGCGTTGCCCTGTTCAAGGGCGAGGCCTGCATGGTCGGCTACGGCGCATGGCAGATGCGGGCCTTCACGGCTCAGTAAGAATCTGTCGCCGATCCGCCGCCGCGCACTGGAATTTCTTCCTAACTGCACGCATATAGAAGGCGACTGTGAATTCATCTTTAGTGCAAGGCAGGGACTATGCGCGACCCCTATGAGGTGCTGGGCGTTGCCAAAAACGCTTCGGCCAAGGAAATAAAATCGGCCTACCGCAAGCTCGCCAAGAAGCATCATCCGGACCAGAATCCGGACGATCCGAAGGCGAAGGACCGTTTTGCCGCCGCCAATCAGGCCTACGAGGTCGTTGGCGACGAAAAAACGCGCGCCGCTTTCGACCGTGGCGAGATCGATGCCGAGGGTAAGCCGAAATTCCAAGGTTTCGAGGGCGCGGCCGGCGGCGATCCCTTCGCCGGTTTCCGCCGCCAGCAGCAGGGACCGGGCGCGGCCCATTTCGAGTTCCGCCAAGGCAGGCCGGGCGGCGATCCGTTCGACGGCAACAGCGATATCTTCAGTCAGATATTCGGCGACGCCTTCGGCCAGCAAAGGCAGGGTGGCGCCCGCCAGCAGGCGCCGGCCGGCGCTGACCTGTCGGCGACGCTGGACATCACCATCGAGGAAGTGGCGACCGCGCCGAAGGTCACGGTCATGTTTCCCGGCGGCCGCAAGATCGCGGTCAAGCTGCCGGCCTATGTCGAGGACGGCCAGACCATCCGCCTGAAGGGCCAGGGCGAGCCTTCGGCCTTTGGTGGCAAGGCGGGCGATGCGCTGGTGAAGATACGCTTCCGCAAGCATCCGCGCTACCGCGTCGAAGGCCGCGACCTGCATGCCGATCTGCCAGTTTCGCTGAAGGACGCGGTGCTGGGCGCCAAGGTCGCGGTCGAAACGCCGTCGGGCAGGCTGGCGCTCAGCGTGCCGGCATGGTCCAGTTCCGACAAGGTTCTGAGGCTGAAGGGCAGGGGGCTGCCGGTCAAGACCGGCGGCCATGCCGACCTCTACGCCCATGTCCAGATCATGCTGCCGGAAGCGGGAGACAAGGAACTTGAGGCGCTCATGCGCAAACAAAACGATTAGATCGGCTGCATCATCCGGCGTTTGAACGCTTGAAGGCGCAAGGCTGCTGTGCGATAGGCTGCCGCATCGGAATATATGATGGAGAGCGCTCCCATGGCGGGTGGACAGGGCCTGATGGCCGGCAAACGCGGCCTTATCCTGGGCGTAGCCAACAACCGGTCGATCGCCTACGGCATCGCCAAGGCATGCGTGGACAACGGTGCCGAGATCGCGCTGACCTATCAGGGCGAGGCGTTCAAGAAGCGCGTCGAACCGCTGGCGGCCGAACTCGGCGCGCATGTCGCCGGCCATTGCGACGTGACCGACCCGGCGAGCCTCGATGCGGTCTTCGCCGATGTCGCCGCCCATTTCGGCAAGATCGATTTTCTCGTCCATGCCATCGCCTTCTCCGACAAGGAAGAACTCGACGGCCGCTATGTCGAGACGACGCGTGCCAATTTCAACCGCACCATGGAAATCTCGGTCTTTTCCTTCACCGATGTCGCCAAGCGCGCCGAAGCGCTGATGAACGACGGCGGGTCGCTTTTGACGCTGACCTATTACGGCGCCGAAAAGGTGATGCCGCATTATAACGTCATGGGCGTGGCCAAGGCGGCGCTTGAGGCCAGCGTGCGCTATCTCGCGGTCGATCTGGGCGGCAGGGGGATCCGCGTCAACGCCATTTCCGCCGGTCCGATCAAGACGCTTGCCGCGTCGGGTATCGGCGATTTCCGCTATATCCTGAAGTGGAACGAATACAATTCGCCGCTGAAGCGCACGGTGACGCCGGAAGAAGTCGGCGATTCCGGACTTTACCTGCTGTCGGACCTGTCGCGCGGCGTGACCGGCGAGGTCCACCATGTCGATTCCGGTTATCACGTCGTCGGCATGAAGTCGGTGGACGCTCCCGACATCTCCACCGTCAAGGACTGACACTCTTAACGCCAGCCTGTTTGACACCCTTATCGAAAGAGCCCGGACGACATGTCTCCGCTTGTCTATTTCGTGCGCCACGGCCAGACCGACTGGAACGCCGAGAACCGTCTCCAGGGCCAGGCCGATATCGAATTGAACGCGCTGGGGCGCGAGCAGGCGACGGAAAACGGCCGCCGTCTGGCTGGGCTCATCGCCGACCCGCAGGCTTTCGATTTCGTTGCCAGCCCGATGAAGCGCACGCGTGCGACGATGGAACTCGTACGCGCGGCGATGGGGCTCGACCCCCATGCCTACCGCACCGATCCCCGCCTGGTGGAAGTGAATTTCGGCGCCTGGCAAGGCTTTACCTATGCCGAGCTGGAGCAGCAGCACCCCGGAATATCGGGCAAGCGCAGCCTCGACAAATGGGACTACCTGCCTTCCGGGGAAGGCGCGGAAAGCTACCAGATGCTTTATGAGCGGATTAAGCCGTGGTTCGAGGAGCTCGACCGCGACACCGTCTGCGTGACGCATGGCGGCGTCATTCGCGCCCTGTTCCGGCTGGTGGAAAAGATTTCCAGGGAAGAGGCGGCCAGCCTCGACACGCCGCAGGATCGCGTGCTGAGGCTAAGGGAAGGCCACCTGGAGTGGCTGTAAGCCTGGATTAATCGCCCGATTCGCTGTCCGGCAATTCCATGTCGGTGACGACGTTCTCGCCATTGGTTACGTCGTAGGCGAGAACGATATCCATGCCGACCTTCAGCGAATCGATATCGGTCTCGGCGTTCATCTTGTAGGATTTGCCGTCGTCCAGCGTGATGGTGAGGGTATCCTTGTCGATCTTCTTGATCAGCCCTTCGGTCTGCGCCGCGAAGGCGGCCGTGGAAATCAGCAATGTGGCGGCAATGGCGCCGAACAGGGTACGCCCGGATAGGATACGCCCGGATAGGATACGCATTTGTCGTCCTCTTTTTTCCATGTGCCCCGTTCAGAGGCCGGTGATTTGCAGAGAGTGCAGAAACCAATCCAATGTGTCAAAGCTTAGACCATCCATCGACAGTTTGACCCCCGCTGAAAACGCCAATAGAAGGCAGCCACGAGCCGGCCTGCCGTCGGCGAGGGTTCGGGCTTCATGTCTCACAACACGTTTGGCCATCTTTTCCGCGTAACCACCTGGGGGGAAAGCCACGGGCCGGCATTGGGCTGCGTGGTTGACGGCTGTCCGCCTGGCATCCGCTTCACGGTCGCCGAAATCCAGGCCGAGCTCGATAAGCGTCGTCCGGGTCAGTCGCGCTTCGTCACCCAGCGCCGCGAGCCCGACGAGGTCAGGATCCTGTCGGGCACCATTCCCGATGAGGACGGCGAGACGCTCATCACCACCGGAACGCCGGTCTCGATGATGATCGAGAACGTCGACCAGCGCTCCAAGGACTATGGCGAGATCGCCCGTCAGTACCGGCCCGGCCATGCCGACTATGCCTATGACGTGAAATACGGCCTGCGCGACCACCGCGGCGGCGGCCGCTCGTCGGCGCGCGAAACCGCGGCGCGCGTGGCTGCTGGCGCGCTGGCGCGTAAGGTGGTTCCCGGCATGGTGGTGCGCGGGGCGCTGGTTTCCATGGGCGAGAAGACGATCGACCGGGCGAACTGGAACTGGAACTTCGTCGACAACACGGAAAACCCGTTCTTCACGCCCGATCCGGCTTCGGTTCCTGTGTTCGCCGATTATCTCGACGGCATCCGCAAGGCGGGCAATTCGGTCGGTGCCATCATCGAGATCGTGGCCGACGGCGTACCCGCCGGCCTCGGCGCGCCGATCTATGCCAAGCTCGACCAGGATATCGCCTCGAACCTGATGTCGATCAACGCCGTCAAGGGTGTCGAGATCGGCAATGGCTTCGAAGCGGCCCGCATCACGGGCCAGGAGAATGCCGACGAGATGCGCATGGGCAATGACGGCAAGCCGGTGTTTTTGTCCAACAATGCCGGTGGCATCCTGGGCGGCATCTCGACCGGCCAGCAGATCGTGGCGCGTTTTGCGGTCAAGCCGACCTCATCGATCCTGACCCCGCGAAAATCCATCGACAAGGACGGCAACGACGTCGACGTCGTCACCAAGGGGCGGCATGACCCTTGCGTCGGCATTCGGGCGGTACCGATCGGCGAAGCCATGGTTGCCTGCGCGCTCGCCGACCATTATCTGCGACATCGCGGCCAGACCGGACGCGGCTGAATTTTCTCGACACAGCGCTATTTGAGTGGAAGCAGGAACGCCATGCCATACGACCAGAAGAAAATAGTCGAAGCCTTACGCGCCTTCGAGCAAGGCGAGATCGTCGTGGTCATGGATGATGACGGGCGCGAGAACGAAGGCGACCTGATCGTCGCGGCCGTTCACTGCACGCCCGAGAAGATGGCCTTCATCGTACGCAATACCTCTGGCATCGTCTGCACGCCGATGCCGCGCGCCGAGGCCAAGCGGCTCAATCTGGCGCCGATGGTTGCCGACAACGATTCGGCCCATACCACGGCCTTTACCGTGAGCGTCGATTTCAAGCATGGCACCACCACCGGCATTTCGGCGGAAGACCGCACGCTGACCGTGCGCAATCTCGCCAACGGCAATGTCGGCGGATCGGATTTCCTGCGTCCCGGCCACATTTTCCCGCTGATCGCGCGCGAAGGCGGCGTGCTGATGCGTTCGGGCCATACCGAGGCGGCGGTCGACCTGTGCAAGCTTGCCGGCCTGCCGCCGGTCGGCGTCATCTCCGAACTGGTCAATGACGACGGCACCGTCAAGCGTGGCCCGCAGGTGAAGGCTTTTGCCGAGGAGCACGGCTTGAAGCAGATTTCGGTGGCCGACCTGATCGCCTATCGTCAGCGGCAGGAAACGCTGATCGAGCGCGTCGCTACCTCGGATATCGAAACGCCCGGAGGCAAGGCCAAGGTCTTCACCTACACGCTTCCCTGGGACGTCATGCAGCATCTGGCGGTCGTCTTCGGCGATATCCGCGACGGCGAGGAAGTGCCGGTGCGCCTGCACCCCGAGGATGTGGTGACCGACGTGTTCGGCACCGACCACAAGCTCGACGCGATCATGAAGCTGATGGGCGAGCGCAAGCGCGGCGTCATCGTCTATCTGCGCGAGGGTTCGGTCGGCGTCGCGCATCAGGACCGCAAGCGGCCATCCATGGAGGGCCATGAGGACCATGAGGAGGCCCGCCGCCGCGAAAACGAGTGGCGCGAGATCGGCCTTGGTGCGCAGATCCTGAAGGATCTCGGTATCTCGTCCATCAACCTGATCTCTTCGCGCGAGCGGCATTATATCGGGCTTGAAGGCTTCGGCATCCACATCGCAAAAACCGAGATTCTTTGAACCCGGAGTCGTAATCGCCTGTTGAGCGTCGGCCTTTGCCGGCGCGCAAAGATGGTCAAACCGGTCGTGCGCGCCTATATCGGGGCATGGTCACCCGGCTTTATACCCATCCGATCTTTCAGGAGCATATCACGCCGCCCGGCCACCCCGAGCGGCCCGATCGCCTTCGCGCCATCGAGCGGGCGCTGGACGATCAGGCTTTCGAAGCGCTCGATCGGGTCGAGGCGCCCGCCGGCGACGAGGCGACGATCCTCTACGCGGACCCGGCCGAATTCGTTGCGCGCGTCCGTGCCCTGATTCCCGAGACCGGTATCGTCCGCATAGACGGCGATACCACGGCCAGTCCGAAAAGCTGGCAGGCTGCGGTGACGGCGATCGGAGCTGCCAATGCCGGCGTCGACGACGTGTTCGAGGCGCGTGCCGACAATGTCTTCGTCGCTGCCCGGCCGCCCGGCCATCACGCCGAAAAGACCACTTCCATGGGCTTTTGCCTGTTCAATACGGCGGCGATCGCCGCGCGCTACGCGCAGAAAAAACATGGCGCCGAGCGTGTGGCCATCGTCGATTGGGACGTACACCACGGCAACGGCACGCAGGATATCTTCTGGGACGATCCGTCGGTGCTTTATTGTTCGACGCATCAGATGCCGCTTTATCCCGGAACCGGGGCAAAAAGCGAAACGGGTGCCGGCAACATCGTCAACGCGCCGCTTTCGCCGCGTACCGGCAGCGACGTTTTCCGCGATGCTTTCCTGTCCCGTGTTCTGCCGGCGCTCGACAATTTCGCGC
Source organism: Mesorhizobium sp. (assembly GCA_049647745.1). Taxonomy (GTDB): domain Bacteria; phylum Pseudomonadota; class Alphaproteobacteria; order Rhizobiales; family Rhizobiaceae; genus Mesorhizobium. The sequence continues at coordinate 16,292 of JBARYG010000181.1, forward strand.
CCGACCTGATTATCGTCTCGGCCGGATTCGATGCGCATCACCGCGATCCGCTGGCCGAGATCAATCTGGTCGAGGACGATTTCGACTGGGCAACCGGGCAATTGATGGAACGCGCCCAGCGCCACAGCGGCGGAAGACTCGTAAGCCTGCTCGAGGGAGGCTACGATCTGCATGGATTGGCGTTTTCGGTGGCCGCCCATGTCGGGCGCCTTATGAAAGGATGAGCATGGCCGACGAAGTGAACGAAGACGTCAAGCAGATGAGCTTCGAGCAGGCGCTCGAAGCCCTGGAAAAGATCGTCGACGATCTGGAGCGTGGCGACGTGCCGCTCGATCAGTCGATCCGCATCTATGAGCGCGGCGAGGCGCTGAAGGCACACTGCGACCGCTTGTTGAAGGCCGCCGAGGACAAGGTTGAAAAGATTCGCCTTTCGCGTGACGGCAAGCCGACGGGCACAGAACCGCTGGACGGCGAGTAGACTGCTGTTGTGAACGGGGTTCTGCCAAACAGTACGTTGCGGCATTGCTACTTCCTTGCCCGGCCTGTCGCGCATAAACTGCCGATCTGACGAACAGAGGTTTTTCCCGATGAGCTTCTTTCCCGGAAACGATCCCAATATCGGAGATGCCTCGGCCTGCGACCAGATCGAGCTGATGGTGATTCCCAATGCCAGGGATATCGACGGCTTCCAGGTGCGCCGCGCTTTGCCGACCGCTAAGCGGCGGATGGTCGGGCCGTTCATTTTCTTCGACCGGATGGGGCCGGCGCTGCTTCGGGCAGGGCAGGCGCTCGACGTGCGACCGCATCCGCATATCGGCCTGTCCACCGTCACCTATCTGTTCGACGGCAAAATCAGGCATCGCGATTCGCTCGGCACCGAAATGGTCATCGAGCCCGGCGACGTGAACCTGATGACGGCCGGGCGCGGCATCGTGCATTCCGAGCGTACACCCGAGGAACTGCGCGGCGCACCGATGTCGGTTTCGGGCTTGCAGACGTGGTTGGCGCTGCCCGACGACAAGGAGGAAGTTGCCCCGCTGTTCACCAACACCGGAGCCGCCGCGCTGCCCGTGTTCGATGCCGAAGGCGTGAAGGGGCGTCTCATCATCGGCGATTTTTCCGGCCTGCGCTCGCCGGTCAAGCCGACGTCCGAAACGCTTTATGCCGATATCCGTCTGGCGCCCGGCGCGCGCGTCAAAATACCGGCGGACGCCGAGGAGCGTGCCATCTATACACTGGAAGGCGAAGTCGCGATTTCGGGTGATGTTTTTCCCCAGGAACGCCTGCTTGTCTTCAAGCCCGGCGACGAGATCGTCGTTTCGTCGCAATCCGGTGCTCATTTCATGCTGTTCGGGGGTGCCTCGCTCGGCTCGAAGCGCTACATCTGGTGGAATTTCGTATCCTCCTCGAAGGAGCGGATCGAACAGGCCAAGCAGGAATGGAAAACCGGCCGTTTCGATATCGTTCCCGGTGACGAGGAAGAGTATATTCCGCTGCCCGAGACTTAGGGTCAGGACCTAACGCGGCACCGGCGCGCATTTACATTCCGCGCCGGGCATCCTACTTCGGGTATAACAGGAAGCCTGCAGGCCGGTACAAATTGAATTCAAAGCCCAATACGCCACTGCTCGACAAGGTCCGCCTTCCGGCGGATTTGCGCACGCTTGCCGAAAATCAGTTGCCGCAACTGGCGGCGGAGGTCCGTGCCGAACTGGTCGATGCCGTTTCGCAGACAGGCGGGCATCTCGGCGCCGGCCTCGGCGTGGTCGAACTGACGGTGGCCCTGCATTACGTCTTCAACACACCCGATGACCGCATCATCTGGGACGTCGGCCATCAGGCCTATCCGCACAAGATCCTGACCGGCCGTCGCGACCGCATCCGCACGCTGCGGCAGGAGGGCGGGCTCTCCGGCTTCACCCGACGCGCTGAAAGCGAATACGATCCGTTCGGCGCCGCGCATTCTTCCACCTCGATTTCCGCCGGCCTTGGCATGGCGGTCGGCCGCGACCTTGCCGGCGGCACCAATAACGTCATCGCCGTCATCGGCGACGGGGCGCTGTCGGCCGGCATGGCCTATGAGGCGCTGAACAATGCCGGCGCGCTCGACGCCCGGCTGATCGTCATCCTCAACGACAACGATATGTCCATCGCCCCGCCGACCGGTGCCATGAGCGCCTATCTGGCGCGCATGGCCTCCGGCAAGACCTATCTTGGTATCCGCGACGTCGGCAAGAAGCTGACTTCCTATCTGGGCAAGACCATCGACCGGGCGATCACCCGCGCGGTCGAGCATGCGCGCGGCTACGTCACCGGCGGCACCCTGTTCGAGGAGATGGGTTTTTTCCACATCGGGCCGATCGACGGTCACAATCTGGAACACCTCATTCCGGTGTTGAAAAACGTTCGCGACCACGGCCACGGCCCGGTGCTGATCCATGTCGTGACGCAGAAGGGCAAGGGTTATGCCCCCGCCGAGGCCGCTCCCGACAAATATCACGGCGTCAACAAGTTCGACGTCATCACCGGCGCGCAGGCCAAGGCTCCGGCCAATGCGCCGAGCTACACCAAGGTGTTCGGCGAAAGCCTGGTGCAGGAAGGCCGCGAGGACGACCGCATCGTCGCGATCACCGCGGCCATGCCCGCCGGCACCGGGGTCGATCTGTTCGGCAAGGTATTTCCGAAGCGCACCTTCGATGTCGGCATTGCCGAGCAGCATGCGGTAACGTTTGCCGCCGGCCTTGCCACGGAAGGCTATCGGCCTTTCGCTGCCATCTATTCCACCTTCCTGCAACGCGCCTACGATCAGGTCGTCCACGACGTGGCGATCCAGCACCTGCCGGTGCGCTTCCCCATCGACCGCGCCGGTTTCGTCGGCGCTGACGGGCCGACCCATTGTGGCGCCTTCGACACGACCTTTCTGGCGACGCTGCCGGGTTTCGTCGTCATGGCCGCCAGCGACGAGGCCGAACTTCGCCACATGGTGCGCACGGCCGCAGCCTATGACGAGGGGCCGATCTCGTTTCGCTATCCGCGCGGCAACGGCGTCGGCGTCGATTTGCCGGAGCGCGGTTCGATCCTCGACATCGGCAAAGGCCGTATCGTCAGGGAAGGCACCAAGGTTGCCCTGCTTTCCTTTGGCACGCGCTTGCAGGACTGCCTGCTCGCCGCCGAGGAACTGGGCGCTGCCGGCCTTTCCACCACGGTTGCCGACGCGCGCTTCGCCAAGCCGCTGGACGAGGACCTGATCCGCCTGCTCGCCCGCTCGCACGAAGTTCTCGTGATTGTCGAAGAGGGCGCGATCGGCGGTTTTGCCAGCCATGTGCTTCAGTTCCTGGCGCATGAAGGGCTGCTCGAAAGTGGCCTGAAGGTCCGGCCGCTGGTGTTGCCTGACGTTTTCACCGACCATGCCAAGCCCGAGAAAATGATTGCCGACGCCGGGCTGGACGCTGCGGGCATCGTCCACACCGTGTTTGTCGCGCTTGGCCGCGATGTCCACGCGCAGCGTGCCTGATTCAAAACCTCGAGGTCCTGAATCCCTTTGTCGGCGGGTTACCGTAACCTGTTGTTCACGCTGTCTTTTGATGCTTTTCTTACCGTCTCTTTTGGCGGTTTTTTCAAGCTCGCCTGCTAGGAGTGATCCAGCAGGGAGCAAGTAAGAATGAAGATGCTGAACGCGGCAGCCATTTTGGCTGTCGCCACCGTGTCGTCTTCCGCCGGGGTGCGCTACGACGAGAAGCTGGAAAAAGCCGCGATGGCCATCGTCGCCGAGAAGATCGGCGATATCCGTGGCGGCTTCTCCTACGGGCAAAAGGTGCAACTCGTGATCAGGCAGGGCGAGGCGCCGCTCCCGCACGAAGCGGCGCCGCGCCAGCCCCCCGACGGCGTCGTTCAGGAAAAGCTGCCGCGAGCCGATCGGCTGCCTTCCTTCATGGCCAACTTCTGAGCCTGGCCGTTGCGGCGCGGGCTTGCGTTCGCGGCCCGCATTCGCCAAGGAAGGCTGATGAATTCACTCCAGCCAGCCAGCCAGCGCCAGCGGCTCGATGAAGCGCTCGTCGAGCGTGGCCTGTTTACCAGCCGCTCGCGCGCCCGCGACGCCATAGAGCGCGGTGCGGTCGCGGTTGACGGCGTCGTTGCGCGAAAGCCGGGGCAGGGCGTTCGGCCGGACGCCGGCATTGCGGTCGACGATCCGGCACAAGCTTACGTTTCCCGTGCCGCGCTGAAGCTAATCGCCGGTCTCGACCGTTTCGCTCTCGACCCCACGGGATGCGAGGCGCTCGATATCGGCGCTTCCACCGGCGGGTTCACGCAGGTGCTGCTGGAGCGCGGCGCGGCGCATGTCACCGCGGTCGATGTCGGCCACGGCCAGATCCATCCCGATATTTCCGGCGACCCGCGCGTAACTGTCGTCGAGGGCCTCAACGCACGCGACCTGACCCTTTCGGACCTTGCCGGCCGGCCGCCAGATTTCGTCGTTTCCGACGTCAGCTTCATCTCTTTGAAACTGGCGCTGCCGCCGGCACTTGCTCTGACCAGGGCGGGCGCGAAAGCTGTGCTACTGGTCAAGCCGCAATTCGAGGCCGGGCGCGAAGCGATCGGCAAGGGCGGCTTGCTGAAGAACCCGGATGATGCCGGCCGGATTGCCGAAGACCTGCGCAACTGGCTGGATGCCGTGCCGGGCTGGCGTGCGCTTGGGCTTTGCCCTTCGCCCATCGAGGGCGGCGACGGTAACCGCGAATTCCTGCTTGCCGGAGAAAAGACGAAATGACCGCGCGGTTCACCATCGAAAAACTTGGCGCGCAGGGCGATGGTATCGCCATGACGGAAACGGGCGAGGTCTTCATTCCGTTCGCGCTGCCGGGCGAAACGGTCAACGCCGCCCGCGAAAAGAACCGCGCCACGTTGATGGCGGTGGTGGAGCCGTCGCCGCTGCGTGTGGCACCGGCCTGCCGCCATTTCACCGAGTGCGGTGGTTGTGCCACGCAGCATCTCGATGCGGAAGCCTACCGCGAATGGAAGCGCGGCAAGGTCGAGCACGCGCTGAAAACGAAAGGCATCGACGCCGAGGTCGGCGCCATCGTGCCGTGCGAGCCGCATAGCCGCCGCCGTGTTACCTTCACCGCCCGCAAGACGGCGGGCGACATGCTGTTCGGCTTCGTTCGCGCTCTTTCCAGCGAAGTCATCTCCATCAGCGAGTGCCCGATTTCCCTGCCGGAGATCGTTGCCGCCCTGCAGTCGCTGAAGGCGCTGGCCGGGTTGATATGCGCGACCACGAAATCCTTTCACCTGACGGTGACGGCAACGGATTCCGGCCTCGATATCGCGGCGCAGGATTCGGGCCGACTCGGCGAACATCAGCGCCGCATCGCCGCCAATTTCACGATTGCCGAAGGCTTTGCCCGGCTTTCGGTCGACGGCGAAATCATTGTCGAGCCAAAGAAGCCGATCATGTTGTTTGGCGACGTTGCCGTTCCCGTGCCGCCGGGCGCGTTCCTGCAGGCTACGCACGCCGCCGAACAGGCGATGGCGGCCATGGTCGGCCAGCACCTGGCACGGGCAAAAAAGGTCGCCGATCTTTTTGCCGGTTGCGGCAGCTTCGCGCTGCGGCTTGCGGCGAAATCGGAAGTCCACGCGGTGGAGGGCGAGGCGGCGGCCCTTGCCGCGCTCGACCGAGGCTTTCGCTTCGCCACCGGGCTGAAACGGGTCACCCATGAACGCCGGGACCTGTTTCGGCGGCCGCTGACCTTCAAGGAGTTGAACGCCTTCGACGGATTGGTGTTCGACCCGCCGCGCGCCGGTGCCGAGGATCAGTCGAAGCAGATCGCCCGCTCGGACGTTCCTTTCGTTGCCGCCGTGTCGTGCAACCCGGTGACGCTGGCGCGCGATCTGGCGATCCTGCTCGACGGCGGCTATCGCCTCAAAAGCGTCGTTCCCATCGACCAGTTCCTGTGGTCGCCGCATGTCGAGACCGTGGCGCTGCTGGAAAAGCCCCGGAAACGGCGGTGAGTAGTACGCCTGGGTCGGCAGGCGTCCCTCTCTCCCTCGTACTTGAATTGTGCGTCACTTGCGCTTATTTTGACTTGCAGATGTCAATTCGTGCAAGGCAGTTGGTAAGATGACCACCGCGATCCTTGAAATACCGGTTACGCGCTTCGGCGATGGAAAGGCGCCTTTCCTGTCGGCGCGCCGTGTCGCCGAGTTGCTCGGCGTTACGCTCTCCGAACTGGCGGGGCTGATCGGCGTCGCCCGCAACACGCTGGCCGCCAAGGCCGGCGCGCGCAAGGTCGACGCCGCGTTGAGCCCGGTGGTGCGCATCCTTTCCATGGCTGGCGAGATGGCCGGTGACGAAAAGCGCGCCGCGATCTGGTTCAAGCACCAGCCGATTCCCGGCTGGGCCGGCAAGACCGCCTACGATCTGGTGCATGAGGGCAAGGCCGACAAGGTGCTTGCCTATCTGGAGGCAGTGCGCTCCGGCGTCTATGCCTGACGCGGAGCCGCCGATCGAACTGTGGCGCGCCTTCGTGCCGCGCTGGGCGCACCTGCCTCTGTCGGGCGAGGGGGCTGCCCGCTTCGGCGGCCGCTGGAACCCGGTCGGCACGCCGGCGATTTACGCCGCGCGCGAGCTTTCCACGGCCTGGGCCGAGTATAATCAGGGTTTCGTCCAGCATCCCGCGCTGATCGCGAGGCTGAAACTGTCGAACGCGAAACTGGCCGACCTGACTGACGAAGTCGTGTTGGCTGAACTGGGGATAAAACCTTCCATCCACAACTGCGAATGGCGTGATGCCATGGATCGCGGCGGGAAGCCGGAGACCCACACGCTGGCGAGGCGCCTGCTGCGCAAGGGCTGGCACGGCGTGATCTATCCGTCCTTCATGTCGCCGGGCGGCAGTTGCGTGGCGCTATGGCGCTGGAACGACAAGGATGCGCCGCGCCTTGACGTGATCGACCCCGAGCATCGCCTGCCGAAGTCGCCCGCTTCATGGCTGTGAGGTGACGCGCAGGGGGCTGCGCAAAGCCCCCTCTCCGTCGCGCCACGCGCGCCACCTCTCCCCGCAGGCGGGGCGAAGAACCCAAGCTGGAAAAGCGCGGAGGTTGCGGCAGAAATTCCTCGCCCCGCTTGCAGGGAGAGGTGGCTCGGCAAAGCCGAGACGGAGAGGGGTAGCCTATGCGGTTGCTCTACCTACAGGGACCTGAAGCACCTAACCCCTCAGCAATTGCCTCACACCCGCGTACCGCCCACCGTCATCTGGTTCATGCGTAGATGTGGCTGGCCGACGCCGACCGGCACGCCTTGCCCGGCTTTGCCGCACATGCCGATGCCGGTGTCGAGCTTCATATCGTTGCCGATCATGGAGACGCGGTGCATGGCGTCCGGCCCGTTGCCGATCAGCATGGCGCCCTTGATCGGCTGCGTCACCTTGCCGTTTTCGATCATGTAGGCTTCGGTACAGCCGAATACGAACTTGCCGGATGTGATGTCGACCTGACCACCGCCGAAGGAGACCGCGTAGATGCCGTTCTTGACCGAGGCGATGATCTCTTCCGGCTGCATGTCGCCGCCGGTCATGTAGGTGTTGGTCATGCGCGGCATCGGCTGGTGGGCATAACCCTGCCGCCGCCCGTTGCCGGTCGCCTTCATCCCCATCAGCCGGGCGTTCTGGCGGTCCTGCATGTAGCCGACGAGCTTGCCGTCCTCGATTAGCACGTTGCGGGCCGATGGCGTGCCCTCGTCATCGATGGTGAGCGAACCGCGCCGCTCGGCCATGGTGCCGTCGTCGACCACGGTTACGCCCTTGGCTGCCACCTGTTGTCCCATCAGCCCGGCGAAGGCGGAGGTCTTCTTGCGGTTGAAATCACCTTCAAGTCCGTGGCCGACCGCCTCGTGCAGCATGACGCCCGGCCAGCCGCTGGAAAGGACGATGTCGAACGTTCCGGCGGGCGCGGGGATCGCTTCCAGATTGACGAGAGCCTGCCGCAGCGCTTCCTTGGCGGCGTGCTTCCAGCTTTCCTCGATGAGGAATTCGCCGAACGCTTTGCGCCCGCCCATGCCGTAGGAGCCGGATTCCTGCCGGTCGCCGTCGCCGACGACGACAGCTACGTTCATCCGCACCAAAGGACGGATATCGCGCGCCACTTGGCCGTCCGCACGCAGGATTTCCACATGCTGCCAGGACGCGGCGAGCGATGCCGTCACCTGTCGCACGCGAGGGTCCTGCGCGCGCACGAAGGCGTCGATCTCCTGCAGGAGCTTTGCCTTTGCCTCGAAAGAGGGCGAGGGGATGGGATTCTCGTCGCCATAGAGGTGACGGTTGGTGCGGGCGGGCGCCGCCGCAAGCTGGCCGGAATAGCCGCCCTTCACCGCCGACACCGCATCGGAGGCACGCAGCAGCGCTGCCTCCGACAGGTCGCTCGAGTGAGCATAGCCGCTGGCCTCGCCGGCCACCGCGCGCAGGCCGAACCCCTGGTCGGTATTGAAGTTGGCGGTCTTCAGCTTGCCGTTGTCGAACATCAGCGCTTCGCTTTCGCCGTATTCGAGATAAAGCTCGCCGTCGTCGGCCCCATGGATGGTGTCGGCGACGATCTGCTTGATGCGATCCTCGGAAATGTCGAATTGGCCGATCAGGCTGTTCATGGCGCGTCTCGCTTCAGGGGAAACAGTTTCCCCGATGTAGGCGCGCCGTGGCGTTTCGGCAATGTACGATCGGTGGTGCGATCAGGGCAGCGCGGCAAAGCCGTCGGCAAAACCCTTGAGGTCGACCGGGATGCCGATACCCTCTTCCGGCGTCTGGAAGACGATGAAGGTCGCGGCCTTCCCGGTCTTCAGTGTATCGAGCAGCGGCTTTTCGAGGATGACCTCGGCGTAGCAGCCGTCCTGGAAGCAGCGCACGAAATAGGCGCGACCGATATCCTTGCCATCGACGTTGAGGCCAAGCCCGTTGGGCAGGAGCACGCCGAGCGGCGCCAGCACGCGCAGGATTTCGGCCTTGTTGTCGGCGGTACGCAGCACGACCACCGAAAGGCCCATCTCGGGGCGATCCTCGGCGACCACGTTCTGCATCATGACGCATTGTTCGGAGGTGGCCCCGGCCGGCGTATCGCAGATGATCGACCAGGCGCCGTGAGTCGACTTCACCGTTCCGCTCGGCTGCGCGGCAAGCGCATGCCCGGCGCCAAGCACGGCGGCGAGAAAGATGACCTTCGCCAAGGTTCTCGAAAGCCAAGAGTTCATGACGGACGGCTCCATTCCTCGAATCACGGCACTTTAAGCTGCGCCAATGCCAAGTAAAAGGACGCTGCACGGGTCAATTCGCCCCGACTGCGGCGATAATACGGTTTTTCCGGCCGATTTCCTCCTGTTCGGCTCGAAAAGTTCCGCCATGGCTGCTTTTTCAGACGCCCACGGCCACGAACGAAGCGAGATTCGACATGCTCTCAGCTCCGGCCGGGGCCGTAAACGGCCATCCGCGCGCAAAAATGCCGCATGGGTTGCGGTGCTCCTTTCTTGCAGAGGGAAATAGAGTATGGTTTGAACCGGACATCAAAATGCCGGGGGATTCTCGTTCCGGCATTATTCCAGTTGCTTGCGGCCTATCGCGGGGGAAATGATGAGAGCGATGAAGACATGTCTTGCGGGCGTCGGCGCGGTTGCCTCGCTGTTTGCGACGGTCGCCGCCCATGCGGCCCAGCCTGCTCCATGGGAAACCGGCTTCCAGCCGGCCGGATCCGATATGATGCGCCAGATTACCTGGTTCGAGCATTATACGCTGTGGTTCATCGGGCCGATCACGCTGCTCGTCCTGGTGCTCTTGGCGTATTGTATCGTGAAGTTCCGGGCGAGCGCCAACCCGACGCCCTCGCGCACCAGCCACAACACGCTGATCGAGGTGATCTGGACGGTTGGTCCGGTCCTGGTGCTGCTTTGCATCGCCATTCCCTCGTTCCAGCTGCTGACGGCGCAATATTCGCCGCCGGAAGAAGCCAAGCTCACCGTCAAGGCGACGGGCAACCAGTGGAACTGGGACTATGAGTATCAGGTCGATCAGCCGCTTTCGTTCAACTCGGCGATGATCGAAGACGCCGATCGCGCCGGTCTCGGCAAGGAAAACAAGGCGGAGTACCCGCGCCTGCTGGCCGTCGACCATGAAATGGTCGTGCCGGTGAACACGATGACGCGCGTGCTGGTGACGGCCACCGATGTTATCCACGCCTTTGCGATGCCGTCCTTCGGCATCAAGACCGATGCGGTTCCCGGCCGTACCAATGAAGTGTGGTTCAAGGCGGAAAAGGAAGGGCTGTATTACGGCCAGTGCTCCGAACTGTGCGGCCAGAATCATGCCTTCATGCCGATAGCGATCCGTGTTGTTACGCAGCCGCAATACGACACCTGGCTTGCGGCGGCCAAGACGGATCTTGCCGGGGCCAACAAGGCATTGATGGCGCAGGTCGATAGCTCAAACAAGGTCGCCGCCGCAGGCAATTGATGCCGCGGCCAAGCAACGAACAGGAACACGGAGCCAAACATGGCGCACGCCTCTGCTCATGACGATCACAAGCCTTACCGCGGCTGGGTCCGGTGGGTCTATTCGACCAACCACAAGGACATCGGCACGCTCTATCTGATTTTCGCGATTATTTCCGGCCTGATAGGTGGTTTCCTGTCGGTGATGATGCGTATGGAGCTAGCCCATCCGGGCGTCCAGATATTCACCGGCCTTGCGGAAATGGTCTATGGCATGAGCGGCGACGCTGCCATCGACGGCGGCCGTAGCATGTACAACGCCTTCACCACCATGCATGCCCTGATCATGATTTTCTTCATGGTTATGCCGGCGCTGATCGGCGGTTTCGCCAACTGGATGGTGCCAATCATGATCGGCGCACCAGATATGGCGTTCCCGCGCATGAACAACATTTCGTTCTGGCTGCTGCCGCCCGCGTTGATCCTGCTCTGCGTATCGCTTTTCGTGCCGAGCGCGCCAGGTGCATATGGCGTTGGCGGCGGATGGACGATGTATCCGCCGTTCGCGACCTCAGGTCAGCCCGGCCCGGCGATGGATCTGGCGATTCTCTCCATCCACATCGCCGGCGCGTCCTCGATCCTCGGCGCGATCAACTTCATCACCACCATCTTCAACATGCGCGCGCCCGGCATGACGCTGCACAAGATGCCACTGTTTGCATGGTCCGTGCTCATCACCGCCTTCCTGCTGCTGCTGTCGCTGCCGGTTCTGGCAGGCGGCATCACCATGTTGCTCACCGACCGAAACTTCGGCACCACCTTCTTTACGCCGGACGGCGGCGGTGATCCGATCCTGTTCCAGCACCTGTTCTGGTTCTTCGGCCATCCGGAAGTCTACATCCTGATCCTGCCGGGCTTCGGCATCATCAGCCACATCGTTTCGACCTTTTCGAAGAAGCCGGTCTTCGGCTATCTCGGCATGGCCTATGCCATGGTGGCGATCGGCGCGGTCGGCTTCGTGGTATGGGCGCACCATATGTTCACCACAGGCCTGTCGCTGGATACGCAGCGCTATTTCGTCTTCGCCACGATGGTCATCGCGGTGCCGACGGGCGTGAAGATCTTTTCGTGGATCGCCACGATGTGGGGCGGTTCGATCACCATCCGCACGCCGATGCTGTGGGCCATCGCCTTCATCTTCCTGTTCACCGTCGGCGGCGTCACCGGCGTCCAGCTCGCCAATGCCGGCTTCGACCGTGCGGTGCACGACACTTATTACGTCGTCGCCCACTTCCACTACGTGATGTCGCTCGGTTCGGTTTTCGCGATCTTCGCCGGCTGGTATTACTGGTTCCCGAAGATGTCCGGCTACATGTATTCGCCGCTGATCGCGCGGGCTCATTTCTGGGTCACGTTCATCGGCGTCAACCTGATCTTCTTCCCGCAGCACTTCCTCGGCCTGTCCGGCATGCCGCGCCGCTACATCGACTATCCGGATGCGTTTGCCGGCTGGAACCTGGTGTCGTCCTACGGGTCCTATATATCGGCCTTCGGCGTCCTGATCTTCCTGTTCGGCGTCTTCGAAGCGTTCGCGAAGAAGCGGATTGCCGGTGCCAACCCGTGGGGTGAAGGTGCGACCACGCTGGAATGGCAGTTGCCTTCGCCGCCGCCCTATCACCAGTGGGAGCAGTTGCCGCGCATCAAGTAAGGCAAGGCAAAAACAGAGAGAAATTCGAGACCGCCGGCCAAGCCGGCGGTCTCGAGAAACGGAATGACCGGAGTTTTTGAGTAGGCATGGCCCTGATCGACGATACGCGCATTGACGATGCGGCGTTCCGGATGTCGGAAGCGACTGCGGGCGATTTCTTCGCCCTGCTGAAGCCACGCGTCATGTCGCTGGTGGTGTTCACCGCCTTTGTCGGCCTTGTCGCGGCCCCCGTTACCGTCAACCCGCTGCTGGCGATTATCGCCATCCTGTCGATCGCCATCGGCGCGGGCGCGTCGGGCGCGCTCAATATGTGGTATGATGCTGATATCGACGCGGTGATGACGCGCACTGCCGGCCGTCCGGTACCCTCGGGCCGGATTCGCCCCGGCGAGGCGCTGACCTTCGGGCTGATCCTGTCGGCGCTTTCGGTGATGACGCTCGGCGTTCTCGTCAACTGGCTGTCGGCCGCGCTGCTCGCCTTCACCATTTTCTTTTATGCCGTCGTCTACACGATGTGGCTGAAACGCTGGACGCCGCAGAACATCGTCATCGGCGGCGCCGCCGGCGCCATCCCGCCGGTCATCGGCTGGGCTGCGGTAACCGGGTCGGTCAGCCTCGAAAGCGTCATCCTGTTCCTGATCATCTTCCTGTGGACGCCGCCGCACTTCTGGGCGCTGGCGCTGTTCAAGGCGGACGATTATGGCCGCGTCGGCATCCCGATGATGCCGAACGTCGCCGGCGAAGCTTCGACGAAGCGCCAGATTTTCGCCTACGCCCTGGTACTCGCCCCGGTGGCTGTGCTTCCTTCCTTCCTCGGTTATACCAGTATCGCCTATGGCGTGGTCGCGGCTCTGCTGGGCATCGGCTTCGTCTGGTATTCTTGGGCCGTCCTGCGGATGCCGGAAACCGACCGCGCGATGAAGCCGGCCAAGGCGCTGTTCGGCTATTCGCTGTTGTACCTGTTTGCCATTTTTGCCGCCTATCTCGCGGACAGCGTGGTCGAGCGCGCGCTCGCCCTGGGCGGTGCGTGACCATGGACGAGGAGAAGCCGGAACTGATCACGCTGACGCCCAAGCAGCAAAAGGCCCGCCATAGCCGCTCCATCGCGATCGGGCTGGCGCTGGCCGTGCTGGTCATCATTTTCTACGTGGCGACCATCGCCAAATTCCGTGGATAAGGAGGCGACGATGAACGAGGACAAGGCCGGCGCTCCGAAGCACAACAACGCAAACCGCGTCGTGGTGAGCGTTTGTCTGGCCTTTTTCGGCGGCATGCTCGGCATGGCCTATGCGGCGGTCCCGCTCTATGCGGCCTTCTGCAAGGCGACCGGCTATGGCGGTACCACGCAGCGCACCACCCAGTATGCCTCGAAGGTGCTCGACCGCGACATCACCATCCGCTTCGACACCAATTCTGCGGGAATTCCGTGGACGTTCGAGCCGGTCAAGCGCTCGATGACGATCAAGATCGGTGCGACCGCGCAGGCGCATTTCACCGCGACCAACAATTTCGACAAGCCGATCACCGGCCGCGCCACATTCAACGTCACGCCGGAACTGGCGGGCGCCTATTTCAACAAGGTGGAGTGCTTCTGCTTCACCGATACCACGCTCCAGCCCGGCGAGACGCTGGACATGCCGGTCGTCTTCTATGTCGATCCCGACATCGTCAATACGTCGGAGATGAAGGGCATCAAGACGATCACGCTCTCCTATACGATGTTCCAGGAGGAGGGGCCGAAGCCAGTCGCTTCCGCTCCGGCCAAGGAAAACAACAAAACAATTTCAGGTACCGAAGAAAGCCTCGGGGGTTGACATGGCAGACGCGCACGCAAAACCGCAACACGACTACCACATCATTGATCCAAGCCCCTGGCCGTTCATAGGCTCGATCGGCGCACTGGTCATGGCGGTCGGTGGCGTCGGCTGGATGCAGGACATGAAGGGCAACGAATTCCACCTCTTCGGGGTGAATATTGCGACGCCGTGGATTTTCTTCATCGGTGTGCTGATCGTGCTCTACACGATGTTCTCCTGGTGGTCGGACACCATCAAGGAAGCGCATGAGGGCCACCATACCCGCGTCGTGTCGTTGCACCTGCGCTACGGCATGATGATGTTCATCGCCTCCGAGGTGATGTTCTTCGTCGCCTGGTTCTGGGCCTTCTTCGACGCCAGCCTGTTTCCGGCCGAGACGGAGCAGTATGCCCGCGCCGCCTTCACCGGTGGCGTATGGCCGCCCAAAGGCATGGAGGTTCTCGACCCCTTCCATCTGCCGCTCTACAACACCATCATCCTGCTTTTGTCGGGCACGACGGTGACCTGGGCGCACCATTCCCTGATTCACGGGGACCGCAAGGGACTGATCAACGGCCTGGCGCTGACCGTCGGGCTCGGCCTCCTCTTCACCATGGTGCAGGCTTACGAGTACATGCATGCGCCGTTCGCCTTCAGGGATTCCATTTATGGCGCCACCTTCTTCATGGCGACCGGCTTCCATGGCTTCCACGTCATCATCGGCACCATCTTCCTTGCCGTTTGCCTGATTCGCTCGATGAAGGGCGACTTCACGCCCAAGCAGCATTTCGGCTTCGAGGCCGCTGCCTGGTACTGGCATTTCGTCGACGTGGTGTGGCTGTTCCTGTTCGCCTCGATCTATGTCTGGGCATCGGCCGGAGCCGTGATCGAAGGTCATTGATAAATAATTGCCGCAAGGCATGGATCGGGCGGCTGCGGCAACGTGGCCGCCTTATCTTTTGGCGGGATACTGATAAGGGTATTCGATGAGCCACGACAAGGCGATCTGGCCTCCCGTTGATCCGATCCCGACCGGCCTCAAGGGCCGCTGTCCGCGTTGCGGTGAAGGCCGGCTGTTCGACGGCTTTCTCGCCGTCGGCAAAAACTGCACCAACTGCGGCCTCGACTATTCCTATGCGGATGCGGGCGACGGACCGGCGGTGTTCGTCATCCTCATTATCGGCTTTATCGTGGTTGGCTTGGCGTTATGGACGGAGGTCAACCTCAATCCGCCGCTTTGGGTTCATCTCGTCATCTGGCTGCCGCTGACGGTGATACTGGCGCTGACGGCATTGCGGTTGATCAAGGGCGTTCTTCTGACGCTGCAATACGCCAGGCAGGCGGCAGAGGGTCGCCTGGACATCGAAAAATGAGCGAAGCCACCACATCGGTTCAGGGCCGCTCCCGGCTTCGCACGGCGATGGCGCTCGGCTTCGGATTCGTCGCCTTCGTCATCCTGCTGGGGCTGGGTACGTGGCAGGTGCAGCGCCTGCATTGGAAAGAGGGCATCCTCCAGACCATCGACCAGCGCATGCACGCCGCCCCAGTTTCCTTGTCGGAGGTCGAGGCGAGGTTCGCATCGACTGGCGATGTCGACTACGTGCCGGTGACGGTGACCGGCACCTTCGTGCATGAAGGCGAACGGCACTTCTTCTCGACCTGGCAAGGAGCCTCCGGTTTCGACGTCTACACGCCGCTGCATCTGGCCGATGGCCGCTACCTGCTCGTCAACCGCGGTTTCGTACCCTACGAGTTGAAGGACGCGGCCAAGCGCCCAAAGGGTCAGGTGACCGGCGAAGTCACCATCACCGGCCTCGCGCGCAACCCCCTGACGGAAAAACCGTCGCGCATGATCCCCGATAACGATCCGGCGAAAAACATCTTCTACTGGAAAGACCGCGACGTGATGGCCGCGACCGCCGGCTTGCCGGCCGGCTACAAACTTGTACCCATCTTCGTCGACGCAAACGACGCGCCCAATCCCGGCGGACTGCCGGTCGGCGGCGTTACGATCATCAACCTGCCCAACAATCACCTGCAATATGCGGTCACATGGTATGGGCTGGCGGCTGCTCTTGCCGGCGTTCTTCTCGTCTGGCTTCGGCGCCCGTCGAAAAAGCCGGAATGAGTTCGGCTCCCGACGCGCGCGCCTGAGACGCCCCCTTGACATGCCATGGGCGAGCGTCCCATTTCGAACCCGACAACGATCCGACGGCTCCGTTACGAAATCATGCTGCAGACAAAACCTCCCCTGACGATCAGGCTGTGCCAGCCCCGCGGCTTCTGCGCCGGCGTCGACCGCGCCATCCAGATCGTCGTGCTGGCGCTGAAGAAGTACGGCCGGCCGGTCTATGTCCGCCACGAGATCGTCCACAACCGCTATGTCGTGGAGGGTTTGCAGAATCTGGGCGCGGTCTTCATCGAGGAACTGTCGGAAATACCGCCGGAGCATCACGAGTGCCCGGTGGTGTTTTCCGCCCACGGCGTGCCGAAATCGGTGCCCGCCGATGCTGTGGCCAGAAACCTGTTCTATCTCGATGCCACCTGTCCGTTGGTGTCCAAGGTCCACAAGCAGGCGATGCGCCATCAGCGGCAAGGCCGCCATGTGCTGCTGATTGGTCATGCCGGCCACCCCGAGGTGATCGGCACGATGGGGCAGTTGCCCGAGGGCGCCGTGACGCTGATCGAGACCGAGAACGACGCGCGCACCTTCACCCCCGCCGATCCGGCGACGCTTGGCTTTGTCACCCAGACCACGCTTTCCGTCGAAGACACGGCCGGCATCATCCGCGCGCTTCAGGAGCGGTTTCCGCTCATGCAGGCGGCTGCGGCCGAATCGATCTGCTACGCCACCACCAACCGGCAGGAAGCCGTTAAGGAAACCGCCGCCGGCGCCGATCTGTTCCTTGTCGTGGGCGCCCCCAATTCCTCCAATTCGAGGCGGCTTGTCGAGGTCGCTGAAAGAGCGGGCGCGAAAATGTCGCTGTTGGTGCAGCGCGCTTCCGAGATCCCGTGGGATCGGATCGGCACTATCGCCACGCTTGGCCTGTCGGCCGGGGCATCGGCGCCGGAAATCATCGTCGACGAGATCATCGACGCATTCCGCGCACGGTTCGACGTTTCGGTCGATCTGGCGGTCACGGCCATCGAAACCGAGGAGTTTCCGGTCATGCGGGTTCTGCGTGATGTCGAACTGACGCCCGCCGACATGGCCTTCGTCAACGGAAACGCCTGATGGCCGTCTATACCGATATATCGGAGGTCGAACTGGCGGCCTTCCTGAGCGGCTACCCGATTGGCGAATTGCTTTCCTACAAAGGCATCGCCGAAGGGGTCGAGAATTCCAACTTCCTGCTGCATATGTCGAGCGGGGCTTACATCCTCACGCTCTACGAAAAGCGCGTCAACCGCGACGACCTGCCCTTTTTCATCGGCCTGATGCAGCATTTGAACGACAAGGGCATCAACTGCCCGCTGCCCGTCCAGCGCAAGGACGGCCAGATCATCGGCGAACTCGCCGGACGGCCGGCTGCGGTCGTTACTTTTCTGGAAGGCATGTGGACGCGCCGGCCGACGGTCGAGCATTGCCGCGAGGTAGGCAAGGCACTGGCCGCCATGCACCTTGCGGGGCAGGATTTTTCCCTTCGCCGGCGAAATGCGCTGTCGGTCGACGGATGGCGGCCGCTGTGGGAAAAGGCCCGCCCGCGCGCCGACGAAGTGGAAAACGGGCTGGCGGCGGAAGTCGAGGCGGACCTGGCGGCGATGGAGGCCAGATGGCCGGTCGACCTGCCAAGGGGCGTCATCCACGCCGACCTTTTCCCGGACAATGTTTTCTTTCTGGAGAAAAGGCTATCCGGCCTGATCGATTTCTATTTCGCCTGCACGGATATGCTGGCCTACGACGTGGCCATCTGCCTCAATGCCTGGTGCTTCGAAAAGGATAATTCGTTCAACCTCACCAAGGGAACGGCATTGCTGTCGGGCTATACGGCGATGCGTCCGCTCTCCGCTGAAGAAGCCGATGCCCTGCCGGTATTGGCGCATGGCTCGGCGCTTCGCTTCATGCTGACGCGCCTCTATGACTGGCTGAACACGCCGGCGGGCAGCCTGGTCGTCAAGAAGGACCCGCTCGAGTACCTGCGACGCATGCGCTTCCACCGCCAGATACATGCCGCATCGGAATACGGGCTGAAGATGGAAGGCGCGCCGGCATGAAAAGTGTCGAGATCTTCACCGACGGCGCCTGTTCGGGCAACCCCGGCCCCGGCGGCTGGGGCGCGATCCTGCGCTTCAACGGCACCGTGAAGGAACTGTCGGGCGGCGAGGCCGTGACCACCAATAACCGCATGGAATTGCTGGCGGCGATCACGGCGCTCGATGCGCTGAAGGAGCCTTGCAAGGTCGAGCTTCACACCGACAGCAAATACGTCATGGATGGCATCTCCAAATGGATCCATGGCTGGAAGAAGAACGGCTGGAAGACCGCCGACAAGAAGCCGGTGAAGAACGGCGAACTGTGGCAGGCTCTCGACGCCGCCAATAGGCGCCATGAGGTGACCTGGAACTGGGTCAAGGGGCACGCCGGCCACCCCGAAAACGAGCGCGCCGACGAGCTTGCCCGCGCCGGCATGGCACCGTTCAAGAAAAAGCCGGACATGGCGAAAGCCGCATCCGCACCGGTCTCGCGGGAGGCCGCGGCTAGGCCCGCGAAGCCTTCTTCACCGAAGAAAGCCCCGCGGCGTTCCACGCAAAGCTACTAAGCATGTCTCTTGAAAGTGGTTCCGGTTTCGGGACCAGGACATGCGTAAAATCAAAGCCTAAAGCGTTTGGAATGGACAGAAAAATCGCGACGCGCTTTAGGCCTGTGCGGCAGCCCGATCAAAGCTGTTCGAGGATTTTTGCTGCACCGGATTCGACGGCCTTGCCGGGGCTGTCCTCGACGTTGAGGGCGGTGACCTTGCCATTGTCGACGATCATCGAATAGCGCTTCGAACGTAGCCCCATGCCGCCGCCGGAAAGATCGATGTCGAGGCCAAGCGCCTTGGCGAAGCTGCCGCTGCCATCGGCGAGATAGAGAATTTTCCCTTCGCCGCCGGTAAAGCGCGCCCAGGCACCCATGACATGGACGTCGTTGACGGCAACGACCGCTATCGTATCGACGCCGCGCGCCAGAATGGCGTCGTGGTTTTCCAGATAGCCGGGAAGGTGGTTGTTGCTGCATGTCGGCGTGAAGGCGCCTGGAACGGCAAACAGCACCACTTTCTTGCCCGGAAAGATTTCAGCGGCGGTGATCTCTTTGGCGCCATCGGCGGTCATCGTCTTGAAGGTTGCTTCGGGCAGTTTGTCGCCAACGGAAATGGTCATGAAATTCCTCGCTCGAAATGGATTGCGTGAAGATGCGATAGCGAATTAGCAAGCCTGGGGCAATCGCCTGCCGGCGAAACCGATCAGGGGTAGGGCAGCAGTCCTTGCACGGCCCCGGCGCTGCTGGTCAGCGTATAATGCAGGCCGCCGCCGATGGGCGTCGTCGTCGGCCGGTCGAGGATCGGCACGTTGAAGACGATCTTGCCGTCGCTTTCGCTGCGCTTGGGAGCGCCAAACATGTAGTCGTCGGCGCCGGCGACAAAGAGCTCGACAGCCTTGGGATCGCCTGGGGCGACAGCCTGCACCTCCAGCGTTTCATGGTCGCCCGGCAGAACCTTCACCTTGAAATTCGCTTTCGGTGCACCGGGCAGGGCGGCAAACCCGGCCTTGACCAATGCCGCGTCGTCGGCGTTGTCGGGGTCGGAAGCCGGGTCGAGTTTCAGCGTCGTCTGCACCGGAATGCAGATCGTTTCGCACATGCCGAGAAAGACATGCGCTTCGATGGTGGTTGCGGCGCTCGGCGAAGGCAGCGTGAAAACCACCGGTAGCGACACGGAATGGTCGTAGCCGGACCACAGGCCGTAGCCGTCGTTGTGGCGTCGGGGGGCTGGGAACGACAGTTGTGCACGGCTGACATTGGTGCTGGCCGAAATGTCGAACTGCGGAGGAACGCCGCTGTCGCCGGGGTCGCGCCAATAGGTCTTCCAGCCCGGCTTGAGTGCGATCTGGAGCACGCCCTTTATGGCGCCGGCTGCGTCCGGCTTGCCGGTGGTGACCAGCCGGATCCGGCCGCCTTCGCCGTCATACCAGGCCGTCGAGGAAGCGAAGGCGGGAAGGGTGGTCGCAGCGACGGAGGCGACGGCGCCTATGGCAAGAAGTTTGAAGCTCTGCATGCAGTGATTTGACCGGGCGATTGTGGCGGCGCAATCGATTTCGTTGCCTGGGTGGCATCATATTTGCGTGACATGCGTTTGTAGGGAGGGGCGTATTGGCCAAAAAACCCATCTTTCAAGCCTGCCGGAAACGCGTTACGCTTGGGTGATGGACTTGTTGCGCGATAAGAGCACTCCCATGGGAGGCGGGTTTCTCGACGACCAGTTCCTGATTGCCATGCCCGGCATGAAGGACGACAGGTTCGCGCGTGCGGTGATCTATATCTGCGCCCACAGCGACGAAGGCGCGATGGGCCTGATCATCAATCAGACGCAGCAGATGCTGTTTCCGGACCTGCTCGTGCAACTCGGCATACTGGACGAAGAAGAGGCCATCCGGTTGCCGGCGCCGGCGCGCGATTTCGTCGTGCGCAACGGCGGTCCGGTAGACCGCAGCCGCGGGTTCGTCCTGCATTCGGGCGACTACAGGGTGGAATCGTCGCTGGTCGTGTCGAGCGACGTCTGCCTGACCGCGACTGTCGACATATTGCGCGCCATCTCCAGCGGACGCGGTCCGCGCCAGGCGCTGATGGCGCTTGGTTATGCCGGCTGGGGCGCCGGCCAGCTGGAAAGCGAAATCGCCGAGAACGGTTGGCTGACCTGCCCCGCCACGCCCGAACTTCTGTTCGATGCCGACATCGACCGCAAATACGACAAGGCGCTGGCCTCCATAGGCATCGACCTTGCGCACCTGAGCGGAGCCGCCGGCCACGCGTAAAGTTTCGGCCGGAAACCACGCAAATACCGATAGTTGAGACGGTTTGATGATTCAGCGCGGGAGTGCACCCTCCCGCGAAAATTCATGCCTGCGCGAGCGGGTATTGCTCCTTGAGCATTCTCAGCACCATGTCGCCGGCAACGGGCGGCCCGAACATGAAGCTTTGCACATATTCGCAGCCCATCTGGCGCAGTTCGAGCGCGTCGCTCTGGTCCGAAATACCTTCCGCCACTACCGACAGGCCGAGTTCATGCGCCATGTTGACCATGGAGCGCAACAGCACGGAGCGTTTTGGCGTGCTGTCGTCCACAAAACTCTTGTCGATCTTGATGGTGTCGAAGGGAAAGCGCGTCAGGTAGGACAGCGATGAGTAGCCGGTGCCGAAATCGTCAAGCGACAAGCCGACGCCCAGATGCTTGAGCTTGTTCAGCACATGGACCGCCTGCTCGGGGTTGTCCATGACCAGCGATTCGGTGAGTTCGAGGCGGAAACAGCGCGGTTTCAGATTGGCGCGCGCGATGACCGAGCGGACATCGCTGACCAGGTCGCGGCGAATGAGATGGCGGCTGGAAAGGTTGACCGAAACCGACAGAGGCGCGTCGCCAATCTGCTTTTGCCAGAAGGCGAGGTCTTCGGCAGCCTTTTGCATGGCAAACAGCCCGAGCGGCACGATCAGCCCGCAGCTTTCCGCGACGGGAATGAAGTCGGCCGGCGGTATCATGCCGCGACGCGGATGATCCCAGCGCAGCAACGCCTCGAAGCCGGCGATGCTGTTGTCCTCCAGCCGCACGATGGGCTGGTAGGCGAGTGTGAATTCCTTGCGTTCGACGGCGCGGCGAAGATCGGATTCGAATTGCAGCCGGTCCGAGCCCACCGTGCGGAAAGCCGGGCGGAACGGTTCGATGCGGTCGCCGCCGAAGCGCTTTGCCTGCTGCATGGCAAGTTCAGCGTCCTTGACCATGTCTTCGGCCGACGTCTGCTCGGAAGTCCAGCTTATCAGCCCGATGGAGGCCGTCAGCACGATCTCGCGCTTGGCGAAGGTGATTGGGGCGTTGATGGCATGCTTGATGGCGTCGGCGACCGCCGCGATGCGCCCCGGTTCCTGTTCGGACAGAAGCATCAGCGCGAACTGGTCACCGGCAAAGCGCGACAGCGAATCCTTCGGTTTCAGCAAGCGGTGAAGCCGGCGCGCCACCGTCAAAAGGATGGTGTCGCCAGCCGAAATGCCCAGCCCGTCATTGACCTGCTTGAAGCGGTCGATATCGATGACGAAAATGGTCGGCCGCACTTTTTCTTCCGTCCGGGCAATCGAGATGATTGCTTCCAGCCGGTTCATCAGCAATTCGCGGTTCGGCAGGCCGGTGAGGTTGTCGTGCACGGCGTCGTGCAGCAGTCGCTCTTCGGATTTCTTGTGTTCGGTGATGTCGATCATGGTGCCGACGCAGCGGATGACCTGGCCGTCCGAGCCGATGACCGGACGCGCCCGCAGCGCGAACCAGTGGTAGTGGCCGTCGGCGCCGCGCAGGCGGAAATTCTGCGCCACCTTGCCGCGCCGGTGCTCCAGCACGACGTCGAGCGTGGTGCGGAACGTATCGCGGTCGTCCGGGTGCAGCACCGGCAGCCAGTTGCGCGCGGCTCCGCCAAGGCTGTTGGGTGCGAGGCCAAGCTGCGTGCTGACGTCGGGCCGGGTAACGACGCGGTCGCGCAGCACGTCCCAGTCCCACACCGTGTCGCCGGACCCGACGAGTGCCATCGCCTGCCGTTCGAGGTCCGAGAACAGGCCCTGATACAGCGCGCCGCCGGCGAAAGCGTGCTGGATGACGGTAAAGCCGATCAAAAGGATGATGAGGATGAGCCCGCCGCCGAGCGCCGGCTGGGCGATGTCGTTGTCGAGTACGCCGGTGATCGCCATCCACGAGCCGGCGAGCCACAAAAGCACCATCACCCAGCTTGGTATCAGCATGATGGCGCGGTCGTAGCCGCGTATGCCGAGATAGACGATGAGGCCGAGTCCGATCAGCGCGGTCGCGGCAAAGGAGATGCGCGCGATGCCGGCGGCGACGGCCGGATCGACGATGGCGACGCCCGCGATCAGCGCCAGACCGGCTACCCATGCCAGCGCGCCATAGCTGAAATGGCCGTGCCAGCGGTTGAGGTTGAGATAGGTGAACAGGAACACCACGAAGGTGGCGGCAAGACCTACCTCCGTTCCCGCTCGCCACATCTGCTCGCTGCCGGGCGATATCTCGATGACCTTGTTGAGGAAACCGAAATCGATGCAGATATAGGCCAGCACCGCCCAGGCCAGCGCTGCGGTGGCGGGGAACATCGAGGTCCCCTTGACCACGAAAAGGATGGTGAGGAACAGCGCCAGGAGGCCGGCGATGCCGATGACGATGCCGCGATAGAGCGTGTAGGAGTTGACGGTGTCCTTGTAGGATTCCGGTGCCCACAGATAGACCTGCGGCAGCTTGGGCGAGGCGAGTTCGGCGATGAAGGTGACGACGGTGCCGGGGTTGAGCGTGACTCGGAACACGTCGGCGTCGGGACTGGTTTGGCGGTCCAGCGCAAAGCCCTCGCTCGGCGTGATCGCGGCGATGCGGGTAGAGCCGAGGTCGGGCCAGAAGATGCCGGAATTGACGAGGCGGAAGTGCGGCGCGACGATCAGCCGGTCAAGCTGCTCGTCGGTGGTGTTGGCGAGCGCGAACACCGCCCAGTCGCCGGTCGAGCGTTTGTCGTTGGCCTCGACCTCGATGCGACGCACGATGCCGTCTGGCCCCGGCGCTGTGGAGACCTGGAAATTTTCGCCCTGGTTGCGATAGATCTCGACGGCGCCCGAAAGGTCGAGCGCCACGTCGTCGCGGGCGATCTTGATTGGTTCGATGGCAAAGCTGGCCGTGGCCGAGCAGAAAGTGACGATTGCCGCGAGGACAAAAGCAAACAGCGACCTCGTTCGCGGGGAATTCGTCAAAATCAGCCCTTCGTTCGCGTACCCGGTTCGTCGTCGACGATGCGGGCGTAGAGATAGTGGTCCTGCCAGAAGCCGTTGATCCTGAGATAGGATCGCAGAAGTCCTTCGCGCCGGAATCCGGCTTTTTCAAGCACACGGATCGACCGGGCGTTGTCGGGAATACAGGCAGCTTCGATCCGGTGCAACCTCAGTGTATCGAAGGCGAAGCGTGTCAGCACGTTTACCGCGTCGGTCATCAATCCGCGTCCGGCGTAGCGCTCGCCGATCCAGTAGCCGACATGGGCGCTTTGCGAGACGCCGTGGCGGATATTGCCGAGCGTGATGCCGCCGGCAAGCTTGCCGCCGCGCTGCTCGAAAATGAAAAAGGCGATAGCCAGGCCCTGCGCGTAGTCGTCGCGGTAGCGGTGGATGCGGTGGCGCCAGGCGTGGCGGTCGAGTTCTTCCGGCGACCAGCGCGGCTCCCACGGTTCGAGGAAAGCGCGGCTTTCACCGCGTAACGCCGCCCATTCGCGATAGTCGCCCGGCACCGGCAGGCGCAGCGTGACACGCTCACCCCTCAGTGCCGGAGATTCGCGGCGGAGGAAGGGGAGCGCCAGCACGGTACCGGATCAGACGGCGAATTTACGGGCTGCGGCCTGCGAACCCGAAACCAGATCGAGCAGTTCCTCGTAGGGTGCCAGCGTTCCGACCGGCCCGACCGCCGTCAACGTCGGCCGGGTGGAAAATAGCCGTCCCGACAAATCCGTCAGGCGGGCGATCGTCAAGGCGTCGAGCCGCTCCATCAGCTCTTCCTTGGCCACCGGGCGCCCGAACAGAAGCAGTTGCCGGGCAATCTGCGAGGCACGGCTCGACGGGCTTTCCGCCGACATGATCAGGCCGGCGCGGTATTGCGCGCGGGCGCGGTCCAGTTCTTCTTGCAGGATGCTCTCGCCGCATCGCTGCAATTCGTTCATGATGACCGGCACCAGTTCGCCGAGGCTCGAATGGCCGGTGGCTGCGTGGACGCCGAAAATGCCGGTGTCCGAAAAGCCCCAGTGGAATGCGTATACCGAATAGCACAGGCCGCGCTTTTCGCGCACCTCCTGGAACAGTCGCGAGGACATGCCGCCGCCGAGGATCATCGACAGCACCTGGCTGGCATAGAAGTCGCGTACATGATAGGCGCGCCCCTCGAAGCCGAGCACGATCTGCGCGTCCATCAGGTCGCGGTTTTCGCGAAAATCGCCACCGACATACTGCGCATATTGCGGCATGACGCTGTCGGCTTTGCTGCGGAAGGAGCCGAGCCGTTTTTCCACCTCGCGCACGAACGCGTCGTGCTTGATGTCGCCAGCCGCCACCACCACCATGCGCTCGGCGCCGTACTGGCGGCCGATATAGTCGTGCAACTGTTTTGAGGTGAAGGACTTTACCGTCTCCGGCGTGCCGAGAATGGAGCGGCCGAGCGTCTGGTGTCGAAAGGCGGTTTCGGTGAAATGGTCGAAGACCACGTCGTCGGGCGTATCGTGGGCGGCGCCGATCTCCTGGAGGATGACGTGCTGCTCGCGCTCCAGTTCGTCCGGGTCGAACTCCGATTCCTGCAGGATGTCGGAAAGAATATCGACCGCGAGCGGCATGTCGTCACGCAACACGCGGGCGAAATAGGAAGTCGTTTCGACGCTGGTGGCGGCGTTGATCTCACCGCCGACGTTTTCGATTTCCGAGGCGATCTCGAAAGCGCTTCGCCGCTTGGTTCCCTTGAACGCCATATGCTCAAGAAGATGGGCCATTCCGTGCTCTTCGTCGCGTTCGTTGCGGGCGCCGGACTTGATCCAGGCCCCTAGAGCGACGGATTCGATGCTTGGAAGGGTTTCGGTCGCGACTGTCAGGCCGTTCGACAGACGGCTTACCTCTACACCCATATAGAAAAGACTCCCTAACGCGCCGCCCGTGCATGGCGGCCGACGTAATCTTCCAACATTTTCAGGTCAGATGGAAGTACCGTGTATTTTTCCTCTGAATTCATCAATCCCGACAACCATGCGGGCAGGGCTGGCGACACGCCGCTCGCCGCTTCGACGGCTGCCGGGAACTTGGCCGGGTGCGCGGTACCGAGCATGACCATCGGCGTGGCGCCGGCGCGGCCCGCCGCGACATGGTTTTCCGCGACGTGGACAGCCGCAGCCGTGTGCGGGTCGAGCAGGTAGTTCGACGCTTCCAGCGTGGTGCGGATCGTCCTGGCCGTCTCTTCAATCGTGGAACGGCCTGCATCGAATTCGGAGCGGATTTTTTCCAGCCCCTCCGCGTCGATGGTGAAGGCGCCCGACTGCTTCAGCCCGTCCATGTAGCGACGCACCGTTCCGGAATCGCGCTTGGACGCCTCGAACAGAAGCCGCTCGAAATTGGAGGAAACCTGAATGTCCATGGAAGGCGAGGTGGTCTCGACCACGCCCTTGGTCCGGTATTCACCGGTCGCAAGCGTGCGCGCCAGGATATCGTTGTCGTTGGTGGCGATCACCAGCCGCTCGATGGGAAGCCCCATTTTCTTGGCGGCGTAGCCGGCGAAGATGTCGCCGAAATTTCCCGTCGGAACGGTAAACGAAACCGGCCGGTCGGGGCCGCCGAGCGAAAGGGCGGAAGAAAAGTAGTAGACGATCTGGGCCATGATGCGCGCCCAGTTGATCGAATTGACGCCCGAAAGGGCTACCCGGTCGCGGAAAGCATGGTCGTTGAACATGCCCTTCACCAGACCCTGGCAGTCGTCGAAATTGCCCTCGACGGCGAGCGCATGGACGTTGGCGGCGCGCGAGGTGGTCATCTGACGCTGCTGGACGGGTGAAACCTTGCCGTGCGGGAACAGGATGAAGATGTCGGTGCGTTCGCGCCCGGCAAAGGCCTCGATCGCCGCCCCGCCGGTATCGCCGGACGTGGCCCCGACGATGGTCGCGTGCTGGCCGCACTCGGCGAGGACGTGGTCCATCAGCCGCGCCAGCAACTGCATCGCCACGTCCTTGAAGGCGAGCGTCGGACCGTGGAACAGTTCGAGCACGAAGCTGTTGGCGCCAAGCTGCACCAGCGGGCAGACCGCCTCGTGCCGGAACGTCGCGTAGGCTTCGCGCACCAGTTTCTCGAACACCGGCGCCGCGATCTCTGCGCCGAGGAAGGGCGTCAGCACGCGAATGGCGAGGTCGGGATAGGATAGGCCGCGCATGGCGCGGATTTCGGCTGTGGAAAACTGCGGCCATTCGCGAGGCACGTAGAGGCCGCCGTCGCGCGCGAGCCCAGCCATGACCGCGTCGGAAAACCCGAGAACGGGTGCTTCGCCGCGCGTACTCACATAGTGCATCGTCAGCCGTCCATTGCTGCCCAGCCTGCCGGTTGCCGGCAAGATGGTGGATTTGTCCGCTTGGTCAGTCGCATTTTTGCCGCCGGGTTGCTATAGGGCCTGATCCCAATTTTGCGAGAGGGAAGTGCAGTTCATGGTGTTTGGTTCTTTTAACGCTCGCTTTTTCGCGGGTCTGGCGCTGTCTGGCTTGATGCTTGCCGCCGCCGGCTGTCAATCGAGCGACAAAGGCGCGCTCGGCGTTGGCGGCGACCAACAGGCGAAAGCGGCCGAGGGCAAGGTAAAGATGAGCGATCTTACCGCTTATTGCCCGAACATAACGTTGCGCTCCGGCACGGCCTATTTCAGCACTTACGCCAAGGCCGGCAAGAAGGTGAAGAAGGCCCCGGACGCCGATGCCCCGGACGATATGGCGGCAGACGGCACGCCGGACAATTCGGCCAACATCATCTACCAGGCGGCGATCACCGACGTAACGCGCGATTGCAGCCGCAACGGCGGCACGCTGACGATGAATGTCGGGGTGGCTGGCAAGGTCGTTCCCGGCCCGAAGGCAACGCCGGGGACCATCACGATGCCGATCCGGGTCGTCGTCGTGCATGGCTCCGACGTCCTCTATTCCCAGCTTCACCAGTACAAGCTTCAGATCAGCGACATGTCGGCTGCCACGCAGTTCGTGTTCAACGATCCGAACGTTGTCGTGCCGATGCCGACCGCCAAGGATTACCAGATGTTCGCGGGCTTCGACGAAGGTCCGCCCGAAAAGAAGAAGAAATAAGCGTCCGTTCGCAAACTCTGCTCAGCCGGCCATCTGACGCGGTTTTCTGTGCTTCCGGTGCTCACGTACCGGTGTACGCTGCGCTCCGGTTCTCGAAAGCCACGCCATATGCCTCGGCTGGACGAATTATCAAACGGTCTCTGGGGTTGGGTGAAAATCAGGCGTCCGCCGACCATTCCGACAGGGCTGCGATCACGCTTTTCAGTTCGGCCCAGCGCCGGATGACGGTTTCGGCGCCCGCTTCGGTCAGCGCGTCGGCATGGCCGGGGTAGCTGTGCGAGGCGCCGGTAAAGCCGATCACCCGCATGCCGGCGGCGACCGCGCCGGCGACGCCGTGCACCGAATCCTCGATGACGAAGCAGCGCGCGGGCTCCGCTCCCAGCGTCTCTGCCGCGTGGAGAAAGACGTCCGGCGCGGGTTTGGGCTTTCCCGTCGGCGTTTCCAGCGCGGAAAAAATCCGGCCGGCAAACAGCGGCAGCAGGCGTACCCGCTCCAGCATGAACTCGATCCGCTCGGTGCGCGAATTCGAGCAGATGCAAAAAGGCACCGGCACCGCCGCCACCGCTTCGTGAACGCCTTCGATGGACCGCACCTCGGCGCGCAACTTGCGATCCACCATTTCCTCGGCACGGTCGATCAGGGAAATCTGGAACGGGATTTTCGAGATTTCCTCGACCCGCATCAGGAGGTCCTTGAAGGTCAGGCCGGCATAGGTCTCGGCAAGTTCTTCGGGCGAGATTTCGAAACCGGAGGCCGTCAGCAGTTCGGCTTCGACGCGGGCGGCGACGATCTCTGAATCGACGAGCACGCCGTCGCAATCGAAAATGACAAGATCAGGTTTTAGCATGGCGATCCGGAAAAGGGAGAACGGGTTATGCCGGCGCTACGCAGGCGGGGGCGGCATACACCAAGCCGGCTGCATCGGCAAATTCGCTCAGGCTCCGATAAACGGCGCTTCACTAAATGTTTACGCAAAAAGGTAACCATAACAGGGCGTAAACAGTAACCGTGTGCCCTGGGTGTAACCATGTCCGCCGTGCGTATTCTCGCCGACCTTTCCCATGCTCCGCAGCAGTCCGAGTGGCTGGACACCATCCTCAAGGGCGATTGCGTTGCGGCGCTCGACCGGCTGCCGGAAAAATCGGTCGACGTGATCTTCGCTGACCCGCCCTATAATCTGCAACTCGACGGCGACCTGCATCGCCCCGACCAGTCCAAGGTCGATGCGGTGGACGACGCCTGGGACCAGTTCGAGAGCTTCGAGGCCTATGATGCCTTCACCCGCGCCTGGCTTCTGGCGGCGCGTCGCGTGCTGAAGCCGAACGGAACCATCTGGGTGATCGGCTCCTACCACAACATTTTCCGTGTCGGCGCCAAGCTCCAGGATCTCGGCTTCTGGATCCTGAACGATATCGTCTGGCGCAAGACCAATCCGATGCCGAACTTTCGCGGCCGCCGCTTCCAGAACGCGCATGAAACGATGATCTGGGCCTCCCGCGACCAGAAGGGCAAGGGCTACACCTTCAACTACGAGGCGCTGAAGGCGTCGAACGACGACGTTCAGATGCGCTCCGACTGGCTGTTTCCCATCTGCACCGGTGGCGAGCGCCTGAAGAACGAAAATGGTGACAAGCTGCATCCGACGCAGAAGCCGGAGGCGCTGCTTGCCCGCATCATGATGGCCTCGACCAAGCCGGGCGACATCGTGCTTGATCCGTTCTTCGGCTCGGGAACGACAGGCGCGGTCGCCAAGCGGCTTGGCCGCCATTTCGTCGGCATCGAGCGCGAGCAGGCCTATATCGATGCCGCCACGGCGCGGATCGATGCCGTTACCACCCTCGATGGGGAGGATTTGACGGTGTTGTCGGGCAAGCGCGCCGAACCGCGCGTGGCCTTCGTCAGCCTGATCGATACCGGGCTGATCGCGCCCGGCGCCACGCTTTACGATTCGCGCAAGCGCTTTGTCGCCAAGGTGCGCGCCGACGGCACGGTGGCAATCGGCGAGAGCGCGGGGTCCATCCACAGGATGGGCGCGAAAGTGCAGGGGCTCGACGCCTGCAACGGCTGGACCTTCTGGCATTACGAACGCAATGGCGGCCTGACCCCGATCGACGAACTGCGCCGCATCGCCCGCCTCGGCATGGAGCGGGCAGGGGCGTGAAGGCGACGGACAGCGGTGCTGCGGCGGCAATCGCGAGACTGAATCGAATTCTGAAAAGCCGCCGCCAAGCGATTCAAATCACACGGCGATCCCGAAAGTCCTGAGATCTTGCTCGAGCTTTCCGGCATCGGTGAACAGCACCGCCTGCCAGCCGGCGGCAATCGCGCCGTCTACATTGGGCTGGCTGTCATCGATGAATAGCGTCGCCGCCGGGTCGAGGCCGAACGATGCGACGTGCAGATCGTAGATCGCGCGGTCCGGCTTGATCTTGCGCACTTCGCCGGAAACGGTGACGCCGCGCGGCCTGTGCAGGAACGGAAACCGCTGTTTGGCCTCGACAAAGGTGTCGGCGGCGAAATTGGTCAGCATAGTCACGTCGTGACCGGCATCGATCAGCCGGTCCATCAACGCAACGCTGTCCTCGTAAGCATGCGGCACCATGGCGTTCCAGTGGCGGCGGAAATTGCGGATGTTCTCGGCGTGGTCGGGATATGCTGCGATCGCCTGCGCTTCGGCCTCCTTCCACGATCGTCCGCGATCCTGCTCGATGTTCCATTCATGCGTGCAGACATTGTCGAAGAACCATTTCCGCTCGTCCGCGTCGGGAATCAGGCGGCCGAACGGAATGTTCGGATCGTAGTGGATCAGCACCTTGCCTATGTCGAAGACGATGTGGCTGATTTCAGTCATGCTGGCCTCTTTTGATGTTTCTTCGTCGCGCCCGGAATGGCCGCTTCGATGGCCTTTTTCATGACCGTGGGCAAGGCTTCGCCGGAAATGTCGGGCGGCAGCGACCAGAAATAGCCGACTGGCGTCACGCCATCGGTTTCAGCCCTGAACACCTCGAGTTCGAGAGAAAAATGCGTGAAAACATGGCCGATGCGCCCGGCCGGTCTCCAGTTTGCGGCAAAAGGCGCGGCACTCGGGGCCGTGTCGCCATCGACGCGCGCGCTCCAGCCGGTGGTCGGTACTTCGGTCATGCCGCCAAGCAGGCCCTTTTCTGGGCGCTTGCGAAGCAGGATCGCGCCGTCGCCGCGCACCGCGATGAAGGCCGCACCCCGGCGCAGCGGTTTTTCCGTCTTCGGTGGGCGCACGGGAAAAAACTCCGGATCGCCTGAAGTTGCATCGCAATCCTCGCGCAGCGGACACAGCATGCAGCGCGGTCGTTTGGGCGTACAGATAGTCGCGCCGAGATCCATCATTGCCTGGGCGAAGTCGCCCGGCCGGATCGCGGGCGTCATCCGCGTGACATGGTCACGGATGTCGGCCTTGGCCTGCGGCAAGGGCGTCTCTATGGAATAGAGTCGGGAAACCACGCGCTCGATATTGCCGTCGACCACGGCGGCAGGCCGGTCGAACGCGATGGCCGCGATGGCCGCCGCCGTATAGGCGCCGATGCCCGGCAGTTCGCGAAGGCCGTCCTCGGTGTCGGGAAATTTTCCGCCCGATGCGGCGACCCGATCGGCGCAGGCCTTCAGGTTGCGGGCGCGCGAATAGTAGCCGAGCCCCGCCCAAGCCTTCATGACGTCCTCGTTCGCCGCCGCCGCCAGCGCCTCGACGGTGGGCCATTTTTCCACAAAGGCGGAAAAGTAGGATTTCACCGTCTCCACGCCGGTCTGCTGAAGCATGACCTCGGAAAGCCATATGCGGTAAGGGTCGGGACGCACCCCACGCAGAAGGTCGCGCGGCGCCACCCGCCACGGCAATTCACGGTGGTGTCTGTCGTACCAGGCAAGCAGGCGAGCCGCGATGGGGCCGTTGTCGTCCGGCTCGGCCTTGCGGGTTGAGTGGTGCGGTGCCATTGATCGGAAAGGCTGGCCTTCGTTGATGCTGGTCAGGTTCGATTTTGGAAGGAACGCATGGCAGGGAAAAGGCCCTTCGGCAATCCCGTACCGGTAAGCGATCTTGCTTCGCGCATCCTCGATCCGATGCTGCGCAAGCGCGCCGGCATTTCGATCGGGCTGGTCCAGTCATGGGACGAGATCGCCGGGCCGCGCCTTTCGAAGCATTCGCGGCCGGAAAAGATCCAGTGGCCGCGCCGCCTGCATGAGGACGACCCGTTCCAGCCGGCGACGCTGGTCATTGCCTGCGAAGGCATGGCGGCGCTCCATTTGCAGCACGAGACCGGCGAAATCATCGCACGGGTCAATTCCTTCCTCGGCTTCAACGCCATCGCCCGCGTCAGGATCGTGCAAAAGCCGCTGATCGGGGAAAAGGCCAAGCGGAAACCGTCGTTCAGGCAGCTTTCCGGGCCGGAACAGGAAAAGCTGTCCGGCACGGTGGGAATGATCGAGGACGACGGCCTGCGCGCCTCTCTCGAAAGGCTGGGCGCCACGATTTTGGGTGAGAGGAAATAGAATCTCGCGTATTCGTGATCGCGAAGCCGGATTTTGGCGATTGGTTCGGCAAGAACTATGCCTTAATTCGCGCCAACTCTCGCCTTCTCGTGCCTTTGTATTGCAAAATCCAGTTCCAATCAGGTGATTCGAATGAACCGTTCCTTGTCCCGCAGAACCATCCTTTCTTCACTGGCCGCCGTCCCGGCCGTGGTCCTGCTCGCCGCCTGCAGTGATTCAGGCGAGGAAGCGAAGGCTGCGGAGGTCAAGCCCGCCGACGCGATGAAGCCTGCGGACGCCATGAAACCCGCCGATGCGATGAAGCCGGCGGTGGCCGCACCTGAATCCTCCGGCTCGGTCGACATGGCCGAACTCTTGAAGCCCGGCGCATTGCCCGACAAATCCATGGGCAAGGCGGACGCGAAAGTCACCATTGTCGAATATGCGTCGATGACCTGCCCGCATTGCGCTCATTTCAACGATACGACGTTCCCGGAACTGAAGACGAAGTATATCGACACCGGCAAGGTGCGCTATATCCTGCGCGAGTTCCCGTTCGACCCGCGCGCGGAAGCCGGTTTCATGCTGGCGCGCTGCTCTGGCGACAATTATTTCCCGATGGTCGACGTCCTGTTCAAGCAACAGCAGAACTGGGTGACGGTCGATAACGTCAAGGATGCGCTGCTGCAGCTTTCCAAGTTGGCCGGTTTTACACAGGAGAGCTTCGACAAGTGCTTGACGGACCAGAAACTTCTGGACCAAGTGAGAGCAGTACAGAAGCGCGGCGCCGACGAATTCAAGGTGGACTCGACGCCGACCTTCTTCATCAACGGGAAGACCTACAAGGGCGCGATGTCCATTGAGGAAATGTCGGCCATCATCGACCCGCTGCTCTGACGTTCCGGCAGCATCGTTCCGGGCGCGCCCTGACGCGCGCCCGTCCGTGACGGTGCGCGCATGAAGTTTTCGCGCCTTCGCCTTCTTGGCTTCAAGTCCTTCGTCGAACCCGGCGAATTCGTCATCGAGCGCGGCCTGACCGGCGTGGTCGGGCCGAACGGCTGCGGCAAGTCGAACCTTGTCGAGGCGCTGCGCTGGGTGATGGGCGAAAGCTCCTACAAGAACATGCGTGCCTCCGGCATGGATGACGTGATCTTCTCGGGCTCCGGCACGCGGCCCGCGCGCAACACCGCCGAGGTCACGCTTTTCCTCGACAATTCCAGCCGCACCGCGCCGGCCGCCTTCAACGACGCCGACGAATTGCAGGTTTCGCGCCGCATCGAGCGCGAGGCGGGTTCCGTCTACCGCATCAACGGCAAGGAGGCGCGCGCCAAGGACGTGCAACTCCTGTTTGCCGACCAGTCGACCGGCGCGCGCTCGCCCTCCATGGTCGGACAGGGTCGTATCGGCGAGCTGATCCAGGCCAAGCCGCAGGCACGCCGTGCGCTTTTGGAGGAAGCGGCTGGCATTTCCGGCCTGCACACCCGCCGCCACGAAGCGGAACTCAGGTTGAAGGGCGCGGAGCAGAATCTGGAGCGGCTGGACGACGTGGTCGGCCAGTTGGAAAGCCAGATCGAGAGCCTGAAGCGCCAGTCGCGGCAGGCGTCGCGCTTCAAGAGCCTTTCGGCCGATATCCGCAAGGCCGACGCGACGCTCCTGCATCTGCGCTGGTCGCAGGCCAAGGCGCAGGAGGGCGAGGCGCGCTCGGCGCTGGCGGTGGCCACGGCGCTGGTGGGCGACCGCGCCGCCATGCAGATGGCCGCAGCCAAGGAACAGGGCATCGGCGCGCATCATCTGCCGGAACTGCGCGACGCGGAAGCCGCCGCCGCCGCCGCCTTCCAGCGGCTGTCGATTGCCAGGACGCAGATCGAGGAGGAGGCCGGCCGCATCAACCAGCGCCAGGCCGAACTCGGTCGTCGGCTCCAGCAACTCGACGCCGATATCGTGCGCGAAGAACGAATGGTTGCCGACAATGCCGACATCCTCGAGCGGCTGGCAAGCGAGGAAGCCTCGCTCAATGCCGAGAATGCCGGTGCCACGGAGCGCGAAGCCAATACGCGCGCCGCCTTCGAGCAGGCTGCCGCGACACTGGAACTAAGCGAGGCGAAGCTTGCCGCCCTGACTGCTGAGCGGGCGGAAGCCGCAGCCTCCCGCACCCAGATTGAGCGCAGCTTGCGCGAAACGGCCGAACGTCGCGACCGCTTCGCCCGGCAACTCGCCGAAGTCGATCGTGAGCTTTCCGATATTTCCTCGCGCATAGCCAGCCTTGCCGATCCGGCCGAAAAACAGATTCTGGTCGAGCAGGCCGAGGCTGCGCTGGAAGAAACGGAAGCCGCGGCGGAAAACGCCGAAC
This sequence comes from Mesorhizobium sp., assembly GCA_049647745.1. Lineage (GTDB taxonomy): Bacteria > Pseudomonadota > Alphaproteobacteria > Rhizobiales > Rhizobiaceae > Mesorhizobium. The sequence goes on from JBARYG010000181.1 coordinate 51,190, forward strand.
AGGCGGTGATCGATGCGCGCGCGGCCGAGGCGGCGGCCCGGACGCCGGTGCAGGACGCAAAGGCCGAACTTGCCGGCATCGAGACGGAAGCCCGCACGCTGGCGAGAATGCTCAACGCGGCGAGCGGCGATCTTTTTCCCGCAGTGCTTGAAAAGATCAGTGTCGAGCGCGGTTTCGAGACCGCTTTGGGTGCGGCTCTGGGGGAAGACCTCGACGCGCCGCTCGATCGCAGCGCCCCGGTGCACTGGGGCGAGGGCACGGTCCAACCCGGCGATCCGGCACTTCCGGCTGGCGTAAGGAGCCTTGCCGATGTGGTCAGCGCGCCCGCCCAACTGGCGCGCCGGCTGGCGCAGGTCGGCATTGTCGGGCAGGACGAGGGCCGCAGGCTTCAGGCGCAGCTCGCGCCGGGACAGAGGCTGGTCAGCCGTGAGGGCGCATTATGGCGCTGGGACGGGTTCACCGCCAGCGCCGACGCGCCGACGGCGGCAGCGCTTCGCCTTGCGCAAAAGAACCGGCTTGCCGAACTCGATGCCGAAGCGGTCGAGGCCACGCGCAAGCTGCGCGGCGCGGAAGAAGCGCTGATGAGAGCGGAAACGGCCTTGCGTCTGGCCGGCGAAGCCGAGCGCGATGCACGCCAGGGCTGGCGCGATGCCCAGCATGCGCTGGATGCGGCGCGCAACGCCTTGGCGCAGGCCGAGAAGGCGGCGGGCGAACTGTCGAGCCGCCGCGCGGCACTGGACGAAGCGCGGGCGCGCGTGGTGGACAGCCACGAGGAAGCGGCTGCTGCTGTCGTTGAAGCGGAAACGCTGTTGCAGGACGCGGCCGACCTTGGCGAGTTGCAAGCCCGTCTGGAGCAGGCGGCCGGCCACGTGTCGCGCGAGCGGGCAGCTCTTGCCGACGCGCGTGCCGTGCATGAGGGGCTGAAGCGCGAAGCCGATGCGCGGGCACGCCGGCTGGACGCCATCGGTGCCGAGCGCCGCAACTGGCTGTCGCGCGCCGAAAACGCTTCCGCGCAGATCGCCTCGCTGGGCGAACGCAAGGCGGAAGCCGAGGCCGAGCGCGAAAAGCTGGCCGATGCGCCCGAAGAGATCGATGCAAGGCGGCGCGCCCTGCTGTCGCAGATCGCCGAGGCGGAAACGCTGCGCAAGGCGGCAGGCGACCGTTTGCAGGAAGCGGAAAACCATCAGGCGCAGTTCGACAAGGCCGCTATCGCCGCCATCCAGGGC
>JBARYG010000182.1:0-26328 GCA_049647745.1 Mesorhizobium sp.
CACACAAGCTTTCGGCCCGATTGCCGAAAAGTGTAGCGGACCGGGCGGAAACAGAAACGCCGGCGGGGCGCGGAAGTCGCGCCACGTATTTTACTTTAGGAAGGCTCGGCCTCGCGCCCCGCTTCCCATCTGCCTAAAAGGCAGTGTTCTTTGAAATGGCCAGACGGCGAAAGCCGGGCGTGGCAATATGGGGTCGCGGGCTCAATCCGCGTCGGCTACCTGCCATCCGCCGGTTACCCAGGTTCGCCACTCGCCCTCGGTGCCGTGGAATACGTTGAGGTCGATCTTGCCGGTCACGCCATGCGACAGGCCCGAGCCGGAATATTGCCAGAACAGCCATTTGCGGCCCGGATAGACCTTTGCCGGGTGCTGCGCCACGGAGCGCAGCCAGAACGGATGATCCGGAAACGCGCCCTTCAGATTGTCCTCGTAGAAATCGGGCGCGGTGTAGATGACCGGGCGCTGGCCGTAGTGACGCTCCAGCTTGTCCATGAAGACCTGCATCTTCTCCAGAACCGTGGCGCGCGACGGACGGCGCTTGCAGTTCGACAGATGGTTCCATTCCACGTCGATGACCGGCGGCAGCGCGCCCGCCACCTTCGGCACGTTGCGGATGAACCAGTCGGCCTGCTCGCTGGCGGTTCGGCACCAGTAGAAGAAGTGGTAAGCGCCACGCCGAAGACCTGCTCTGTCTGCTTCACGCCAGTTCTTCTTGAACATCGGATCCAGGTGGTCGCCGCCGTCGGTCGCCTTGATATAGGCGAAATTAGCCCCCTGGCGACGCAGCTTCGGCCAGTCGATGTCACCCTGCCAGCGCGATACGTCGACGCCGTGAACGGCCAGCTTGCGCGGCGAGGTCTTGCCGAAATTGATCGGCTTGGCATCGCGGAAACCGTAGCCGTAGATCGTCCGGGCGACCGCCGGATCGGGCCGCACGGTAGGCTTCGTCGGCGCGACGAGGGTTATCGATTTGGCGGCGCGTTCGGCAATTCCGTCGCCATCGGCAAGCGCCAGCGGCGGGGTCGGCCCGTCCGACTGGTCAAGCTCGGCCAGCGGGCCGGGCGCCCCGTAGGAGGCGACTTCAGAGCTGAGCGGAACGATGGCGCCCCCGGCCGTCGCCTCCCCCTTTATCGGCGTGCTCGGCCGCACAATCGAGCTCGTCGTTTCGGTCGAGGGCTTGTCCAGTTGGAGCGAATCGATGCCGGACGTGGAGGTGCAGCCCGCCAGACACAAAACCGAGAAGAGGGCGACGACGCTTGGCGTTCGCATTTGAACCTGTACGCAAGACAAAACAGATCGGCGGCACGAACCGCCGGACAAAGCCGAGGCCAAGTCCTAACAAGGAATTACCAACAAAGATTGAATCAAATTTTTACCATGTGCAGCCGGCGACGGACCGGGCTTGCGAACGGCCTGCATGTGGAAAATGTGCGTGGCATCATTAGCGAAATCGCAAATTGTTTCGCCTACAGACTTGGCCTCCGATCCCTTGCAGGCAATTCCGATGCGGATGGAACAGGCGGCGACGATCCCTACCCGGTCATGGGCATCCGGCAAAGACCGGGGGTTCCGGCGCGTCATGGCGGCGGCCGCGTGGCGCCACCGCTATGTGCACGGCCTAGCGCTTGCGCTGTTTGTTCTGGCCGTCGTCGTCGGCAGGCATACGGGCAACATGCCCGATACCGGCGTGGTACTCGACTACGGCTTCTACCTGATTGCCGCTCTATGGGCGGGCTGCTGCGGCTTTGCCATCGTTCGCCTCGTCTGGCTGGCCGCGGTCGAGCGGGAGCGCGCGCCGTTGGGAGCGCTGCTGCGATCGTTCAGGCGGTTTTTCGGCGACCGCGAGCGCATTGCCAACGGCCTCAACGGGATCGCCGCGCTCACCGTCTTCGCCACCGCCTTTTCGGTGCTCAAGGGAGCGATCGCGATCCTGTCGCCGTTCGCCTGGGACAAGGACCTCTCGGCCCTCGACCGCATGCTGCATTTCGGCCGGCTGCCGCACGAATGGCTGTGGTGGATCGCGCAATCGCCGCTGACCGTGCGGCTCCTCAACCTTGCCTACAATTTCTGGTTCGTCATCCTGATCGCCTCGATGTTCACGGTCGCCATCGCCCAGCGGGACACCAGGCTGCGGCATCAGTACATGCTCAGCCTGATGCTGGTCTGGGCCGTCGGCGGCTTCTTTATCGCCATGGGCTTTTCGTCGGCCGGACCGTGCTATTTTTCGAGGCTGGGCCTCGGCAGCGACTACCAGCCCCTGATGGACGCGCTCGGCGCGGCTAACCGGATCTATCCGATATGGGCGTTTTCGACGCAGGAAATGCTCTGGAACGGCTACAGCGGCGCCACCACGGGAAGCATCGGCATTTCCGCCTTCCCGTCCATCCATGTCGCGACCGCGGTTCTGTTCGCGCTCTACGCTTCCCGCCGTTCCCGGATCGCAGGCGCCCTGCTCTGGGCGTTCGCCGCCACGATCATGCTCGGATCGGTGGTTCTCGCATGGCACTATGCGATCGACGGCTATGCGGGTGCCCTGATCTCGCTGACGATATGGAAGCTGACCGGGCGGTGGCTCGATCGCTTTTCGCCAGAAGGCGTCGCCGCGGCCTGAACGACTTGGCGTCGCGCATAAGAAAAGCCCCGTTGCCGGGGCTTTTCTTATGTTCTAGCCGCTCAGTTCTTGCGCGGCAGTTGTGGTACGAGGCTGCGTTTGCCGCCATCCTTGCCTTTGGGATCGGGGCGCCTGGGCGCCGCCGGCTTCGAGGAGGCCACGGTCTTTTTGGTGGCGGCCTTCTTAACCGGAGCCTTGCGAGCTTTCGGCGCTTCCTCGGGCTCCCGCTTCGGCTTGACAGGCGCTTCGTCGGCCAGCGATTCGAGCTTCAGGCCGGTTTCGCCGGTCTCCTTCTTCTCGACGGTGATACGCACCGTGCCGCCCTTCTTCAGCTTGCCGAACAGCACCTCGTCGGCCAGCGGCTTCTTGATGTGCTCCTGAATGACGCGGCCGAGCGGGCGCGCGCCCATGCGCTCGTCGTAGCCCTTGTCGGCAAGCCAGGCGATGGCCTCCGGCGCGAGGTCGAAGGTGACGCCACGTTCGGAAAGCTGCGCTTCCAACTGCATGACGAATTTCTGCACCACCTGATGGATGACCGGCACCGGCAGCGAACCGAACGGGATGATCGCATCGAGACGGTTGCGGAACTCCGGCGTGAACAGCCGGTTGATCGCCTCGACATCGTCGCCTTCGCGTTTTGTGGAGCCGAAGCCGATCGCCGCGCGCTGCGCATCCGACGCACCCGCATTCGTCGTCATAATGAGGATGACGTTGCGGAAATCGATCTGCTTGCCGTTATGGTCGGTCAGTTTGCCGTGATCCATGACCTGCAACAGGATGTTGAACAGGTCCGGGTGCGCCTTTTCAACTTCGTCCAGCAGCAGCACACAATGCGGATGCTGGTCGACGCCGTCGGTCAGAAGCCCACCTTGGTCGAAGCCGACATAGCCGGGAGGCGCGCCGATCAGCCGCGATACGGTGTGGCGTTCCATATATTCCGACATGTCGAAGCGGATCAGCTCGACGCCGAGCGAGGCAGCCAGTTGCTTGGCCACTTCGGTCTTGCCGACGCCCGTCGGGCCGGAGAACAGGTAGGAGCCGATCGGCTTTTCCGGTTCACGCAGGCCGGCCCGCGCCAGCTTGATCGCCGAGGTCAGCGCGGTGATCGCGGTATCCTGGCCGTAGACGACGCGCTTCAGTTCGACCTCGAGGCCGGACAGGACCTTTTCGTCGTCAGCCGAAACCGTCTTCGGCGGGATGCGCGCCATGGTAGCGATGGTCGCTTCGATCTCCTTGATGCCGATCGTCTTCTTGCGCTTGGCTTCCGGCACCAGCATCTGCGAAGCGCCGCTCTCGTCGATCACGTCGATCGCCTTGTCGGGCAGCTTGCGGTCGTTGATGTAGCGGGCCGAAAGCTCCACCGAAGCCTTGATCGCCTCGCTGGTATACTTCACCTTGTGGAAGTCCTCGAAATAGGGCTTCAGGCCCTTCATGATTTCGATGGCGTCCTCGACGGTCGGCTCGTTGACGTCGATCTTCTGGAAGCGCCGCACCAGCGCGCGATCCTTCTCGAAGAACTGGCGGAATTCCTTATAGGTGGTCGAGCCGATGCAACGGATCGCCCCGGAAGAGAGTGCCGGCTTCAACAGGTTCGACGCGTCCATGGCACCGCCGGACGTCGCGCCCGCGCCGATCACCGTGTGGATCTCGTCAATGAACAGCACCGCGCCCGGATAGTCCTCAAGCTCCTTGACGACCTGCTTCAGCCGCTCTTCGAAATCGCCGCGATAGCGCGTACCGGCCAACAGCGTGCCCATGTCGAGCGCAAAGATGGTGGCGTCCTGAAGCACTTCGGGAACGTCGCCTTCCACGATACGCTTGGCCAACCCTTCGGCGATCGCCGTCTTGCCGACGCCGGGGTCACCGACATAGAGCGGGTTATTCTTCGAGCGCCGGCACAGAACCTGGATGGTGCGGTTAATCTCGGAAGCACGGCCGATCAGCGGGTCGATCTTTCCGGCCTGGGCCTTGTTGTTCAAATTGACGCAGTAGGCCGTCAACGCGTCCTGCTGCTTCTTCTTTCCGCCCTCTTCCTGCTCGGCGCCATTCGTTCCGCCCTGCTCTTCCTCGGCGCCGCGCGGCGGGCGGCCTTCGGAAGCGCCGGGGCGCTTGGCGATGCCGTGCGAAATGTAATTGACCGCGTCGTAGCGGGTCATCTGCTGTTCCTGCAGGAAATAGGCGGCGTGGCTTTCGCGCTCGGCGAAGATGGCGACAAGCACGTTGGCGCCGGACACTTCTTCGCGGCCCGAAGACTGCACATGGATCACCGCGCGCTGGATGACGCGCTGGAATCCGGCCGTCGGCTTGGAATCCTCGTCGTAGCCGGTAACGAGGTTATCCAGTTCGGTATCGATATAGGTGAGCACCGTCTGCTTAAGATCGTCGAGATCGACGTTGCAGGCGCGCATCACGGCGGCGGCTTCAGCGTCGTCGATCAGCGCGAGCAACAGGTGCTCAAGCGTTGCGTATTCATGGTGCCGTTCGTTGGCGAGCGTCAGCGCCTGATGCAGCGCCTTTTCCAGCCCTTGCGAAAATGCAGGCATCAAATCCTCACTTCTTCTCCATCACGCATTGCAGCGGATGCTGATTCTGTCGGGCGAAATCCATGACCTGAGACACTTTGGTCTCGGCCACCTCGAATGTATAGATGCCGCATTCGCCCACTCCATGATTGTGAACATGAAGCATGATGCGCGTGGCGGCTTCGCGGTCCTTCTGGAAAAAACGCTCCAGCACGTGGACTACGAACTCCATCGGCGTGTAGTCGTCGTTGAGGATAAGCACCCGGTAAAGGCTTGGTTTTTTGGTCTTGGTTTTGGTGCGCGTGATGACAGCAGTGCCACGGCCAGTACCATTGCCGCTGCGTTCACCGTCCTGCATGCGCGCCACGTCGTTTGTGGCAGAAAGCCTGGTCGTCACGTATTCCTGCCTCTTGGCTTGGGTTGTCTGAGCTTATCCCCATGTGTGTTCGACATGTAGGTGTTCGATGCAGGATTTTAAGCCCTTCTGATTGGGTGACAATACGGCCGTTCATTGTATCTGGAGCATTTTTCGAAATCGTGAAGCGGGAGAATGACTGACACAAAAAACCCGGCCACCTGCCGGGGCCGGGTTTTGGCGACTCGACGAGCCGTGCCGATCCTGATTGAGACTTATCCCGCCTTGGCGGCCATCGCCTCGAACGGCTTGTAGGCATCCTTGGCGAGGTCGGCATAAAGATTGCCGATCTTGGTGGCCTCGGCAACGAAACCTTCGTAGGAGCGCTTGAAATAGTCCGTCTGGATTTCGAGCGCGTCTTCCAGCGACTTTGCCGAAAACAATCGCTCGACGACGGCGCCGCCCGCCTCGAAGCTCTTGCTGGTGTATTCGCTTGCCTCGGTGGCGATCGCCTGCGCACCCTTCGAGAGCGAAGTCAGGCTGCTCAGGCCGGAATCGGCAAACTCCTTGCCGTATTTGCTGAAATCCTCAAACGTCTGCGTCATCTCAAGCGTTCCTTTCGAGACTGGAGCATTTGTCCGCGCACCATGGTGCGGCGCACAGAAAATATATTGTGCGTCGCACAAAAAGTCAATTTTTCCCGCATCGCAAAGTCGCGCATCCCACCGAAAACCATCGGATTTATCTCAAATACGCGTCAAGCCCGACAAAAATGGTGAACACGCCGGTTACCATAAACGGATTGGTAACGCTGCCCACGTAGGTTGCCCAAAAAGCGAGGCTGGAACCTTTGCCGCCTCCGATTGCAACAAAATCCAAAGGATGTAGCAGTGCGTAAGGCGTTGTCGGGCATCGGTTCCAGATCCTCGTTTTCTTTCAGATCGATCGCAATGCTCGCTTTGGCGGCGACGTTCGTGGTGGCCGAGGCGACGACCGCGCTGGCGGCGCGGCATTCGGCGATCGTGATCGATGCCAACACCGGCAAGACGCTTTACGCATCCGACGCCAACGGGCGGCGATACCCGGCATCGTTGACGAAAATGATGACGCTCTACCTGACCTTCGAGGCGCTGGCGAAGGGCAAGATCAAGAAGTCGACCCAGGTCGAATTTTCGGCCAACGCCGCAGCCGAACCGCCAACCAAACTGGGTGTCAGGAAGGGCGGATCGGTTTCCGTCGAAACCGCCATCCTGTCGATGGTGACCAAATCGGCCAACGATTCCGCGACTGCCATGGGAGAATATCTCGGCGGCAACGAGACGAATTTCGCCCGCATGATGACGGCCAAGGCACGCGCGCTCGGCATGAAGAGCACGGTCTTCCGCAACGCCAACGGCCTTCCCAATAGCGGACAATTCACCACGGCCCACGACATGGCCTTGCTCGGCATCGCGCTGAGGGAGCATTTTCCCCAGTATTACGACTATTTTTCGCAGCGCTCCTTCATGTACGGCAACCGCCGCATCAACGGCCATAACCGGCTGCTTGGCCGTATCAAGGGCGTCGACGGCATCAAGACCGGTTATACGAACGCCTCCGGATTCAATCTCGCAACTTCGATCAAGGACGGCGGCCGCAGCGTCGTCGCCGTTGTCATGGGCGGAACGTCGGGCGCCAGCCGCGACAACGAAATGGCGCAGCTGATCAAGGCCTATCTGCCGAAAGCATCGACACGTGGCGGCAGCGGCGACCTGATCGCCAAGTCGAACGACGATTCGCCGGTCGTGGCGCTGGCGAAAGTTCTCCTGCCCAAGCACGACGCGCCGACCCCGGACAACAGGCCCGCCCGCGAGGAACTTGCCTCCGCGCCGGACAATGTGAAGCCGCTGAAAGAGAATATTCCGTTCAAGATGGCCGAACAGCAGGCGCCTGCCGACAAGGTCCCTGCCCCGGTCGTCGCGGCCGCCTATGCGGAACCCGAGGCTGCCGTCGACCCGGTCAATACGGCGTCGCTGCCATCCGGCTGGGTCGTGCAGATCGCCTCCTCGCCGAGCAAGGGCGAAGCAAAGGCGATCCTCGACAAGGCATCAAAACAGGCGCCCCGGCTGCTTGCCGACGCCTCCGGTTTCACCGTGCCGTTCAAGAAGGATGGCGTGACCTACTTTCGAGCCCGCTTCAGCGGCTTCGAAACCAAGGATGCCGCGTGGAAGACCTGCAGCGGCCTGAAAAAACATAAAATCCAGTGCTACGCCGTCGAGCAGTAAGCGGCGCGAAACTTTCTCCCGGAATGTCTGTAGTTGAAGGAGAACTAGTGGTGGTTGGAGAGCAAGACGTCCTTGGCTTCGTTGATCCGCGCCGCCAGGAAAGACGTTCCGCCGATATCGGGGTGCAGGCGCTGCATCAGGCGGCGGTGCGCCTTGCGGACATCCGTCGCGGCGGCCCCCGCTTCAAGACCAAGGATCTTGTAGGCCTCCTCCTTAGTCATGGCGCCCGAACCTGGCGGCACACCCAGCCCCTCGCCACCATCCGGCTTCGTGTCCTCGCGCCAGACGGGAAACCGGCCGTCAAGATAAGTCTCTAGCAACTGCCGGCTTTCGGGGTCGCCGGGCAGTTCGCGGTAGAGCTGCTTCAATTCGGCAAGCCCCATCGAGCCAAGCATCTTGCCCTCCTGGCGGCCGGCCAGAACCAGCCCCTCCAGCGCGCCCGTGTTATGGTCCAGTTCCATTTCGAGCGCCGCGGTACGAACCGTCGAGCGCTTGCCTGGCGCCAATTTGGGGCCTCGCTTCATCCGCATCGACCCATACCAGGCGAAAGCGCCCGACAGCATCAGGGCGCCCATGCCCTCGCGGCCAACCAGAACCGCCGCGATGCCGGCAAGCCCCAGCAGCGCCGGCCCGAGCGTTCGCATGCCGCTGGCCAGTTTCGCCGGATCGGCACGCAGGAAAATCCTGACCACGCCAAGAACGACCAGCAGCAGTGCGACAATCGAGATAAGAACGCCCATCAGTGTCCGCCACCCTGCAAATGCTCGATCATCAGCCGATCCTCCGGCGTGTTCCTTGCCTCGAGCGCCTTCAGGCCGCCGGCCGCGTAGAGCGCGACGGCCGAGAGCAGGCCGGCGAGATTGGCGGCGGCGCGCCGGTCGAAGCGGAACCAGGCGCCCCTCGACAGCCGTGCGATTTCCTTGAACGCCTTTTCCGCGCCGGAATCATGACCTTCCTGGAAGACGAAAACCGGCACGCCATGCAAACCCAGTTCGCCTGCCTTCTGGGCCAGATCGTCGATGCTCTCTTCCATGGCGTCGCCGATATAGACCAGCGCGTTGACCTTTGCCGTGGCCGTCTGCCTGAGCGCATGCGACAGCACCTTGCCGATCTGCGTATGGCCGCTGCGGCATTCGATGCGCGTCATCAGGCGCTTGAGGCTTTCGGTGTCGGTGACGAAGGCGGACGACCGGCACTCGCCCAGCCCGCGAAAGTAGACCAGTTGCACGGCGAGCCGACCGGCCTTGCCGACGGCGTCGAACATCTCGCCCTGCAGGCTGCAGGCCAGATCCCATGTCGGCTGCCGACTCATCGTCGCATCGAGCGACAGGATCAGCCGCCCCGATCCCGTAGCGGTCGCGCCAAGCGCGCGGGCCTGTCGGACAAAGGCCTCGATCTCGCTTTTGTCCGAGCGCGGCGCGGCCGTAGTCGCACCTGCCCTGATCGGCATCGATGATTTCTTGTCGGTCATGAAAGCAAGATGTGGCGTAGGCCGGCTGCTTGCAAGCCCGCCGTAAACAGGAGGCGGCCACTCGCGAGCATTTGCCTGCTCAACGGTTCACAGAAGGCCGAGTTCGGCCAGTTCGAGCCGCAGCTTGGGCGGCATGTCCGCTATCCCTTTCCTGCCCTTGCCAAGATCGGCCGGCGCGTCGGCCTGCTTGAGGTAGCGCCAACCCTGAAAGGCCCGGCGCGGCTGCCATTCGGTGCGCACGATAGCTGGATCAAGCATCAGCTTGCAGCGGCCGATACCCTCGCCATCCGTGAAAGGCCGGATTTCGGTGATCAGCTGCCGGCACTGGACGTTGCCCTTGATGACCCAATAGAGCGAGCCGCCGCAGACGATCTCGGCACCGCGCGTTGGCGTCATGCGGGTGGTATGCCAGTGCTCGAGGGGCTTGCCGTTGCGGCGGCGCTCGTCGAGGCAGGCGGCGACCCACTCTTCGAGGTCCTCGACACTATCGCTGCCGACGCACAATTTCAGGATATTGAGAGGCATTCCTCGAACTTAGCGCCGGCGCGGTTGGGGTTCAACGCCGCACCGGGTTTTGCACAGGAAGACGTTTGAGAGTCTTTTCGATAACTCGCCCAGCCGAGGCATATGGTGCGGTTTTCGAGACCCGGAGCGGAGCGTACACCAGTACGTGAGCACCGGAAGCGCAGAAAACCGCGTCAGATGACCGGCTGGGTAGTTTGCGAACAGACCTTCAGCACTCCACGACGTTGACGGCCAAGCCGCCAAGGCTGGTTTCCTTGTATTTCTCGTTCATGTCGCGGCCGGTCTGGCGCATCGTCTCGATCGCCGCGTCGAGCGGCACGAAATGGGTGCCGTCGCCCTTGATGGCGAGCGAGGCCGCCGTCACCGCCTTGACCGCGCCTAGCGCGTTACGCTCGATGCACGGCACCTGCACCAGTCCGCCGACCGGATCGCAGGTCATGCCGAGATGATGTTCCAGCGCGATCTCGGCAGCGTTCTCCACCTGCGGCGGGGTGCCGCCCATGACCGCGCACAGGCCGGCAGCCGCCATGGCGGAGGCGGAGCCCACCTCGCCCTGGCAGCCGACCTCGGCACCGGAGATCGAGGCGTTGGTCTTGATGATGCCGCCGACGGCGGCCGCCGTCAGCAGAAAGTCGCGGATCGAGGCCTGATCAGCTTCGGGATGGAAGTGCAACCAGTAGCGCATGACCGCGGGCAGCGTGCCGGCAGCACCGTTGGTCGGAGCGGTAACGACACGGCCACCGGCCGCGTTTTCCTCGTTCACCGCCATGGCGTAGACCGAGAGCCAATCGTTGGCGAGCAAGGGGTTGGGCCGATTCTGGCTCCATTGTTCCTGCAATTTGTCGTGCAGCATGCGAGCGCGGCGGCGCACCTTCAGGCCGCCCGGCATGATGCCTTCCTGCGACAGGCCACGTTCGATGCAGCCCCTCATGGCGTCCCATATGGCGTCGAGCCCCGCATCGAGCTTCTCGCGCGACATATGCGTTTCTTCGTTGACCCGCTTCATTTCGGCGATGGAAAGGCCGCTTTTCGCTGCCATCTCAAGCATTTCGTCGGCGCGCTTGAAGGGATACGGCACCTTCTTGCCTTCCGTGGTCACGGAGCCGGCCGTCTTGGCGCGCTGGAGTTCTTCCTCCGACATGACGAAGCCGCCGCCGACGGAATAATAGATGCGCTTGAGCAGCAGGCGGCCCGTTCCGTCATAGGCATAGAAAGCCATGCCGTTGGCGTGGCCGGTCAGTTTGGTCTTGCGGTCCATCACCAGATCGGTAGCCGGATCGAAGCGATAGGACGGATGGCCGGGCGGCGAAATCCGTTTTTCGGCGGTGACCGCCGCGATAATTCCATCGGTCTTGTCGGGATCGACCGTAACCGGGGTCAGGCCGGTCAGGCCAAGGATGACAGCGCGGTCGGTGCCGTGGCCGATGCCGGTATAGGCGAGCGAACCGTGCAGGCTGGCGCCAAGCCGGGCAACGCTCACCCCCGCCGGACGCGGCCAGTCGCCGTTCAGGATTTCATCCAAAAAGCGCGCGGCCGCCGTCATCGGCCCCATCGTGTGCGAACTGGATGGTCCGATGCCGATCTTGAACAGGTCGAAAACCGAAAGGAACACGCGCGAAAACTCCCAAGCCTATCTCGGTTGAAGCATAGACATAGATAGTGGAACCCGCACGATATTTCCGCTGTTTTGCAACGGCCTGCATCGCGCTCGCCGACTTTGGATGATCCCGCCGCGACATGACGGGAAAATCGGTCAGGCTGGCCCCGGAAAAGGGCTGTCGATCTTGCCGGTCAGCCAATAGGCGACGAGACCTATCCATTCCCGCATCGCGATCGTCGTCACCTGAAGCGAACTGACGGCGTCGTCGGCAAAAAGGCTGACACCCTCGCGGCCGGAAGTGTGGTAGTCGACCGGCCATGGAACCGTTGCGAAGCCGGCCTTGTCGAACAGCGCCTTGGCGCGCGGCATGTGGAAGGCCGACGTCACCAGAAGCCATGTCTCACCGGGCCTGGGCGTCACCATCGCTCTAGTGAAAACCGCATTCTCATAGGTATTACGCGAACGGTCTTCCAGAATGAGGCGATCCGGCGCTATGCCAAGTGCCGTAAACAGGCGCGGCGCGGTATCGGCATCGCCCTCGCTTCCGGAAAACAGGGAACCGGTGCCCCCAGTCACCACAATTTTCGCCATGGGAAAGCGCCGGGCAAGGATCGCCGTTTCGACGTAGCGGTCGCCGCTGGAGTTCAGCTCATAGCCGCCGCGCGCGAGATTGATCGCACCTTCGAAGCCGCCGCCAAGCACCACGATGCCATCGACCTTCTGCGGCAAGGCCGGTTTCGGAAAACGTTCTTCCAGAGGGTTGAGCATCATCGCGCCCAGCGAGGTCCAGGCCGACAGTGCAAGAATGAGGAAAGCCGATGCCGCACCGGCGCCCATAAGCCTGCGCCGGCCGAACCAGCCCGCAAACAGGCCGGCCAGAAGCAGGAAGAGAGCAAGGTTTACCGGCTGAATGAAGAACCAGAGTATCTTCGAGAGATAGAAGAACATGGAATCCGTGCGTCCCTGGAGGTTCGCACTACCACCATTTTTCCGGCTGCAACCGGCCGGCAGCCTGTTCTATGACATGCGCCGTCTGGAACAGCGTTTCTTCCTCGAACGGCTTGCCGATGAGTTGCAGGCCGAGCGGCAGGCCGTTGGCATCGAGGCCGGCAGGAACGGCGATGCCGGGCAGACCGGCCATGTTCACCGTCACGGTGAAAATGTCGTTCAGATACATCTTCACCGGATCGGCGGCCATGTCCTGATCGGCGATGCCGAAGGCGGCCGAGGGCGTCGCCGGCGTCAGGATGACGTCGACGCCGGCGGCAAAAACATCCTCGAAATCCTTCTTGATCAGCGTGCGCACCTTTTGCGCCCGGATGTAATAGGCGTCGTAGTAGCCGGCCGACAGCACATAGGTGCCGATCATGATGCGGCGCTGGACTTCGTGGCCGAAGCCGGCGGCGCGCGTCTTCTCATACATGTCGACAATGTCGGTCCCCGGCACGCGCAGGCCGTAGCGAACGCCGTCATAGCGCGCGAGGTTGGACGAGGCCTCGGCGGGCGCGACGATGTAATAGGCCGGCAGCGCGTATTTCGTGTGCGGCAGCGAAATGTCCACGATTTCCGCGCCGGCGTCCTTCAGCCAGGCAATGCCCTTCTGCCACAGCACCTCGATCTCGGCCGGCATGCCGTCGACGCGGTATTCCTTCGGGATGCCGATCTTCATTCCCTTGACCGACTTGCCGATGGCTGCTTCGTAATCCGGCACCGGCAGGTCGACCGAGGTAGTGTCCTTGGGGTCGACCGAGGCCATGGACTTCAGGAGGATCGCGGCGTCGCGCACGTCGCGCGCAATTGGGCCTGCCTGGTCGAGCGACGAGGCGAAAGCGACGACGCCCCAGCGCGAGCAACGGCCATAGGTCGGCTTGATGCCGACCGTGCCGGTGAACGCCGCCGGCTGGCGGATCGAGCCGCCGGTATCAGTGGCGGTGGCGCCGGCGCACAGGAAGCCCGATACGGCGGCGGCGGAACCGCCGGACGAGCCGCCCGGAACCAGCTGCTTGTTCGACCCGCTGGCACGCCACGGGTTGATGACCGGGCCGTAATAGGATGTCTCGTTGGACGAACCCATGGCGAACTCGTCCATGTTGAGCTTGCCCAGCATCACCGCACCGTCGGCCCACAGATTGGCGGTGACGGTCGATTCGTAGCGCGGCTTGAAGCCGTCGAGCACATGGCTCGCCGCCTGCGTATGCACGCCCTCGGTGCCGAACAGATCCTTGACGCCGAGCGGAATGCCTTCCAGCGCGCCGCCTTCACCCCTGGCAAGCCTGGCATCGGAAGCCCCGGCCATTTCGCGCGCCTTGTCGGCGGTCACCGCGACATAGGCGTTGAGCACCGGATTGGCCTGCTCGATGGCCGCCAGATAGGCGTCGGTAATTTCGCTGGCCGTAATCTCCTTGCCACGCAACCTGGCGCGGGCTTCGGAAATCGTCAGTCTGGTAAGGTCGCTCATGGCAGGTTCGTTTCGGTTCACGCAGCAGGGCTGCTTATGCTGATGTGACTACGGGTGGCTACTTGCCGGCTTGGCGCGCTACTCCACCACCTTCGGCACCAGGAAGAAGTTTTCTTCGGTGGCAGGCGCATTGGCGACGATATCGGCGGCCTTGCTGCCGTCTGTGACGATATCCTGCCGCTCCTTCATCGCCATCGGCGTCACCGAGGTCATCGGCTCGATGCCGGTGACATCGACTTCGTTCAACTGCTCGACAAAGCCGAGAATGGTGTTGAGTTCGCCGGCCATGCGCGCGGCATCCTCTTCGCTCACGGCGATGCGGGCAAGGCGCGCGACGCGCTTCACGGTCGGAAGATCAACGGACATGGTTCGGCCCCGGAATTCAGTCAGCCCGCGCTATAGCTTTGCCGGGCGCGCGGCGCAACAGCTTGCGGCCGCTCAGACCTCGACCGTTTCGCCGATCTTGGGCAAGGCGACCTTGACGCCCGACCCTTCCAGCCCCACGGAAAACTTGTCCGCCGTCTGGTCGATGATCGGAAAGGTGCCGAAATGGCAGGGCACCACAGTTTCGAATTTGAAGTAGCGCTGGCAGGCGAGCGCCGCCACGGCACCCCCCATGGTGAAACGGTCGCCGACCGGGACGATACCGATCTTCGGCTCGTGCAGTTCGTGGATCAGTGCCATGTCGGAGAAAATGTCGGTGTCGCCCATGTGGTACAGCGTCTTTTCGCCGTCGAAATGCAGCACTAGCCCGCCCGGATTGCCGAGATAGGTGTTTTGGCCGCCCTGCCCCTGCGTGGACGAGGAATGCAGCGCCTGCACGAAGGTCGTGGTGAAAGAGCCGCAATCCACGGTGCCGCCGATGTTGCCGGGGTTGATCTTGTCGCCGGAAACGCCCTTGCCGACGAGATACATACAGATCTCGAAATTGGCGACGAGTTGCGCGCCGCTCTTTTTCAGTACCTCGACCGCGCCGCTGATATGGTCGTCATGACCGTGGGTGAGCAGGACGTGGGTGACGCCTTCGGCCGGCCCCTCCCAGCCGCCGTTCCACGACGGGTTGCCGATTAGGTACGGGTCGATGAGGATTTTGGCACCCGCCGTTTCAATTTTGAAGGCGGAGTGGCCATACCAGGTGAGTTTCATCGCGTGCGTCTCCTCGATTTTCTGTCGCGGCGAAGATAGAACGCTGGCGGGTCAAGTCAAAAGGAAAGCCTGTGGCCATCATCACGATAGAGGAGGTCGCCACGCATCTGGCCGGCGGCAGGACGCTGGCCGGGCTCGATCTTGGCGACAAGACGATCGGTGTCGCCGTATCGGACCGGGGATTTTCTTTTGCCCATCCGCGCCCGGTCATTGTGCGCAAGAAGTTCACGCTGGATGCGGCCGCGCTGCTTGCGCTGCTGCAAAAGGAAAATGTCGGCGCCGTCGTCATCGGCCTGCCCGTCAACATGGACGGCTCCGAGGGGCCGAGCGCGCAGCGGTCGCGCGCCTTCGTGCGCAACATGGCGCCGTTGAGCAATCTGCCCTTCGTTTTCTGGGACGAGCGGCTTTCGACGGTGGCTGCGGAACGCACGCTGATCGAAATGGACTTTTCGCGCAAGAAGCGCGCCGGCAAGATCGATTCGGCGGCGGCGGCCTTTATTCTGCAGGGAGCCTTGGACCGGCTTCGTGCCCTGAATGCCCCATCCCCGTCCAGCGGTCCCGACCTGCCCTGACCCAGTCGGCAATGGTGCGCCGGCGGCGGAAAGCCCAGATCGCCAGCACGATCAGCGCATCGAACGCACAGGCCTTGGCGATCATGCCGGGAATGGTCGCCGGGTCGATGCCGAGCATTTCGCCGTATAGCTGAAAGACCATGTCGTGAAGCTGGCGGCTCAGCATGACATAGCCGAAATTGATGTCGTAGTACGACAGGAAGTACCAGCCCCAGAACAGCACCAGCGGGGCTGCCCACATCACCAGCAGATAGCGCATCCAATGGCGCATCAGGGCACCCTTCGATGGATCGTATTCGTGCGAACGCGCACCGGAGCCGGGTTGCCGCCCATCGGCCGTGCGGCGAGCGCCAGGCCAGCCAAGGCAAACAGGGCCGGCCAATACGCGGTCAGGAACGGGGCGGTCAGTTGAAACATGGCGATTCCGTTTCGGTAACCATAACAGTGAGCCCTGGCGGGAAACCCCGCAATGGAAACCATTTGTTAAGGTTAACGGAAATTAACAGGTCGTCGATCGCGCCCTGCCTAGCCGCTAAAGTTCAGTTCGTCGGCGGATAGAGCGTATCGATGATCATGCGCGCGTCGTGGCGGCCGTCGAGCATGCCATAGGTGTTGCGCCATTGGCCGGCGAGCCGCGTCTCGACAAAGGCGTCGGCGATGCGCCCTGCCCCCAGCCGGCGCAGTTCTGCCGCTGCTGCCGAAAGTGCCAGTTGTTCGGTTAAAAGACGCGCCGACCCCTCGTCCGTGCCGGCGACCTGCATGGCGGCCTTCAAGACGCCGATGGTGCCGCGCCCGCCGGCTCCCAGATCGCGGTCGATGCCGGCCAGCACCTCGTCGAACAGGCCGGGCGCGCGGCCGAGCACGCGCAGCACGTCGAGCGCCATGACGTTGCCGGAGCCTTCCCAGATGGCGTTGACCGGGGCCTCGCGATAGTAGCGGGCAAGCGGTGCTTCCTCGACATAGCCGTTGCCGCCCATGCACTCCATCGCCTCGTAGAGCATCGGGGGCGCTATCTTGCACACCCAGTATTTGACCACCGGCGTCATGGCGCGGGCGAACGCCGCCTCGCCCCTGTCTCCCGCCGCTTCGTCGAAGGAGCGGGCCAACCGGAAAGACAGCGCGGTCGCAGCCGCGACATCGAGCGCCATGTCGGCGAGCACCCGCTGCATCAGCGGCTGGTCGATCAGTTTCGTGCCGAACACCTCGCGGTGGCGGGTGTGATGGACGGCTTCGGCCAGCCCCGCTCGCATCAGCGCTGACGACGCCACGGCACAATCGAGCCGCGTCAGCGTCACCATGTCCATGATCGTCTTGATGCCGCCGCCCGGTTCGCCGACCATCTCGCCGATGGCGTTGTCGAATTCGACTTCAGACGAGGCGTTCGAGCGGTTGCCGAGCTTGTCTTTGAGACGCTGGAAATGGAAACCGTTGCCCGAGCCGTCGCCCAGAATACGCGGAACCAGAAAGCACGAAAGCCCTTCCGGCGCCTGCCCCAGCACCAGAAACGCATCCGACATCGGCGCCGACATGAACCACTTATGGCCGGTCAGGCGATAAAACCCGGTCGAGCCGGCGCGCTCGGCCTTGGTCACATTGGCGCGCACATCGGTACCGCCCTGCTTCTCCGTCATGCCCATGCCGAGCGTCAGTCCGGTCTTTTCGACGGGTGGCTTCTGGCTCTGGTCGTATTTGCGCGTGGTGATGCGCGGCGCCCATTCGCGGAAAAGTTTCGGGCTTGCCATCAGCGCCGCCAGCGAGGCGCTGGTCATGGTGATCGGGCACAGATGGCCGGTTTCGAGTTCGGCGGTCAGGTAAAAGCGCGCGGCGCGGACCTGGTGGCGACGGCCGATCTCGGCGTCGCCGTTCTCCCAAATCGAGGAATGGAGGCCGTTGGCCACCGAACGGCGCAGCAGCGCATGATAAGCGGGGTGGAATTCGACCTGATCGAGCCGCCTGCCCTGCCGGTCGTGCGTCTTGAGTTTCGGCGTCTCCGTGTTGGCAAGGCGAGCCAAATCCTGCGCTTCGTGCGTCAGCACGAAACGGCCGAGCGCGTCGAGGTCCTTGCGTACGGGCTCGGAAAACTGCTCGGCAAGCTGGATCAGCAGCGGGTCGCCGCGCCAGGCATTGCCCCCCGTCAGCGGCGGGGGCTGGTTCGTCACGTCGTCGCTCACGCCCTCTCCTCATGCATGCAGGCGCCGATCAGAAGAATCCGCACCGTCGCGGGGTTATAGCCTAACCCCAAGCGCGTGCGCGACGAAAATACCGGGGAGAAGCCCCATAATCCAAAGCCAGCGCTTGCGAGGCTTCCGGCAGCACCCTATAGCAGCCTCTTGAGATGACAGACGCCCCTTCCCTGCCGCTTTATCCTCATCGCCATCTTCTTGGCATCAGCACGCTTTCCCCCTCCGACATAGAATTGCTGCTCGACCGTGCCGACCGCGCGGTGGCGATCTCGCGTCAGTCGGAGAAGAAAACCACCACCTTGCGCGGGCGCACGCAGATCAATCTTTTCTACGAAGCCTCTACGCGCACCCAGTCGTCATTCGAACTTGCCGGGAAAAGAATGGGCGCCGACGTCATGAACATGTCGGTCGCCAGTTCGTCGGTGAAAAAGGGCGAGACGCTGATCGACACGGCGATGACGCTGAACGCCATGCGGCCGGATATCCTGATTATCCGCCACCAGTCGGCAGGCGCGGCAGCTCTTCTGGCGCAAAAGGTTGGCTGCTCGGTGGTCAATGCCGGCGACGGCGCGCACGAACACCCGACGCAGGCGCTTCTCGACGCGCTGACCATCCGCCGCGCCAAGGGACCGTTGTCGAAGCTGATCGTGGCGATCTGCGGCGACATCCTGCATTCGCGCGTCGCCCGTTCCAACATCATGCTGTTGAATGCGCTGGGCGCGCAGGTCCGCGTGGTCGCCCCTTCGACGCTGCTGCCCTCCGGTATCGAGCGCATGGGCGTCATCGTCGCCAAATCCATGGCCGAGGGGCTGAAGGATGCCGACGTGGTGATGATGCTGCGCCTGCAACGGGAGCGCATGGCGGGCGCGTTCGTCCCTTCGATCCGCGAGTATTTCCGCTATTTCGGGCTCGACGCCGAAAAGCTGAAGGCGGCGAAGCCCGACGCCCTGGTCATGCATCCGGGGCCGATGAACCGGGGCGTCGAGATCGCCTCCGAAATCGCCGACGGGCCGCAAAGCGTCATCCAGGAACAGGTGGAAATGGGTGTCGCCGTGCGCATGGCGGTGATGGAAGCGTTGCTCGACCCACGCCGCAACGAGGGGCGCGGACAATGAGCGTCACCGCCTTCCAGAACGCCCGCATCGTCGATCCGTCGCGCGGCATCGATGAGGTCGGCACTGTCATCGTCGACGGCAGGAAAATCGTCGCGGCCGGAAAATCCGCGCTCAATCAGGGCGTGCCGGCGGGCGCGGAAAGCATCGACTGTGCCGGCAAGGCGGTTATCCCCGGCCTGGTCGATACCCGGGTCTTCATCGGCGAACCGGGCGGCGAGCACCGCGAAACCATTGCCTCGGCGAGCCTTGCGGCGGCGGCCGGCGGGGTGACCTCCATCGTCATGATGCCCGATACGGATCCGGTGATCGACAATGTGGCGCTGGTTGAGTTCGTGCTGCGCACGGCAAGAGACACCGCAAGCGTCAACGTATTTCCCGCCGCAGCCATCACCAAGGGCCTCGCCGGCCGCGAAATGACCGAGTTCGGCCTGTTGCGCGAGGCAGGCAGCGTCGGCTTCACCGACGGACGCCATACCATCGCCAGTTCGCTGGTGATGCGCCGCGCGCTGACCTATGCGCGCGATTTCGGCGCGGTGATCGCGCATGAAACGCAAGACGCCGACCTCGCTTCGTCCGGCGTCATGAACGAGGGGCTTTACGCAAGCTGGCTCGGCCTTTCCGGCATTCCGCGCGAGGCGGAGATCATACCGCTGGAGCGCGATCTTGCCTTGGCGCGGCTGACCGGTGGCGCCTATCACGCGGCCAAGATTTCTACCGCCATGGCAGCAGGTGCCGTCGCGCGCGCCAAAATGGACGGCGCCAGCGTCACCGCCGGCGTGTCGATCCACAATCTCGCCCTCAACGAAAACGATGTCGGTGAATACCGCACCTTCTTCCGGCTGACACCGCCGCTGCGCGCCGAAGACGACCGGCTGGCAATGATCGAGGCTGTAAAAGACGGTACCATCGACGTCATCGTTTCCTCGCACGATCCGCAGGACGTCGATACCAAGCGCCTGCCCTTCGCGGATGCGGCCGCCGGCGCGATCGGGCTCGAAACGCTGCTGGGTGCAGCACTGCGGCTTTATCACAATGAAGACGTTTCGCTCTCTCGGCTGGTCGAGCTTTTGTCCACCGCGCCGGCCAAGCTGTTTGGCCTGCCGGGCGGTACGCTGAAGCCCGGCGCAGCGGCCGATCTGGCGCTTGTCGATCTCGACGAGCCATGGGTGGTCAGCGAAAGCGGCATCCGCTCGCGCTCCAAAAACACCTGCTTCGAGGGTGCGCGCCTGCAAGGCAGGGTCTTGCAAACGATGGTTGCGGGCCGCACAGTATTCTCGGCCTAGACTGGCGGAAGACCAGCCGACCACGGGGGAGCCATGACCACCACATCCATTATCGCGCTGGTATTCGGCTATCTGCTCGGTTCCATCCCCTTCGGCCTGCTGCTGACGCGGGCGGCGGGCCTAGGCGACGTGCGCGCCATCGGCTCCGGCAACATCGGCGCGACGAACGTGCTTCGGACCGGCAACAAGGGGCTCGCCGCGGCCACACTGATCCTGGACGTGCTGAAAGGCACGGCGGCGGCACTGGTCGCAGCGCATTATGGCCCAACCCTTGGCCTGTTGGCCGGCTTCGGCGCTTTCATCGGCCATCTGTTCCCGGTCTGGCTGGGCTTCAAGGGCGGCAAGGGCGTCGCCACCTATCTGGGCGTGCTGATCGGCCTTGCCTGGCAGGGCGCACTGGTTTTCGCCGCGGTATGGCTGATCGTTGCCATCGTATTCCGCTATTCCTCGCTTGCCGCGCTCACCGCCGCCGTGCTCGTGCCGATAGCGCTATGGTTCCAGGCATCACCACAGATCGCCGGCCTGTTCGCGGTGATGAGCGTGATCGTCTTCATCAAGCATCGCGCCAACATCACCCGGCTGATGGCGGGCACCGAGGGCCGGATCGGCGCAAAGGGATGAACGGGCGTGCCGCCGCGCCGCGTCTCAGCGACCGGCAGCGGCTTGCCTGGCTTCGACTGATTCGCACGCAAAATGTCGGACCAGCCTCTTTCCGCGACCTGATTAACCGCTTCGGCTCGGCCGAGACAGCCCTTGAAATGCTGCCTGAACTGATGATTTCGGGCGGCCTCAACCGAATGGTGCGGATTCCATCCGTCGCGGAAGCAGAAGCGGAGATGGAAGCGGCGAGAAAGGCCGGCGCTCGTTTCGTCGGCATCGGCGAGCCGGACTACCCACCGCTGCTGAAAGCGATCGACCATCCGCCACCCCTGCTGGCGATGAAGGGCGAAGGCGCGGTGTTCGACCTCCCCATGGTGGCCATCGTCGGCGCACGCAATGCCTCGCTTGCCGGCATCAAGATGGCGCGCACGCTTGGCGCGGAACTCGGGCGCGACGGTTACGGCATCGTCTCCGGCCTGGCGCGCGGCATCGACACGGCCGCCCATCAGGGCAGCCTTTCGACCGGCACGGTGGGTGTGCTTGCCGGCGGTCTCGATATGCCCTATCCGCCTGAAAATATCGATCTCATGCACGAGATTTGCGAACGCGGCGGTGCGATCATTTCCGAAATGCCGTTCGGCTGGCAGCCGCGTGCGCAGGATTTTCCGCGCCGCAACCGTCTGGTGGCCGGCGCCAGCTTCGGGCTGGTCGTGGTCGAGGCGGCCAAGCGCTCCGGCTCGCTGATCAGCGCCCGGCTTGCCGGCGAGATGGGGAGGCTGGTGTTCGCCGTGCCGGGTTCGCCGCTCGATCCGCGCGCCGGCGGCACCAACGGCCTCATCAAGGACGGCGCCATTCTGGTCACCGAGGCCGCCGACATTTCGGCGGCGATCGCGCCACTGACCGGCATGGCGGCCTCGGGCCTGGTTCAACTGGAAGAACCGCCGGATTTCTCTGCGACGCCGCCGCCCGGCGAAGAAGACCGCGCCCTCGTGGTCGAGGCATTGGGACCGACGCCGGTGTCGCCCGACGAAATCATCCATCACACGGGCCTGCATCCCGCACAGGTTTTCATGGTGCTTCTGGAGCTCGACCTCGCCGGCCGGCTCGAACGGCATGCCGGCGGCAGCGTCTCACTGGTTCTTTAGGAACCGGTGGTGGGCGGGGTGGGTATCGAACCCACGACCATTCGATTAAAAGTCGAATGCTCTACCACTGAGCTACCCGCCCGCCTCGCCTGATCGCCCTGCTGCAAGGCCGTGGACGGCCCGACCTCAAAGGCGAACGCCGTCCGCGTTGAAACTGGATGCGTAACCGGCAAGATTGCGAGCTTTCGCACGGCCGCTAACGGCCCCGCGAAAGTGGGCGGAACATAGGGAGAGTGCTCGACCCGGTCAACCGGAAAAGAGAGCTTATTCCGCCCCTTCAACGATGCGGCTATGGTTCGGGATCGCAACGATCTCGAACAGCTGCACATTACATCTTGGTAACTTGGCAATACGTCTGGAACAAATATGTTTGTTCATCCGTTGTCGCCCCACAAGGGACTGCCTTTATTTTAGGAGAAGATTATGAGAAAAATTGTGTCGGGTGTTCTAGCGACCGTATTGTCGGTTTCCTTCGTCGGCGCTGAAATGGTGCCCGCGAGCGCCGCATCCATCTATGTGCCTCAGGCAAATACTGCGTCGGCGGACATAGTGCCTGTCGTGGATCGGGGTGGTGGCCGGGAGGCCTCCGGCGGCCGCGTCTATATACCGAGAAGCCGGCATTACCGGGGTGATCGCCATTGGGACGGCGGCCGCCACTACTCTCGCGATCGCGCCCGCTACTGGCGCGGCCATCGCGGTTACGACCACTACCGTCCGGGCTATCGCCGGCACGGCGATCTGTGGTTCCCGCTTGCTGCGTTTGCCGCAGGTGCGATCATTTCCGGCGCCATTGCCAATGATGCTCCCCCTGTCTATCGCGGCAATTCGCATGTCCAGTACTGCTATAATCGCTACAAGTCCTATCGGGCTTCGGACAACACGTTCCAGCCCTATAACGGCCCGCGCCAGCAGTGCCGCTCGCCCTATTGAGCGAAATCGATTGAACGGGAAGCCCGCGCTACCAGTAGCGCGGGCTTTTTATATTTTAACCGGCGCTGAGGGTCCGTCGTACCGCGTCGTGCCAGCCTTTTAATTTGAACGCCCGTAGCTTCGCATCCATTTCAGGCTCGAATCGGCGATCCAGCGCCCAAGCCCCGGCAAATTCAGTGGCCTTGGGCCAGACGCCGGCTTGCGAACCGGCAAGCCAGGCGGCCCCCAACGCCGTGGTTTCGAGAATGGTCGGCCGGTCGACCGGCGCATCGAGAATGTCGGCCAGCCGCTGCATCGTCCAATCGGATGCCACCATGCCGCCGTCGACCCGCAGCACCGTTTCGGCTGACGCCCGCTTCCAGTCCTTATGCATGGCATCGAGCAGATCGCGCGTCTGGTAGGCAACCGATTCCAGTGTTGCGCGGGCGAATTCTGCCGGCCCCGAATTACGCGTCAGTCCGAAAATGGCGCCCCGCGCCTCGGCATCCCAGTGCGGCGCGCCCAGCCCGACGAAGGCCGGTACCAGATAGACGTTTTGCGTCGGGTCCGCCTCGGCGGCCAATTTGCCCGTTTCCTCCGCCTTGCCGATGATCTTCAAACCGTCGCGGAGCCATTGCACCGCCGCTCCGGCGACAAAAATCGAGCCCTCCAGGGCATAGGTGGTGCGGCCGTTCAGCCGATAGGCGATGGTGGTCAGCAACCGGTTTTTCGAACGCACCAGATCGGCGCCGGTGTTGAGCAGCGCAAAGCAGCCGGTGCCGTAGGTGGATTTCATCATGCCCGGCTGGAAACAGGCCTGTCCGATCGTCGCCGCCTGCTGGTCGCCGGCCACGCCGAGGATTCTTATGCCGGAACCGAACAGGTTTTTGTCGGTGATTCCAAAGTCGTCGGCGCAATCCTTCACCTGCGGCAGCATGTTTGCCGGAATGCCCAATATGCCGAGCAGTTCCTCGTCCCAGGCATTGTTCTCGATGTTGTAGACCAGCGTGCGCGAGGCGTTGGTGGCATCGGTCGCGTGCACCTTGCCACCGGTCAGCCGCCAGATCAGAAAGCTGTCGATGGTGCCCGCCAGCAATTCACCGCGTTCGGCGCGCTTGCGCGCGCCCTTCACCTTGTCCAGCATCCAGGCAATCTTGGTGCCGGAAAAATAAGGGTCCAGCAGAAGCCCGGTCTTTTTCGTGAATTTTTTCTCAAAACCCTGCTTCTTCAGCTTCTGGCACAGCGGCGCGGTGCGCCGGTCCTGCCAGACGATGGCCGGATGAATCGGTATGCCTGTCGTCTTGTCCCAGACGACAACCGTTTCGCGCTGGTTGGTTATGCCGATTGCAGCAATTTCCGGTGCTTCGCGACCCGCTTTCTTCAGCGCCGCTTTCACCGACCATACGACACTGGCCCAGATTTCCTCCGGATCATGCTCGACCCAGCCCGAAGCCGGGTAGTGTTGGGTGAATTCCTTCTGCCCGACGCCGGCGACCTTCATTTTCGCGTCGAACACAATAGCCCGGCTCGACGTCGTTCCCTGGTCTATCGCCAGGATAAAACCGGTCATTTCCCCTCCCATGCAATCCAGCGGGCCGTGGATTACTGCGCGCCCATGCCCTGCATGAACTTGTCGAGCGCCGCTGTCTGCCCGGCATCGAAATGCAGCCCACGCTTGGTGCGTCGCCATAATACATCTTCGGCGGCCAGCGCCCACTCATGGCGAGCAAGGTAGCGGACCTCGGCTTCATAGAGGTCGGCGCCGAAATCCCGGCCGAGATCGCCAAGCGACCTGGCGTCGCCAAGCAGCTTTCGTGCACAGGTTCCGTAGAGGCGCGTAAGCCGGCGGGCAAGCCGGACATCCAGGAACGGATAGGCGGCCGCAAGGCTCTTCACCTGCGCCTCGAAGCCGGTTGCCGGAAAATCGCCGCCGGGCAGCGGCGCGCTGGCGGTCCATGGTTTGCCGCGCTTGCCCAAAAACCCTTCGATCTTTTCCAGCATCGATTCGGACAGTCGGCGGTAGGTAGTGATCTTGCCGCCAAAGGCGTTGATGATCGGGGCCTGGCCAGCGCCGCCCTCGCCTTTCAACACATAGTCGCGGGTCGCCTCCTGCGCCTTCGAGGCGTGATCGTCATAGAGCGGCCGCACCGCCGAATAGGTCCAGACGATATCTTCGCGGCGAACCGGTTGCGAAAAATACTCGCTTGCGGCCGCGCACAGATAATCGATCTCGGCATCACTGATTTTCGCGGCGTGCGGGTCGCCGGCAAAATCGCGGTCCGTGGTGCCGATCAGCGTGAATTCTTCCTCGTAGGGAATGGCGAAGATGATGCGGCCATCTTTGTTCTGGAAGAAATAGGCGCGCGGATCCTCGAACTTCTTCGGCACCACGATGTGGCTGCCCTGTACCAGTCGCACATTATGGGCGTCGTTCTGGCCGACCACGTCGGACAGAACATGATCGACCCAGGGTCCGGCGGTGTTGACGATGAGGCGCGCCTTGACCTCCTCGGTTTCATGGGTGCGCATGTCCTCGATGGCAATCGTCCAAAGGTCGCCCTCGCGGCGGGCGGTGACGACCCTGGTCCGCGTCCTGACGACGGCCCCGCGATCGGCGGCATCGCGCGCATTCAACGCCACCAGCCGCGCGTCGTTAACCCAGCCGTCGGAATATTCGAATGCCTTCGAAAACAGCGGCTTCAGCGGCTTTCCGGCCGGATCGTTGCGCATATCCAGCGTCCTGGTCGCCGGCAGGGCCTTGCGTCCGCCGATATGGTCGTAAAGAAACAGGCCGAGCCGCAGCAGCCAGGCCGGCCGCAGGCCCTTCGCGTAAGGAAGCACGAAACGCATCGGCCAGATGATGTGCGGTGCGTTGCGCCACAGCACCTCGCGCTCCATCAACGCTTCGCGCACCAGCCGGAATTCGTAATATTCGAGATAACGCAGGCCGCCATGGATGAGTTTGGTCGAGCCGGAGGACGTACCGCTGGCCAGATCGTTCATCTCTGCGAGAAAGACGGAAAAACCGCGTCCAGCGGCGTCCCTGGCAATACCGCAGCCATTAATGCCGCCGCCTATGACAAAGATGTCATGGATCGGTGCGCCCACGGACCCCTCCAGAAATTTCGTATTGCAGCGCTATCGCTATTATCGAAATGCGATTTGATTATTTCGAAATTATAACGAGTGTCAAACGAAAAGTCGGCGCTGGAAAAGCTGGTAGGCGCCTGTCATTCGAGCGCGGTTTCGACCAGATGCACCTCGGCCTCGTCGCAAATCCTGCGGATCGACGCGATTTCGCAGCGGTCGGTAATAAAGGTATCGACCTGCGACAGATGGCCGATGCGGACCGGCGCGGTGCGTTCGAACTTGGTCTGGTCCGAAACCAGAATGACATGGCGGGCATTGGCGATGATCGCCTGGGCGACCTTGACCTCGCGGAAATCGAAATCGAGCAGCGCGCCGTCGTGGTCGATGGCCGAGGCGCCGATCACCGCGTAATCGACCTTGAACTGCTTGATGAAATCGACCGCCGCCTCACCGACGATGCCGCCATCGGAACCGCGCAC
>JBARYG010000183.1:0-36345 GCA_049647745.1 Mesorhizobium sp.
GAACCACCCCGTCGTCCCTGTAGGCCGAAAAGACGCGGCGGCTTAGTTCCAGCGCGCGCGCCAGGCTATCGCAGCGCGAATCCGGCCAGATGCCGATCTTGGCGCCGAGACGGTTGGGCTTGACGAACCAGCCGGCCGGCGAGGCCGGCGGCTCGACCAGCCATTGCCCGTCGCGGGCGAGGCCGGTCTGCGGCGCAGGCAGGCCGAGTGCGGCAAGCACCGCGCCGGAGCGGAACTTGTCCTGGCAAAGCGCAAACAGGGAGTCGTCGCTGCCGATGGTGCGCAAGCCGTTCAGGCGCGCCAGCGCCGGCGCGGCGCCGCCGCGAAAATAGGCGATGCCGTCGGTCAGCGTCCACACCAGCGTCGAGTGCGGATCGCTTCCAGTCAGCGCACCTGCCGCATCGTCCAGTGCAACCGGCTCGAAGATGAGGTCGCGTTCCGCGCACGCTGTCGCCAGTGCATTGAATTCGGGGGCGAGATCGGTCGACTGCGCCAGATAGGAGGAAATCTCGGCGGCCCGTTCCGGCGCGTAGCCATCCACGATCAATCGATCGAAGCAGGCACTTTCCGGTTCGTAGACAAGAACGAGACGCGGCCTTGCAGCGGCCATCACGCGGCTCCGAAGGCTGCATCCCAGGCGCTGACTGCGGCGCGGGCGCGCGCTGCGACGTCGTTCACGCTCATGCCGGGCTTGAACAGGCTGGAGCCGAGACCGAACACCGACACGCCGGCAGCCTTGTAGCCGGCGAAGTCCTTGTCCGAGACGCCGCCGACCGCGCCGACCAGCGTATCGGCTGGCAGCACCGCGCGCATCGCGGCGATGCCGGAAGCGCCGAGCACGCTTGCCGGGAAGAATTTCAGCGCCGACGCGCCAAGCCGGATGGCCTGAAAGGCTTCCGAAGGTGAAAAGACGCCGGGCATGGTGACCATGCCGTAGGTCGCGGCCCGGTGCATGACCTCGGCATCGATATTAGGGCTGACCAGCAGCCGGCCACCAGCCTTGTGCAGGCCGTCGACATCGGCGGCGCTCAACACGGTGCCGGCTCCGACCAGCGCTGCGTGCGGCAGGTTTTCGACGAGCGCGGCTATGGAAGAAAACGGATCGGGCGAATTGAGCGGTACTTCGATCGCCTCGATGCCGGCTTCGAACACGGCATGGCCGACCGCGAACGCCTCGTCGGGCCTCAGGCCACGCAAAATAGCGACGAGGCCGCGCCGCAGCTTAGGGAAGGGGGCGGTCTGGGTCATGCCGAAGTTCCTGTCGTGGCGATTATGCCAATATGGCGGGCTGCCGAAAACAGGCCCGCTCGGACGGCTTCCTCGGCATCCACCAGGCGAACCCCGATGCCGGCAAGGCCGAGCGCCGCGCCGTAAAGTTCACCGAGCGCGCCGGTGCCGATGAGGGTAACCGGCTCCTGCCTCGCTCCGTAGCGACGCCTGGCCGAAGCGATCTCGCCGCCGATCAAAAGGCCGGAAAGACGCGCCGCCGCGTCAGTGGGCTCCAGCCCCTGCAACAGGCTGGCGGCGCGGATCGCAAAAAGGTTTGCCGAGACATCGCCGCCGTCGGCCAGCGCCGCCATGCATGCGCGCTGGAAAAATTCATTGTCGGGGCTGACCGGCGCCGGTTCTTCGCCGAGCGAATGACGCAGGATCGAATGCGTGGCCAGAACCGAGAACAATTCGCCGGTCGGCCAGGTGCCAAAGCCGGCAACCGTGCCGTCCGCGACCTCGACCCATTTCGAATGGGTGCCCGGCATGCATACCAGATGGCGGCCCTTTGCCGGCAAACCCGCGCCGGCAAGCTGTGTCTCCTCGCCGCGCATCACGTCGGGCGCCTCGGCAAGCCGCTGTGCCAGCCCCGGCACGATGCGGATGTCGCGGGCCTGGTCCGGCACGCGCACCGCGCCCTTGAGGATGGCGTCAATGGGGGCCGGCGTATCGACATAGGGCGCTTCGAGCCAGCCCTGCCGCGAGCCGACCATGCCGCAGGCGACGACCGGCAGCGTTTTCGGCGCGGCCATCGCTGTCAAATGGCCTTCGAGGACGGCGGAGAAACCGGTTTCCCGCGCGGTGGTCAGCCCGTCGTCGCCACGCCGTTCGGCAAGCACCTCGCCGGAGGCATCGAGCAGCCATAGCCGCAGCCGCGTGGTGCCCCAATCGACGGCGGCGACAGCCGGCGCGGCATCGCTCACAGCATGCCCCCGTCGACGATCAGCGTCTGCGCCGTCAACATCGCCGAGGCGTCGGAGGCGAGGAACAGGCATGGGCCGACCATGTCTTCTGGCTGCATCTCCTTCGGGATCGCCTGGCGGCTGATGTGGGAGTTGAGTTTTTCCTCGGTCACCCACAATTCGCGCTGGCGTTCGGTGATGACCCAGCCGGGCGCGATTGCGTTGACCCTTATGCCGTCTTTTCCGTAGCGGCCGGCGAGCCCCTTGGTCAGGCCGACTATGCCGGCCTTGGCGGCGGTATAGGCCGGCATGTCGCCGATGTTGAGCATGTAGGAGGTGGAGGTGAAGTTGACGATTGAGCCATGGCCGGCCTTGCGCATCCCTTCATGGACCGCCTGGGCGGTGAAGAAATGCGGCCTCAGATTGATCGCGAGGTTGTTGTCCCAGCCTTCCGGCGTCAGATCTTCCGCGGCGTGGCGGTCGTCTCTGGCGGCGTTGTTGACCAGCGCCGTGATTGGCCCATGCGCGGCGCTTGCCTTGGTGACGGCCGCGCGCAGCGCGGCGATGTCGCGCAGGTCCGCGCTCAGATAGAGCGGCCTGTTGCCTGTCGCCGCCTCGATTTCGTCGCACAGTGCGTGGCTGGCCTTTTCGGCGATGTCGATGAAGGCGACCTTCGATCCCTGCCGGGCGAACCCTTCCGTCAGCTTGGCGCCGATGCCGGAACCGCCGCCCGTGATCAGCACCGAAGCGCCTTCAAGGTCGGTAAAGCGTGCGGATGGCATCATGATTTATCTCCCCTCCCGGTTCCATGGCCGGCCGGCGGCGCATCCTATCCGGCCAAAGCCGCCGGGCAAGGGGGAGACACAACAAAAAGCGTATATGTCTGACAAAAGAGCAGTCAGGCGTCCCAGCGACGCAATCGCCGGAGCGGGTCTGGCAGGCTTACAGAGAGCAGGCGCGCTGGGCTCCGCGAAACGAGTCGCGCAGATAGCCGAGCGTAGTGGCGGCATCGGCCGGCCGGCCGAACAGATAGCCTTGCCCGCCGGCGCAGCCGAACTGCACGAGGCGATCGGCTTGCGCCTCCTGTTCGATCCCCTCCGCGACCACGTCCATGCCCAGCCCCTCGCACATGGCGAGGATGGCGCGAATGATGTGTTCGGAAGGGCGATCATCAAGGATGGAGGAAACGAAGGCGCGGTCGATCTTGAGCTTGTCGAAATGGAATTCGCGCAGGCGCCCGAGCGAGGACTGGCCGGTGCCGAAATCGTCCAGCGAGACGCGGATGCCGACGCGGCGCAAGTCCTCGACGATCTTTTCCGCCGAGGCGGGGTCGTTCATCAGGCCGGTTTCGGTGATCTCGATTTCCAGCCGGCGCGGGTCGAAGCCGGTACGGTCGAGGATCGAAAGGATATGCAGGCCGGTGTTCTGGTCGACCAGTTGCGAAGGCGACAGGTTGAAGGCGAGGAACAGGTCCTTCGGCCAATTACGCGCCGCTTCGGTGGCCTTGCGCAGCAACAGTTGCGACATCGGCCCGATGATGCCGCGTTCCTCGGCGATGGGGATGAACACGACCGGCGATACCGAACCGAGATCGCGATCGGTCCACCGCGCCAGCGTTTCGAAACCGATGGTGCGCCGGGTGTTGAGGTCGACAATGGGCTGGAAATGCGGCTCGACCTCACCCGCCGAAACGGCCCGGCGCAGCGCTTGCTCGATGCGGGTGACGCGCTTGGCGGCTTCTTCCATTTCGCGGGTGTAGACGACGACCTGGCCGCGGCCTGAACGCTTGGCGTGGTAGAGCGCGGTTTCGGCCTTGTTGATGAGGATGTCGGTCGTCTCGTCGCCGGAGTAGAACAGCGAGCAGCCGACCGATGCCGACAGGCGGGCGGTACGTTCACCCACGTCATAAGGCGCCGACAGGATCTCGATCAGCATGCGCGCCTTTTCGCTCACCGCTTCTTCGCTGAACACCATCGGATAGAGGAAGGCGAATTCGTCGGCGCCGATCCGGCAGACGGTCGAATGGCCGTCCATCGAGGCTTTCAGCCGCATCGCGACCTGGACCAGTATGTCGTCGCCGGCCTTGTGGCCGAACAGGTCGTTGATCGGCTTGAAGCCGTCGAGGTCGACGATGCCGACGGCAAACGGTGCCGGGTCGTCGGACCGGTCGCTGATCAGCCGCTCGACCTTGTCGAAGAAACGCCGATGATTGCCAAGCCCGGTCAGCGGATCGGTAAATGCCAGATCCGTGCTTTCCCTGTCCGCCTGCCCGGTGCCAAACGATGTTTGCATCGGTGTCCCTGTTTTTTTACGTCGGTATTTTCTCTGATAATAACCACAAACCCTTTAGGAAACGTATCCCTCGAGGGTTCGATGGCGCTTTCGCGATAAAGCCGGCTAACAGACTGCCGCGAACGTCATTCGCCTTGTTTGACGCGGTAGAGTTCCAGCGGTTTTCCACGGGTTCCGGCGATCGGTTCCAGCCATGCCGGTACGCTACCGCGCGTCAATTGCGCCAGGAAACCGTCAGGCGCGGCATCGACGAGAAGGCGGTTCTCGCCGCTGCCGGGACAAAGCGCGACAATGCCGATATGGTGGCTTTCGATCACCCTCTTCGCCTCGTCGGTCGGGCCCGTGAAAGTGTCGAGCACGAGAAGGTTGCCGGCAATGTTGCGGTGGTAGGGGCCGGCCAGCGCCCGGTGTCCCGAATAGGCCAGGATCGGCGCTCCGAAATTGGACGTGGCCAGTACGGTGGTGTCCGGCAGACCGGCAAGGGCTGCAAAGTCGACCGCCCTGTCGCAAGCTGAGGCCTCCGACGCCCCGGCCGTCTTTTGCCCGTTTTCAATCGCCTGCGTCGCAGCGGCGGCTGTGCCGGCCCATGTGGTGTTCAGCGACACCAGCCAGACTGCGATCATCTTAAGCGAGGCGGCCGGCGTGCGCGTGGTTTCGGCCCGCTCGCGCCATTTTCCGATCCAGTCGGAAAGCGGGATGACGGCAAACACGATCGAGAAGGTGGAGCCGCGTACCTGCCAGACGCTGACGACGAACGCCGCAGCCAGCAGGGTGCCGACCACGCTGTCCTGCCTGCGCCAGGCACCGCGGCGAAGGCGCAGTGCCATCACAGCGAGCGCAACCATGGGCGTGGCGTAGCGCGCCAGCAGCGACGGGTCCCGGTCCGCGATGAGCATGAACAGCGATTGCGCCTCCGAAACATGGTCCAGCCAGAGTGTGCGCAGGCGGGGATCGAGCGCCGCATAGGGCGCGGCAAGGCATTCGGGAAACCATATCAGCGCGACAACGGTCAGTCCCGCGCCAAGCAGGACAAGTGCCGCCAGCCGTCGCGCACGGGTGCGGTGGACAAGGTCCGCGCAGGCGATTGCGGCAAGGCCAACCCCCGCCAGCCCCGCCAATACGAACTGGAAGGTCGAGAAGGCGTCGCACTGCGCATACGCCCACTCGGACGGCGCCACGGTAAGGATAAAGGCCAGCGCCGAGGTGCCCGCGAAGCCGAGCCCGTAGTCCCTGGCGACGAACCGCTCCCCGTTGTCACCGAACAGGAAAAGGCCGGCGACGCACAGGCCGATGACGCCGACATAGGGCGCGGTTTCCATGCCGATCGCCAGCGTAAGCGCCGCGCATATGCCGGCGAACGCGGCGGCCGCCCGTTGCTGCGGGGCGGCGAGCAGGAAGGACACGCTGGCCATGGTCAACGTCAGCTGAATATTGTGATGGTCTAGCGCGCCGGGATCGTAGATGCCGAGAAAATACAGCGCCGTCGCGCAGGTGATCAGGGCGGGCAGGACAGCGCTGTCGCCGCCGAAACGGCGCGCGGCGCGCAGGGTGAAGAACACGGTAAGGCCGAACATAAGGGCCGGCCAGATGATCCGGGCGGTGGTTTCGGCTATCGCCATGCTGCCGGTTAGGGCGGATACGGCAAGGATGATAACGGCCAGCGGCGCATCGACCAGACGCGACCAGTGCATGACGAAGCCGCCGTCCGGTCCCATCCGGTATTGATGAAGATCGAACCAGTTCTGGCCGGAAAGCCAGTCGCGCACCTCGACCAGCCGAAGCAGGCTGTCGTTGTCCTCCGTACCGCCGAGGGAAGGGAAGCCCATGGCGGCATTCACGGCAAGCACCATCAGTACGGCGGCAAGCGCGAGAACGAGATCTTTCGGCCAGAGCACGTGGCGTGACCCGCGTGGCGTGACGGCGCTGATGGAAGACATGCAAGGGGCCTTCGGATCAATTCGTGAAGGCCGACCTTATCCCGCCTCGTCTCAACGAAGCGTAAAGTTCCCGATGCGCAGGCGCGTGAAGAGCCGCCCGTCCTAAAGTGTGTCGCGATCTTTCAGGTTGGCTCCGTACGCTTTAGGTTTTGATTTCACACATGTCTTTGTCCCGAAACCGGACCACTTTCGGGAGACATGCTTTAGTCCCGAAAGACCCACAGGGACGAAAGCACATAGCTTGCCGCGCTTACGACCAGTGTGGTGAGAGCCGACATGGCAAACGGCGACATGCCGAAACGGTCCACCGCGAAATGCGCGAACGCACCAGAAGACAGCGCGCATCCCAGTTGGAGCACCAGGTACCGGGGCAGCACCCGCGAATGGTCGTGCCGGCCTTCGAACGTCCATGCGCGCTGGCTGGTATAGGCGACGACGAACGCCGTTGCGTAGGCGATGACGCTGCCCGTGAACGGCGGCACGCCGATGGAAACGAGAAGCCAGGCAAGGCCGAAAAACAGTGCCGCGGCGCCGACCCCGACGGTGGCGAAGCGAAGCAGGCGTGGCCCGCAAAGACGATGGAGGATCAGGCCCATCGCGCCCTCAGGGCGACGGATCGGCGCGGTTCGTGCCGGCCGACGCCATCCGCTTCACCGGGATTTCCAGCACCCCGAGCAGGAAGGCGGAAAAGAACACCTGCAGCGACAGGACGATCAGCGTCAGCCCCAGCGTGACGATGCGCGGGATTTCCGAATCGTCGAGCGGCCCGAAACCGAGATGCGCCCATCTCAGCACCGCATAGCCGAAAAACAGGGAACCGCCGACGAAGCACAGGGCGGCATCGGTGACCAGGCGGTCGATGCTGAAGGTCGTGGTCAGCCAGGTGGAGCCGCGGGTACTGGGCAGCATGCCGGTTTTTTCCGCATAGCAGCGCGAGATCACGCCGAAAGTCAGCAACTGCACGCCGCAGACGATCATGAAGCAGGCTGCCGTGAAGGTGTTGAGGTCGAGCGAGAGATTATCGACTACGCGCAAGGGTCCGAACAGCAGCAGGGCCGCGAACACGGTACCGACGCCCGTCAGGATCGAACCGGGGACGAAGAACAGCCAGCGCGGATTATAGACCAGCAGGAATTTCAGGTGACGCCAGCCGTCGCGCCAGGTCCGCAGATGTGGCGGGCGGCTGCGCCCGTCCGGCTTCAGCGTCGTCGGTACTTCCTCGATGCGCAGGCCGGCCAGCGCGCTGCGCACTACCATTTCGCTGGCGAATTCCATGCCGGTCGTCTGCAGGTCGAGCTTGCGGATTGCCTGCGTGTTGAAGCCGCGCAGACCGCAATGGAAGTCGCCGGCCTTGATGCGGAAGAACAGGCGGCCGACGAAGCTGAGCACGGGGTTGCCCAGATAGCGGTGGAGCGGCGGCATCGCGCCGGGTTCGATGCCTCCCTGGAAGCGGTTGCCCATGACGAGGTCGGCACCGTCGCGCAGCCGCGCCACGAACGCGTCGAGTGCGGAAAAGTCGTAGCTGTCGTCGGCGTCGCCCATGATGACGAAACGGCCCTTGGCGCTGGCTATGCCGCCGAGAAGCGCTGCGCCATAGCCCTTCTGCGCCACGGGAACGACGCGCGCGCCGAGCGCCGTGGCGATGGCCTGCGACCCGTCGGTGCTGCCGTTGTCGGCGATCAGGATTTCGCCGGAAATGCCTGCGGCATCGAGAAATGCCCTGGCCTTGCCGATGCACGCGGCCAGCGTTTCGGCCTCGTTCAGGCAAGGCATCAACAGGGTCAACTCGATCTGCCGGGTCTCGGCCGGCTGGGTGAGCGTGAATGCGTTCATGATCGTGCCCCGTCCAAAAATGCCCCGTCCGCAAATGCCGCCGGCACGGAACGCAGCGCCGGTCGCGGTCACGACCTTGCCATGGCAAGCCTTAAGAAAGCGATGACGAGCCGCATGACACCTAGGCCAGCGCGCCGTTGAGCGTGCCTTCAAGAAGACGCGATTGGCAGCGGGCTTCCAAGCCTGTACAGGCATGAGCGGTTCGCTCGCTCGCCGGAGAATTCCCATGCCCCTGAAAATTGCCGTCCAGATGGATCACATCTCCGCCGTCTCGATTGCAGGCGACACCTCGTTTGCGCTGTCGCTGGAGGCGCAAAGGCGTGGGCACCAGCTTTTCCACTACACGCCCGACCGGCTTTCGATGCGCGACGGCAAGGTGTTCGCCCGCGTCGAGGAAATGCAGGTGCGCGACGAGAAGGGCAACCACTACTCGCTTGGCGAGCCGGTGCGCACCGATCTTTCCGAGATGGACGTGATCCTGCTGCGCCAGGACCCGCCCTTCGACATGAACTACATCACCACCACCCACATGCTGGAGCGCATCCATCCGAAGACGCTGGTGGTCAATGACCCCGCATGGGTGCGCAACAGCCCGGAAAAGATCTTCGTCACCGAATTTCCCGACCTGATGCCCGAAACGCTGATCACCAAGGACGTGCGCGAGGTCGAGGCTTTCCGCCGGGAGTTCGGCGACATCATCCTGAAGCCGCTCTACGGCAATGGCGGGGCCGGCGTGTTCCAGCTCAACGACGGCGACCGCAACCTGACCTCGCTCCTGGAAATGTTCTCGCAACTCTTCCGCGAACCGTTCATCGTGCAGCGCTACCTGAAGGACGTGCGCAAGGGCGACAAGCGCATCATCCTGATCGACGGCGAGGCGGTTGGCGCCGTCAACCGGGTGCCGTCGGAGGGAGAATCGCGCTCGAATATGCATGTCGGCGGTCGCGCCGAAAAGGCCGACCTCACCGAGCGCGAGCGCGAGATTTGCGCCCGCATCGGACCTTCGCTGAAGGAACGCGGCTTCATTCTCGTCGGCATCGACGTCATCGGCGACTACATGACCGAGATCAACGTCACCTCGCCGACCGGCATCCGCGAAATCCAGCGCTTCGGCGGCGCCGACATCGCCGCCTTGTTCTGGAACGTGGTCGAGGACAAGCGGCACGGCTAAGCCAGTTTCGCCGAAAGGGGAGCCGTGTCGGTTGGTGCAGGCGGGCTGGCGTGGCCCGCTTCTTTGTTCCAGCAACACAACCTGGCACAACCGCCTCACAGCCTGGACGGTAGATTGTTCTGGTAATGTTCTTGATTTGACCGCCTATATATGCTTGTCTGGCTTCAGGGGATGGCGGCAGGCCGGACGATAGGCTTGCCCGCCTCAGGGGCGGAAAATGGTTTCTCGCGTTCGCACGGTAGCGTTTCAGGGCATCGAGGCCGTGCCGGTCGACGTGCAGGTGATGGTGGCGCCCGGCAAGGTCGGTATGTCCATCGTCGGCTTGCCCGACAAGGCGGTGGCCGAGAGCCGCGAACGGGTACAGGCAGCCCTGCACGCCTCCGGCCTGTCGATGCCGGCCAGAAAGGTCACGATCAATCTGGCGCCCGCCGATCTGCCGAAAGAAGGCAGCCATTACGATCTGCCGATCGCGCTCGGCCTGATGGCGGCGCTTGGCGCCATTCCAGGCGATATGCTGGCCGGCTATGTCGTGCTGGGCGAGTTGTCGCTCGATGGCACCATTGCCGCGGTTGCCGGCGCCTTGCCCGCGGCTATCGGAGCCAACGCCGAGGCAAAGGGCCTGATCTGCCCATTTGCCTGTGGGCCGGAAGCAGCCTGGGCTGGCGCGGACATCGACATATTGGCACCGCGCAGCCTGATTGCCATCGCAAACCACTTCCGCGGCACGCAGGTGCTGTCGCGGCCGGAACCCGGCATGCATGCGGCGGCCAGCGATCTGCCCGACCTTGCCGATATCAAGGGGCAGGAAACGGCCAAGCGGGCGCTGGAGGTGGCGGCGGCCGGCGGCCACAATCTTTTGATGGTCGGACCGCCGGGTTCGGGAAAATCCATGCTGGCGCAGCGCCTGCCCTCGATCCTGCCGCCGCTGTCGCCGAAGGAGTTGCTGGAAGTTTCGATGATCGCTTCGGTTGCCGGCGAACTGGGCGAAGGCAAGCTTACCGACCGCCGCCCATTCCGCTCGCCGCATCATTCGGCCTCGATGGCCTCGATGGTCGGCGGCGGATTGCGCGCCAGGCCCGGCGAGGTGTCGCTTGCGCATCATGGCGTACTTTTTCTGGACGAGTTTCCCGAGTTTTCGCCGCAAACGCTGGACGCGCTGCGCCAGCCGCTGGAAACCGGCGACTGCATGATCGCCCGCGTCAACCATCGCGTTACCTATCCAGCGCGCATCCAACTGGTCGCCGCCATGAATCCCTGCCGGTGCGGCATGGCCGGCGAGCCGGGCTACCGCTGCGTGCGCGGCGAGCGCTGCCGCACTGATTATCAGGCGCGCATTTCCGGCCCGCTTCTCGACCGCATCGATCTGCGGATCGAAGTGCCGGCCGTATCGGCAAGCGACCTGATCAGGCCGAAGCAGGCTGAGAGCAGTTCGGTGATAGCAACGCGCGTGGCACGGGCGAGAAAAATCCAGAGCGAGCGCTTCGGGCGGCTCGGTATCGCCGGCGCCGGTACCAATGCGCATTGCCCGCCGGCTGTTATCGAAACGATTGCTGCCCCCGACGCCGCCGGAATGGCGCTGTTGAGCGACGCCAGCGAAAAGCTCGGGTTCTCGGCGCGGGCCTATCACCGCCTGTTGAAGGTGGCGCGCACCTTGGCCGATCTCGAAGCCAGCGAAACGGTCGGCCGCATCCATCTGGCCGAGGCGATTTCCTACCGCATGAGTTCGGAACGTCTGGCACGGGCCGCATGAGGGTCAAAAGCCGGGCGGGAGCCGCGCCGGCAGGCCCGATGGGTTGGTGCCGGAGTACCTGATCATGGATTGCATATGTCGGGGTGCACAAGCAACCCGGCAAAATGCAAGGCAGCTTTCGTCGGCATGATTTTGGAACAGGGAGGTAGGGCGGTCCTATCGATTCAGCAAAGCTCAGAATGACTCTGCGAGAGTTCCGGCCGGGTTGAACAATATGCCAATGGCCCGGCTTATATTTTGCGCCCGGTGGAGCATGTCGCCAGCCGGTCCGGCATGCGCGACCACAGGCACACGGCTGGATACGAAGGCTACGTCATTGCGCCATGGGAACCGGGGCGGGCGCGATGAGAACCGCGCCGGGCCGGTGAGGAACTATTGAACCGATCCGACCAGGATTTGCTGGCCGTCGCGGATCGAAACCCAGCGGCCGGTATTGTCGATCGCCTGCCGCTTGAGGAAACGATAGCCGGTCTGGTCCCATGAGCGGACTTTGTCGGTCAAATTGTCGAGAATGTAGTCGCCCTTGTCGGTGCGCACGGTCAGCACCGCATGCCCCTCGCCGTCGGGCTTGCGCACCACGGTAATCAGGAGATCCGCCAGCGACATGCCGAGGCGATTCAGCCGGCGCCGCTTTTCCAGCACGTAATCCTCGCAATCGCCGACACCGTTATCGGGATAGGCCCAGACCTCGTCCTTGCCGTAGATTTCGAGGTCGCTCATCGGCTTGACGGCTGTGTTGACAGCCGTTGTCACGCTGACCAACTGCCGCATCAGCGCGGCCGTCATCGTCGCCGGCGCCAGATTGGCCGGGCGGATCGAGCATTCGCTCTTGTGGGTTTTGCAGAAATCGTAGTGGCCGATGGGTTGGGACGTCAGGCCACCCGTAGCCATCGGGCCGGCGGCGAGGGCGGGCGCTGCCCACCATCCTGATATTGTCAGCCCGATTACCGCGCTTTTGCGCAGTTGCCGCAGCACCGGTGAGGAAACCATTGTCCCCGCTCGCCCCTGTTGTTAACGAAACGTTAAGGGCGATTAACAGTGCGTGTCAATTACGCGAACGGCCAGATTGACGGCATGGTTACTCACATGGCCGTGACAGCGACTATTGTGCAACACAGGTCCCGGCCCCATCTCGGCGCGGCGCCCGGCACAATCGCTGCGGTAGGCGAGCGTGCCCTTACGCCCGTCCGGAAGCCGGAGCGCTCGGCGAGACATATCCATCGAAAGTAGGAACTGGTCCCGCAATCAGGACATGCAGGAGAGGCCCGACGCCCCGGCCAAGTCGACCGGAGGGATCGTGGCGAGGCTTTATGCCTGAACCTTGGCGGCGCGGGCAGGCTTCGCTTTTACCTCGATCCTGCCCTGACGGCCATAGGTGCCGATGAAGTCGACGATGCGCGGCACGATCTCCGAGCGGAAGCGCGACCCGTTGAAGACGCCGTAGTGGCCGACGTCGGGCTGCATGTAATGAGCCTGCATGTCGGCCGGAATGTTGACACAGAGGTCATGCGCGGCCTTGGTCTGGCCGAGGCCGGAAATATCGTCGTTCTCGCCTTCCACGGTCAACAGCGCGACATTGCGGATCGCCGATGGGTCGACGGGAACGCCGCGATGGGTCATCTCGCCCTTCGGCAGCGCCTGCCGCACGAAAACGGTATCGACCGTCTGCAGGTAGAATTCGGCGGTCAGGTCCATCACCGCCAGATATTCGTCGTAGAATTCGCGGTGTTTCGCGGCGCTGTCGCCGTCGTTTTTCACCAGATTCTGGAAGAATTTCTTGTGGGCGGCGATATGGCGGTCGAGGTTCATGCCGATGAAGCCGGAAAGCTGCAGGAAACCGGGATAGACGGCGCGGCCGAAACCCTTCGCCGGCCACGGCGCGCGCAGGATGACGTTTTCGCGGAACCAGTCGCTGCCCTTCTCTTCGGCCAGGCGGTTGACGGCCGTCGGATTGCGGCGCGTGTCGATCGGGCCGCCCATCAGCGTCATCGTCGCCGGCGCCAGGGGGTCGCCGCGCGCTTCCATCAAAGCCACCGCGGCCAGCACCGGCACCGAAGGCTGGCATACCGCCATCACATGGGTATCGGGGCCGAGCGCGTGCAGTATCTCGATGACGTAGTCGATATAGTCGTCGAGGTCGAACCTGCCGGCCGAAACGGGCACGTCCCGGGCATCCGCCCAGTCGGTGATGTGAACCTCGGCGTAAGGCAGCATCGCCTCGACCGTGCCGCGCAGCAGCGTGGCGTGATGGCCCGACATCGGGGCGACGATCAAAAGTTTCGGGTCCGGCCGGCGGCCGGCGGGAACCGCACGTTCGAAATGGATGATGTCGCAGAAAGGCCGGGACCATACGGTCTTTTCGACCACCGGCACGGTCTTCCAGTCGACGACGGTGCTGTCCAGGCCGAAATGCGGCTTTTCGTAATGGCGTGTCGCGCGTTCGAACAATTCCGCCGCCGCCGCGACCGATCTGCCGAGTGGCGTATGCGACAGCGGGTTGAACGGGTTGGTGTAGAAAAGCCGCGTCATGTCCGCGTAGGCGCGGGCAGGCCAAAGGGCGGCATTGTTCATTTCGTAGAGTTGGTAGAGCATCGAAAACTCCGCTGCTGCCCGCGACCGAAAAGGGACGACGCAGCGCCGAGCCTTAAATGTCTCACAGCGAAGTTAATGATAAATTGGTGCGATGCAATACGTCATGCGGCGTGAAATAGTCTGATACTTTGGTCCAAGCTGTTGAAAACCTGCTTCGAACCGGATGCGTCGACTAAGATTCCGTCTGGGTGCAAAGGCGAACCGGTAGCGAGCCCTGAGTGGCGGGGACGCATCGTCGGGCGGTCTCGTTTCGCAGGCCGCCCGAGACAGGCGTCACAGGCGCGCCATGCACACCGAGGTCTGGCCGGATTTGACGAAGCCGAGTTGGCGTGCGGCGCCTCGTGACAGGTCGAGCACGCGCCCCCGGATGAAAGGGCCGCGGTCGTTG
Organism: Mesorhizobium sp.; assembly: GCA_049647745.1. Taxonomy (GTDB): domain Bacteria; phylum Pseudomonadota; class Alphaproteobacteria; order Rhizobiales; family Rhizobiaceae; genus Mesorhizobium. Next base: position 14,135 of record JBARYG010000183.1, read on the forward strand.
ATGCGCACGACGACGCTTTTGCCGTTGTTTTTATTGGTGACTTTTACCTTGGTGCCGAAGGGCAGCGAGCGGTGCGCAGCGGTCATCGCGGACGGGTTCATGCGCTCGCCGGAAGCGGTTTTGGAATGCAGCGCATACCATGAGGCGCGGCCGCATTGGGCCAAGGCGGGAGAGGCCGACGCGGCGACCATCAGGCCGGCCACGGCGGTTGCCGCGACGAGCGCGGCCCGGTTGGTGTTCTTCATGCGGTAGAGGATGCTCCGTTGATAGACAGGAGCCCGTTAAGGAGAAGAATAAGGCACGAAATGTGGCTCGTATCTGGCGGTTCCATGGCGGAGAGACACGTTTGGAGTCACCGGGAAACAGTTTGTCAGAGTCATTCCATCGGAGAGGCAGGAATAATTTCATATTAGTGGTCCGCAGCAGCTCGGATCGATTGCCGGAAATCCTGCACAGGCCCAGTATTATATAGCCGCAAGATCAGATGTGTTAAGCTTAGGTAAACAAGACTGTAGGCTGTCTGTGCGCGGTGCATGAAAGTCTGGCGGCGCCCGACGACTCTCCGCCATGGCTCTGGCCTCTCGCCGCGCCACGAGGGCTTTGCAGCGGCAGCAGCGCGTGCTGGCTTCTTGGCGCCCGCCACGGGCTTCGGTCCGCTCCGGCAAAGCGTGCATGTTCCTTCAAGATGGCGTGTCTTTTTCTGGCCATGGTTGCTTGACGGCTCGCGGGAGAGCAATAATTGCAGTCAGGTCATAGCGCAGGGGTCCTCGAAGCCGAACAATTGTCCTGGATCGAACGGGGTCGCCGCGTAATCCGGGCAAAGAGCCTTCGAAGTCAGGCGGAGAGAAGAGATGAGGCCCAGTTTTTCGCACGTCGGTTTTTCGCGCCGGGATTTTCTCAAGGGCGCCGTCGTCGCGGGCGTCGCCATCAAGGTCTCCTTCCTCTCCCCGCCGGCTGAGGCCGCACTCATCGAAACGCCTCCGCATCCCGGCCCCGATTGGCTGAAGGCCGACGGCAAGCCGAAATACCGGCTCGACGCCATCGCCAAGGTCACCGGCGAAAAGACCTTTTCCCGCGACTACCGTTCTCGCGACCTCGACGGCTGGCCGAAGGAACAGGCGCACGCCTTCATGATCCATGCGACCAAGGCGGACCGCACCTTCGAAGGGCTCGATCTCAGCCTGCTTAGCGACGAACTGAAGCCGGACCGGCTTGTTCTGCATGAAGATCTGGTTGCCGATGGCGTCGCCATTCCGGTACCCGGCTTTTACGGCGACGTGTTCCTGGTCCCGAAGGGGCAGACGGCAAGGCTGCTCGGCCAGCCGGTGGCGCTGCTCATCTATAACGATTTCGCCCGCTACGACGCGGCCAAGCGGCTGGTGCGTTTCGACGACAGCGTGGTCCGCTACGGCCAAAAGGCGCCCTACAGTCATCCGGCCAACTACGGCGCGGCGCGTTACGTGCGCATCGGCGGCAGCACGCCCGACGCGCAGGACCGCTACTCGCCGTTGCAGGATGCCGTCATCTATGGCGGCTTCAACGGCGACGATCCCGCCTGGCCGGCGGCGGGCGAGGGCGATGCGATGGCGCGCGGTATGGCTGCCGCCGCTGCAATCGAGAAAGAAATCGGTGCCACCGGCGACGACGCTCTCGTGTTCAGGCACCACTATTTCTCGCAGTCGGTCGACGCTTCGGCCATGGAAGCCGACAACGGCAATGTCTGGTACGATGCCGCGAGCGGCGTCCTGCATGTGATGGTGGCGACCCAGTCCCCTTACGAAGTGGCCGAGGTCGCAGCGATCCTCGTTTCGAAGTCGAAGTTCCATCTCAAGGAAGTCGATCTCAAGGTCGGCTACACCGTCGGCTACGGTACCAAAGACCATTCGATCTTCCCGTTCTTCTGCGTGATGGCGGCGCTTTACGGTAATGGCCGCCCGGTGCGTCTTGCCAACGACCGCTACGAACAGTTCCAGATGGGGCTGAAGCGGCATGCCTTCTGGATGGACAATACGCTGGTGGCGGACCGCAAGACGGGCCAGTTCCGCATCATGACAGGCCATTTCAAGAACGACGGCGGCGGCCGCGCCAATTTCTCGTTCTCGGTCGGCTTTGTCGGCGCAACCGCCGCGCAGTCGATCTACTACCTGCCGAAAAGCGATTTTTCAGTCGCCACCGTGGCGTCCCGGGCCGTGGACGGCGGCTCGACGCGCGGCTACGGAACGCTGCAATCCATGTCGGCGACCGAGATGATGGTAGACGAGGTGGCCGAATTGCTCGGCATGGATGCCATCGATCTTCGGCTGAAGAACGTCTTCAAGTCAGGCATGAAGAACACGCAAGGCGCGATCCCGGCAGGCGCGCTGCGCAACGAGGAAGTCCTGCTCAAGGCCAAGGCGCATCCGCTGTGGACCGAACGGGCGGCGAAAAAAACGGCCTTCGATGCCGCCAACCCCGGCAAGCGCTACGGCGTCGGCTATGCCCACGTGCAGAAGGACTACGGCACCGGCGCGGAGTCGGCGCTGGCAGCCCTCGAATTCGACGCCAAGGGCCGGTTGAGCTTCGCCCATGTGGCGCACGAGATCGGCACCGGCACTACCACGTCGCAGGCGATCATGGTCGGCGATATTCTTGGCCGCGTTCCCGATGCGACCGAGTTCGGCAAGGTGCGCTGGCCGCAGATGCCGCTCGAAACCACCGACGAGCCCTATACGATGTCGCAGGCCGATGAGGATACCCATAGCGCCAATCCGCGTTGGACGCCGAGTTTCACCTCGCCGATGAGCGCCACCAACAGCGTCTACTATCTCGGCCACGCCACCCGGCAGGCAGCGCATGCGCTGGTCGAACTCGCCATCTGGCCGGCGGCAAAATCCTTGTGGTCGCAGGGTATCGGCGGCGGTTCGATCGCGCCCTACTCGGTGCGGCGAGAGGATATCCGCCTGGAGAACGGCCTCGTCAATGCCGGCGGCATGCCGCCGCTGCCGTTCGAGGCGGTCGCGGCGGAGGCGCACCGGCTCGGCCTCGTCACCGGCGTCACGGTCCACACCTTCAACCGCTGGCAGTGGGCCGAAGCCGACTTCGATATTCCGGGCGTGGGCAAGACGCGCTTTCCGGTCGACGCGCTCGCGCTGAAATATGGCGACGGCGCACCGGCTGAAACCAAGGCGCTGATGACGCTGGACGGCTGGCAGTTCCTGAACCGTGCGGCGGTCCATTATCCGCCGACCCAGCGCAACAATGCCGGCGTCACCTATTATGCGCCGATGGCGACGCTGGCCGAGATCGTCGTCGACACCGCTTCCGGCGACGTGACCATCCTGTCCCATCACTCGATCATGGAATGTGGCACGCAGGTGGTGCCCGATCTGGTTTCCGGGCAAATCCAGGGCGGTGTCGCCATGGGCATTGGCCACGCGCTGAAGGAATATCTGCCGCTCTATGAGGATGGACCGGGCGACGGCACCTGGAACTGGAACCGTTACGAATTGCCGCGATCGCAGGACGTGGCGGTGTGGACGCAGACCTCGGAGATATTGCCGCCGCTTTCCGAAACCGATCCGCCCAAGGGTATTGCCGAAGTGGTGATGATCGCGGTGGTGCCGGCGCTCGCCAACGCCATCGCGCACGCCATCGGCAAGCGCTTCTACGATCTGCCGATCACGCCTGAAAAGATACGGGGGGCACTGGCATGACGCTACCCACGAAAAAACTGTCGCTGACCATCAACGACAAGGCGATCGATCCGGTCGACGTGCCCGAAGGCATGATGATGCAGGACTTTCTCCACGAATATCTCAATCTAACCGGCTCGCGCCTGGGCTGTGGCCAGGGCATCTGCCATGCCTGCACGGTGGTCGTGGAAAAGGACGACGGTACGCTGGACGAGGTGCGCACCTGCATTACCGGGGCGCACTGGTTCGAAGGCAAGAAGGTGCGCACGGTGGAGGGCCACTCCAAACGCGATGCTTCCGGCGCGATCGCCGAACTGTCGCCGGTACAGCAGGCCTTCATCGAGAATTTCGCCTTCCAGTGCGGCTACTGTACGCCGGGCTTCGTCACCGGAGCGACGGTTTTCATGGACCAGTTGAAGCGCAAGCCGATCGCCAGGGCCGATCTTGAGCAGGCCATCACCGATGCGCTCGACAAGCATATCTGCCGCTGCACCGGCTATGTCCGCTACCATCAGGCGGTGCGCGATCTCGTTCTGAAGACACCCGGTCTCGTGAAAGCCTGAGGGAGCATTCCATGACTTTGCGCAGGCTGCTGTGGGGCGTGGCGATACTTGCCGTGCTGGGCGTCATCGTCGCGGGAAGCATCTTTGCCGGCCTGTTCGAAAAAAGCGTGGTGGCGAAGGATATCGACCAGCCGCTCAGTGCCGACCAGATGAAGACGCTGGCCGAGCGCGGCGCCTATGTGGCGGTCGCCGCCGACTGTTACGCCTGCCATACGGCAAAAGGCGGGGCTGGCTGGGCCGGCGGCCTGCCGCTGCAAACGCCGTTCGGCACCATCTATTCCAGCAACATCTCGCCCGACAAGGACAACGGCATCGGCAATTGGACCCGTTCCGATTTCCACCATGCGCTGCGCGACGGCATCGGCAAGGGCGGAAGACATCTCTATCCGGCCATGCCCTATGCGTCCTACCGGCAAATGACGCCTGAAGACGTCGACGCCGTCTATGCCTATCTGATGACGCGCGAGCCGATGAAGGTCGCGAACAAGAAGAACGAGCTCGCCTTTCCGTTCAATATCCGCCAGTCGCTGACTTTCTGGAATCTGGTCAATCTGCCCGGCGTGAAGCCGGCAAACGACCCGGCGCGTTCCGAGGTCTGGAACCGCGGCCACTATCTCGCCGATGCGCTGGCGCATTGCGGCGAGTGCCACACGCCACGCAATCTGATGCAGGGCATGGAGCAATCGAAATACCTGCAAGGCACCCTCATCGAGGGCATCGTCGCCCCGGACATCACCAAGGACGGGCTGACGCGCATGGGCTTCGACGTGCCGCTGCTGGCAAGTTTCATGAAGTCGGGCATCTCGGCACAGGGCGCGATGACCAACCAGATGTTCGATGTCGTGCATTTCTCGACGCAATATATGACCGACGACGACATGAAGGCGCTGTCGGCCTATCTCTTCGATCTCGACGCCGTGCCGGACCAGCAGGCGACGCCGACTGCGCCCAAGCCGGTGGACGTCGCCCCGGAGGTCGCGGCATCGGCACAGGGCACGTATACGAACCTTTGTTCCGGCTGCCATGGTGTCGAAGGGCAGGGCATCCCGCACGTGGTGGTGCCGCTGGCGACGAACGCTTCGCTGCGTATCAACGATGCGCGCAATTTCGTTCACACCGTGCTGCACGGTATTTCGGCTCAGCGGTTTCCGGGGCTGGAGCGCATGCAGCCGATGCCCGCGTTCGAGGACAAGCTGACCGACCAGCAGATGGCCGATCTCGCCAACTGGGCGCGCGCCACATGGGGAGGCCAGCAGCCGGACGTGAAGCCCGAAGACGTGGCCAAGGTTCGCAAGGGCGGCTGAAAACCGCCCGCGCCTTCCGTCAGGCTTCGGGTTTCGGCGTCGGCAACTGGAACCAGTCTGTCGTGCGCGTATACCAGCCGTTGCCATGCATGCGCGCCACCAGATCGAGCCTCGGCGTGTCGATGTAGCACCGTCCGGCGTCGAGGACGGCATCGTCGCGGACATGGGCGGCGACGACTTCGCCGAGGACGAGCACCTGGCCCTCGACGAGATCCACGGTGCGGTGAAGCCGGCACTCCAGCGATACCGGGCTGGAAGCCAGGCGCGGCGCGGCAACCTTGATCGATGCCGCGGTTTCAAGGCCGGCTTTCTCGACCTCGCTGACGCCGGGTTCGAAATTGACGGCGGTAAGCACCATCTGCGGCGCATTCGCATAGCCGACGAGATTCACCACGAACTCGCCGGTGCGGCGGATGTTCTGGCCGGTGTCCTTCAGGTCGCTTTCGCCGCGCTCGCCCGAACCGACGCCGACGCTGATCAGCGCCGGCTTCTGGCACACGACATTGAAGAAGGAAAACGGCCCGGCATTGACCGAGCCGTCGGCATTGAGCGTCGTTACCCAGGCGATCGGTCGGGGCACCACCGTCGAGATCAACAGCTTGTGCCGGTCATGAGTCGACAGCGTATCGAAATCGAAGATCATGCTCTGCCTGAATGCTTCCTTGAATGGGGAACGGCCGGCCGCTTGCGCGGCCGGCGATGTGTCAGCGGTTGGAATACCATTCCAGCCACCGGCGGTTCACCGCTTCGAGGTTTTCCGTCCACCAGGCCGGGTCGATCTGTACCTGGCGCGGCAGGTTTTCGGGCGAGGTCGGGATATTGTCGGAAATTTCCTTTGGCATGAGCGCATAGGCTTTCTTGTTAGGCATGCCGTAGGGGAATTTGGCGACGAAATTGGCCTCGTTCTCGGCCTGCGCCATCCAGGCGATCAGCTTCATCGCATTGGCCGCGTTCGGCGCATGCTTCGGCACGATCCAGTAGCTTTGCTGCCACAGTCCGCCGTTCATCGTATAGTCGACCGGCAGCCCCTTGCTCTTGGCCAGATAGGAGCGGCCGAGGCTGCCCAGCATCATGTCGACCTCGGCATTCTGGAGCAGCACGTCGTACTGGCCGGTGTTTTCCACCCAGACATCGATATGCGGCTTCAGTTCGTCGAGTTTCTTGAAGGCCCGGTCGAGGTCGAGCGGGTAGAGCTTGTCCTTGTCGACGCCATCGGCAAGCAGGGCGATTTCGAGCATCGGGCGCGCGTTCGCATAGGCGGCGCGGCGGCCCTTGAACTTCTCCACGTCCCACAGATCGGCCCAGGTCTTCGGTGCCGCGTCCTTGTATTGTTCCGGGTTCCAGGCGAGCACCCAGCCGAACGCCACCGACGGAAAGCCGTATTCCTGCAGGGACGCCTTGATGAGGTCGTCTTCGGGAACGATCTTGTGGATCAGGTCGTAGTCGATCTTCTGGATGAAGCCTTCCTTTTGCGCCGTGAGCATCATCTGGCCCTCGGCGTCGAGCAGATCCCATTCGACATTGCCGCTCTGTTCCATCAGCTTCAGCTTGGCTGCGTCGGGCGTTCCGGTGGTCACCACCTCGATGCCCGTCGCCTCGGTGAACGGCTTGAAGAAGGAATCCGTCTGCGACTCCACATAAGCGCCGCCCCATGTCGAAACCACCAGCGAACCGGACCCTTTGAGGACCTCGGCGGCCTTGGCGGTGTCGGCGACGGCCGGCCGCATTCCCAGTGCAATGGCGCTCATAGCCGTCGTGGCGAGAAAGCTGCGCCGGCTCATAACGTTCTTCATTCCCTAACCTCCCATAAGTGTGACGATCCGTGGGTTTCCGTTGCGGGCCCTCGTCACGAAGCCCGTGCGGATATTTCAGGCTGCCGCGCTTAAGCGGGGTCCATGGCGTGCGTCAGCGAGGGGTCCCAGCTCAGCCGCACGAGGGTTCCGTTTTCCGGCGCGGCCGTGGCGGTGTTGATGTGGCGGACCACGACGACGGGTCCGAGCTGCGTTTCCAAAAGGATGCGCAGGATGCTGCCCTGGAACCGGGTGTCGGCCACACGGCCTTCGATCGTCGGAAAATCCGGGCGTTCCGGGCCGTCGAGCGTGATCAGTTCGGGGCGCACGCAAAGCACGCTTGAACCCGACCGCCGGGCCGCCAGCGGCAGCGTCGCGCCGCCGTCGACCTTCAACGCATCGCCGCCGGCCGTTCCCGCAAACAGGTTGGCTTCGCCGAAGAAGCTCGCGACGAACGGGTTCTTCGGCCGCAAATAGAGGTCCCTGGGCGTATCGACCTGTTGCAGCCTGCCGGCGTGCATGACGGCGACGCGGTCGGAAAGGTTGAGCGCTTCCTCCTGGTCATGCGTGACATAGAGCACCGTTTGCCCGAGCGAGCGTTGCAGCGTGCGGATCTCGGTCTGCATGTCCTGGCGCAGATGGCGGTCCAGCGCCGCCAGCGGTTCGTCCATCAACAGCGCGCTCGGATCGAAGACGATCGCGCGGGCAAGCGCCACGCGCTGCTGCTGGCCGCCCGACAATTGCGATATGCGCCGCTCGGCGAAGGCCTGCATGTGGACCCGCGACAAGGCCCAGTCGACGCGCTGCGCGATGACGTCCTTGGCTACGCCGCGCACTTCGAGCGGGAAGGCGACGTTGCGGCGCACGTCGAGATGCGGAAACAGCGCATAGTTCTGGAAGACCACGCCGATGTCGCGCCGGTAGGGCGGAACGGCGGAAATATCCTGCCCGCCGAGCAGCAGGCGGCCCGACGTTGGCGAGACGAAACCCGCCACCAGCATCAGAACCGTCGTCTTGCCGGAGCCGCTTGGTCCAAGGATGCTGAGAAACTCGCCGAGCCGGATCGACAGGCTGACGTCGTCCACCGCAGCCTGCGAGCCATAGGTCTTGCCCAGACGGTCGAATTCGATGTCGACGCCTTGCCCCCGCCGTTCGTCAGCCGGCATGTTTTTGCCCAGCGCCGGCTTTGCCAGCGTTGCGTCGCAACTGCCGGCGGCCACGCCGGGATTGGCCGGCATCGGCGTCTGTGCATGCGCGACGGCCCTGGCCGGCCGCAGCCGCCACAGGGAAAGGGCGGCCATGGTCACCACCGCAAGGGCCAGTTGCACGCTGGTAATGGCGGTGATCGTTTTGTCGACGCCGCCCATGGTAATGCCTTCCCACATGCGGCGCGGCAGGGTTTCAAGCTGTGGGCCGGACAGGAACTGAGCCACGACAACCTCGTCGAATGAAAAGATGAAAGCGAACGCCGTACCGGCGGCGATCGCCGGCAGCAGCAATGGAAGGGTGACGCGCCAGATCGTCCTGTAAGGGCCCGCGCCGAGCGAGGCGGCGGCCCACTCCAGCCGGCTGTCAATGCCGAACAGGCGCGCGCTGACCGGCAGGACGACGAAGGGCAGCACCAGAACGGCATGCGCGAAGGCAAGTGGAAAGAAGCCGCCCAGCAGCCGCAGCCGGGCATAGACGACGTAGAAGCCGACGCCGATCACCATCAGCGGCACGATCATCGGCGCGATGAACAAGAGCCGCAGCGCCTTAGCGACGGGAGCCGGCGCGCGGCTCATGCCGATCGCCGCCAGCACGCCGAGGACGGTGGCGACCACGGCTGCGAAGGCGGCCAGCCGCAGGCTGAGGAACAGCGCCTTTTGCCAGCGGGGGTCGCCGAAAAGCGAATAGTACCAGCGTAGTGAAATCTCGCGCGGAACCAGCACGAAGGCGTCGTCGCCGCCAAACGACACCGGAACGAGCACGAGCGCCGGCAGCACGATGAACAGCACTAACACCCATCCATAGCCGATGAGCAGTCGCCGGCCTGCGGTGCCGAGAAGCAGCTCGTTCATGCGCGGCTCTTTCCGAAGATGCGTTCCACGCCGGCGATCTTTTCGTAAACGAACAGGATGGCGATGCTGATGACGAGGAGCACGACCGAGGTCGCGGCGGCGAGCCGGAGGTCGACCAGCACCTGCACCTGGTTCTGGATGGCCATCACGATGGTGTTCACCCGTCCGCCGCCGAGGATCGCCGGCGTGATGAAGAAGCCGATCGCCATGGTGAAGACCAGGATGCTGCCGGCAACGAGACCCGACAGCGACAGCGGAAAATAGATGCGGCGGAAGACCTGCGCCGGCGTCGCGCCGAGGCTGAGGGCCGAGCGGACGAGCGAGAGGTCGATCGACCTCAGCGTCGGCAGCAGCGTCATCACCATGTAGGGCAAGAGGATGTGGATCATGCCGATATAGACGCCGGTCTCGTTGTAGACGAGCGAAAGCGGCGCATCGGTAAGGCCTGTGCCGGTAAGAACGGCGTTCACCAGCCCGTTGCGTTGCAGAATGATGATCCAGCTATAGGTTCGCGCCAGAACGGAGAGCCACAGCGAGATCAAAAGCGCCACGATCATGAAGCGCATCAGTGCGCCTTCGACATGGGCGAGAAGATAGGCGAGCGGATAGGCGATAACGGCACAGGCGACGGTGACCACGAACGCCAGTTGCAGCGTGAACAGCGCCAGCCGCAGATAGACCGGCGCCGCCAGTTCCCGGTAGCCGGTGAGGCTGAAGCCGTCGGGCCCGCCGAAACTCAGCCAGGCGAGATAGAGAAGCGGAACCAGGAAAAGCAGCGTCATCATCGCCAGCGGGGCGGCGAGCAGGTTTCGCGTCACCCGGGCCTGCTGCAACTGCCACCCCTCGGCAACGGCCGGGCCCGGCGCTGCACGGTGGGAGGCGGTTTTGGAGGTGGACGGTTGCGACATCAGGCATCCTGCATATGCCTGCGTTTTTATCGTTCCCCGATTTAACCAGCTAGATTAGCAATCGTTCCCGCTATAACCGTCGGTGATAGCCGAGCATTGGCATCGCCGCTGGAGGGGCTGTATTTATGCAGGGCGAACGGCCGCTGCCTCCCACTAGGGATGATGGTGCGCGTAAAATTGCGTTTCGATCTGCGCGCCCATGTCCAGCAACCGGAAATCGTTGCCCGCCTTGCCCGCTAACTGGATGCCGACCGGTAGTCCGTGGGCGCCAAAACCCCAGGGCAGGGTAACGCTCGGCACGCCGAGCAGGGTCCACAGGACGCAAGGGCCGGCATTGCCGGTGCCTTCCGACAAAAGCGGCGCTTCGCCGAGAGCCGGCAGCGTCAGCACGGCGTCGTAGTTTTCCATTTCACGGGCAAATTCGTCCCTCAAACCGCGCGCCTGCCCGATGGCCTGACGATAGGCGGATGCCGGGAGGCTTTCGCCTCGCAAGACAAGTTCCCTGATATGGCCGCTGACCAGATCGGGAAACTGATCGACCAGCGGCCGGTAGATAGCCGCGGCTTCGTGGCACAAGATGGTTTCCGCGACTTCCAGTGCGCCGTCGAACGGTGCGGGCAGTTCGTGAGGCGTTACGAAAAAGCCGGCCTTGCCGAGCAGGGCCGCGGCATCGTCCAGGGCGGCCTTCTGGCGCGGGCTCGCCTCTCCCCAGAACGGTGTGCGGACGACGCGCAGGCGAGTGCCGGTGGCTCTTGTGGCCGGCTCGTCCCGGCCCAGGACAAGGGCGTGGATCAGGCGGGCGTCACCGATCGAGCGCGCAAAATAGCCGGCATGGTCGAGCGTCGGGCTGAGCGGATGGACGCCGGTCAGCGGCAGCTCACCATAGCTCGGCTTGAACCCGACCACGCCGCAAAAGGCGGCCGGGCGGATGACCGAGCCGAAGGTCTGCGTGCCAAGCGCGAGCGGAACGATGCCGGCCGCCACCGCCGCTGCCGAGCCGCTCGACGAGCCGCCCGGCGTGTGGTTCTTGTTGAAAGGGTTCACCGTCGGTCCGGCCTGTCGCCAGGCGAATTCGGTGGTGACCGTCTTCCCGGCGACGAAAGCGCCAAGTTCTTTCAGCCGGCCGACCAGCCAGGCATCCTCTTGCGGCCGGTTGTCCCGATAGATGGCGGAGCCGTAGGTGGTGGGCAAACCGGCGGTGTCGTACAGATCCTTGACGCCGCCGGCGATGCCGTCGAGGGCGAGCGAGGGGTTGGGCCGGAAAGGCGCGCCGTTGATAATGGTGAAGGCGGCAAGGTCCGGATCGATCTCCAACGCCCGCTCGTGGCAGGTGGCGACCGCCTGCTGTGCCGTCATTCTTCCGGCGCGGATCGCATCCAGCGTCTCGGCGACGCCCGGTGCGGCGCTTTTATCGGGGGAAAATGCCTCACTTTTGTTCTGCCGCGCCACGATGACCGCTCCCTGAAATGCCTGTCGCGGCGCTAGAGTGAACGCTCCCACATGGAACTGGCAAGACCTTCCTGGATGACAATGCCGTCCTGGTTTACGATGCGAACCCGCCGCGTGATGATGTAGCGCTTGCCGTCCTCCAGCAGCTTCTTTTCGGCCACCTGCACTTCGAGATGGATCGTATCGCCCGCCACCAGCGGCTTTTCGTAGGACCACTGGTCGACGCCAAGTGCCTTGACGAACTTTTCCGAGGAGACCAGCACCGAACTTTCCAGATGGCTGCCGAGCGACAGGGCGATGCCGAGCGAACCCTGGGCCCTGACCGAGCCGAGCCCGTTCTGCCGCATGAACTCCTTGTCGCAATGAACGGGATGCCAGCCGCCCGTCAGCATCATGTAGAGGTTGATGTCCATTTCGGTGATGGTCCGGCCGGGGCTGGACGAGGTCTGGCCGACCTCGATCGTATCGAAGGTGAATTCGTAGGGAATGCCGGCCGCTTTGTCGTTCAAGGCTATGCTCCTTCGTGTGGCCGGAGATCTTGTGTCGGCTCGATGACGGGGCGCATGGTTGCGGCCGAGATCGGGCCTCGAAAGGAAAGGCCGCGCCATGCATTCGCGGCCTTTCGACAATGGTGGTTCCCGTTTGGGAAACCGGAGCGTCAGCTCTTGATGGCGGCGTCGATATATTCGTTGGTATAGGTGCCGGCCACGTCCTTGACCGAAACGATGTCGGCCTTCGATGCCAGTTCCGCCGATTTCTTGACCACGTCGTCGACGTTGCGCATGACGTTTTCCTCGCCGTATGCCGCCGTCATGTCGTTGTAGGCCTTGATCGCCTCGATGCGGAAGCCGCGATCCTCGTTGGCGACGATGTCGTATTTCGCCTGCATGCGGTCGAGGATTTCGCCCGGATCGGCGGAGAGCACTTCCAGCGCCGAGTTGCGCATGGCGCGCAGGAACTTGACCACGGTTTCCGAGTTTTCCGCCGCGTATTTCTTGGTCATCAGGATGACGCCGCCCGGCAGGGGTGCATAGTCCGACGCCGACCAGATTTCGACGGGCTCGTTGTTGCGCTTGAGCAGGATGGCGGACTCGACGGTCGCCAGGAAGGCGTCGACGCGACCTGCCTTGAGGACTTCGACATTGCCGGCGTTGGAACCGATCGCCTGGCGCGTAACCTTGTCGAAGGGAACGCCGGCCTCGGCCAGCAACAGGTTCAGCACGTTTTCCTGGCCGCCGCCGATGGAAGCAAGGCCGACGGTCTTGCCGGCGAGGTCGGCCGGCGTCTTGATCGGGTCCTTGCTGCGGCTGATGACGCTGAAGATGCCGCGGTGGAAGCTGGTGCCGACGGAAAAGACCGGCTCTTCCTGCGCTTCCTGCGCCCGGAACACGTCGAGCAGGCCGACACGGCTGGCAACCGCCTGGTTGGCGACGACCTGCTGGATGGCGGCGGACGTATTGCGGATGGCGGCAATATCGACGTCGAGCCCTTCCTTTTCGAAATGACCGCCGACGACGGCGTTCATTTCATGGACATATTCCAGCGCAAGGTCGTAAGGTTCCATGAAGACCAGCTTCGACTTCGATTGCGCGAATACTGGCATTCCTCCAAGCATAAATCCTGCGCCACCGGCGACGAAACCTTTAAGGATATTGCGGCGGTTTGCCGTATAGGATGTATTGATCATCTTTTAATTCCCCTCCATGGACATGACTTCAGGTGAAAGCATGACATGGCCGGGATAGCCTGCCTATAAACGATATGGTCCCTGCCATCGCTGTTGGAAATAGCAAGATCAGGTCCGAAGCCTGCCCTTCCGGTTGCTTGCCAGGTTTGGCTACCCGATACGAAAGCGCCCTTCGCGTGTCCGGGCGGACTGGCGAAAGGCGCTTCATTTTGAGGCTGCCGGCTATCGATACCTGCCGCCCGTGCAGGCCATTCGGAATGCGGGCTCCGGTGTTTCGGCTTTACTCGTAGAGATCGGCGAATTTCTTCCGGATATCGCTCTTGATGACCTTGCCCATGGTATTTCTCGGCAGGGACTGATCGAAGAGAATCCTCTTGGGAAGCTTGTATTTGGCGAGCTTTCCTTCGAGCGACTTCAGGATCGTCTCTTCCGCCAGTTGCGCGCCGGGCTTCAGGATGACGATCGCCGTGACGGCCTCGCCGAAATCGGAGTGCGGCAGCCCGACGACCGCGCTTTCCTCGACGCCTTCGAGGCCGTCGATCTCCACCTCGATCTCCTTGGGATAGACATTGTATCCGCCGGTGATGACGAGGTCCTTGCTGCGGCCGACGATGGCGACATAGCCCTGATCGTCGATGACGCCGATGTCGCCGGTGATGAAATAGCCGTCCTCGCGGAATTCCGTGCGGGTCTTTTCGGGCATGCGCCAATAGCCCTTGAAGACGTTGGCCCCCTTCACCTCGATCATGCCGATCTTGTTGGGACCGAGGATCGAACCCGTTTCCGTGTCGGCGATGCGCACATTGACGCCCGGCAGCGGAAAGCCGACCGAGCCCGGAATCCGCTCCTCGTCATAGGGGTTGGAGGTGATCATGTTGGTTTCGGTCATCCCGTAGCGTTCGAGGATGTGATGGCCGGTAAGGCTGGTCCACTGCTTATGCGTTTCGGCCAGAAGCGGCGCCGAGCCGGAGACGAACAGCCGCATATGGTTGGTGGTCTCGCGGTCGAGCCAGTCTTCCTTCAGCAGCCTTGTATAGAAGGTCGGTACCCCCATCAGGGTGGTGGCGTTGGGCAATTCGCGCCTGATCGCGGCAGCGTCGAACTTCGGCAGCAGGATCATCGACGCGCCGGCAAACAGGACGACGTTGGTGGCGACGAACAGGCCGTGGGTATGGAAGATTGGCAGCGCATGCAGCAACACGTCGGCGCTGGTAAAACGCCAGTATTCCACCAGCGTGCGGGCGTTGGACGACAGGTTGGCGTGCGTCAGCATCGCGCCCTTCGAGCGGCCCGTTGTGCCCGACGTGTAGAGGATGGCCGCCAGATCGCTCGGTTCGACGGCGGCGGTCTGGTAGGCGGTGCCGGCGCCCGCCGCCATCTGCGGCAGGGTGCCGTCGTTCTTCGTGCCGAGCGTCAGCGTCGCGGCAACCCCCGACTGTTCGGCAAGGGCTGCGATGCCATCGTATTTTTCCGGCGCGCACACGACGATGTGGGGTGTCGCGTCGCCGATGAAATATTCGAGCTCCGCGATCGTGTAGGCCGTGTTGAGCGGCAGGAAGGCGGCGCCGACGCGCAGGCACGCCAGATAGAGAATGAGCGCTTCGGGCGACTTTTCTACCTGGACGGCGACCCTGTCGCCGATGACGGTGCCCTTGTCGCGCAGCACGTTCGCATATTGCGCCGACAGCGCGAAAGCTTCGCCGTAGCTGATGGCGCGCCCGTCGGCGGTGCGGATGAAGACCGCGTCGGCATCGGCGCCGGAAGATATCTGGGAAAAGAGATTATAGAGCATGATGCGCTTCCGGCTCAGGGTTTGATTTCGCTGCGGCTTGGGTTCTGAACAGGAACTGCTTGAGCAGGCTCTTCACGGTGCCGGACGCGGCGACAATGCCGCGTTCCGCGTAGGCCTCGTGGTTGGCTTCGATTTCCCTGGTGTCGTACAGGTAGTTGACCATGACGCTGTAGCCGCTTTTCCTGCCTTTGGCGGAAAGGTCCGCGAAAGCATGGATGTTGTCCAGCCGCGCTCCGTTGCCGAGATGAAACCGCGCCACGGAATCGAGCGGGCGCTTGCGGGCGTTGCGCTGTTCGAGAAGGTAATAGGCGGCAAGGCCCTCCAGAACGGGCTTGAGGTTCGCTCTCGCGTCGTCATTGTCCGGCAGGCTCGGCCCGGCAAGCGCGCGCATCCGTTCGAGGTTCTGCGCCGACAAAAGTCGCTGGCTTTCCCCGGCGGGCAGGCCGTTGAGCCAGGCCGCGAAACCGGGCACCGGCGAAAGCGTCATGAAGTGGCGCAGGTTCGGCAGCTCCTGCCGTAGTTTCTCGACGACCTGCTTGATGAGGAAATTGCCGAACGAAATGCCGCGAAGGCCGGCCTGGCAATTAGAAATCGAATAGAAAACCGCCGTCGTCGCCTTCTCCTGCGCCAGCACTTCGCGGTCTTCGCTGAGCAGCGATGCGATGTCGCCCGGTATGTGGTCGGTCAGTGCTACCTCGACGAAGATGAGCGGTTCGTCCTGCATCTGGGGGTGGAAGAACGCGAAAAGCCGCCGGTCCTTCGGCTCGATGCGCCGCCGCAGGTCGTTCCAGCCGCCGATCTCGTGAACGGCCTCGTAGCGGATGATCTTTTCGAGGATCGCGGCCGACGTATTCCAGTCGATCGGCTTCAGTTCGAGGAAGCCGCGATTGAACCACGCGCCGAACAGGTGGGCGAAGTCCCTGTCCAGCGTGTCGAGCGCGGGGTCTGTTCTCGCCAGGCGCAACAGAACCTCTCGCATCCTGACCAGCCGCTCGGTTCCCTGCAATGCATGGTTGAGACGGCGGATCAGTTCCTGCGACCTCGGTTCGCTGGCGGCATGCAGGCGGTAGAGCGCTTCGGCGTCGTCGCTTTCCTCGACCGCCGCGATGGCCTTGGCGATCGCCTTCCGGTCCGGCCCGAAGCGATGGGCGATCATGGTCAGGAAATCCGCCTGCCCGGCCTCGTCCAGCCCTTCCCAATGGCTAAGGATCGTCTCCGAGAGCATGAAGCAGGAAACTTCCCCCGCTCTTGAGACGAGTGCCTCGCACAATGCCTCGGGATCGAGCGGCTGCTGGCGGCCGAAACGATTGCGCAAAAGAAGATTGCGGCCCTTCTGGTTCAGGCCGGCGACGAAATCGGACAGAAACGTAACACTCATGTGCCGGCCTCGCTTGACTGGATGCTGGTCTGACGATCCGAATTCATGATCCCAACGCTTCAGCGGCTTTGACGAAGCACTCCATCGGGATTTCCTGGACGCCGGCGCCGATCTGGCCGACGCCGGCGACGTTCGAGGCGATCCCCGTGTTGATCAGCGGCGCGATGCCGGTTTCCACGACCTTGCGCACGTCGATGGCGCAGGGAACCCCGCGATAGCCGAGTGCGGGAATTCGGAAGGTCGAATGCTCGCCGACGGTTATGCGGCGCATGGTTTCGGATCGTTGCAGCAATTCCTCCACGGTGCCGCCGATGAAGGAAGCGATGGCGGGTGCGGCGGCCAGCGCGAAGGCCCCGAGCCCGATGCTTTCGGTGATGTAGGAATCGCCCATAGTCGGCGTCGCTTCGTCAAGGGTGTGGCCGGCGAACAGCTTCAGATTGGCGACGCTGGCCGGGGCCGTGAACCAGCGCTTGCCAAGGGCGTTGACGCGTATCCCGACTTCGACGCCGTTGCCCGCCATGACCGTGACAACGCTGCCTTGTCCCATCTGTTCCACATAAAGGGACGTTGCCTTGGCGTGCGCGATGGAAAGCGAGAGGAAAAAGTGGTCGTTGCCGCTTATGAAGCGCAAGGCCTTTTCCAGTGGCTCATAGGGCGCACGCGTCGCGACGAAGGCGGGCGCGATCTCGCGGAAGAACTGGCTCGTCGCCGACTTGTTGCGATTGTGAACCTCGTCGCCGCGCCGCAGCGCTTCCGCAGCCATCGCCTTCAGATCCATCGGGCCGACTTTGGCCAGTGCCGCTTGCAGGAGCGGATGGAAATCGTCGCGCATCCACCGCAGCCGGTCGATGACCTCGGGTCCGTTGGCGCCGAAACGCAGCGCCTTGCCGAGGCCTTCGTTGATGCTGGCATAGGCCCTGAGCCCCGAGTTCTGCTCCTCGACGATGAATACCGGCATGGAAGCGGTGATGATGCCGGCCATCGCACCGGCCGCATGATGGTCGTGCGCGGGCGCGAACCGGACGGTTCCGGAGCCGGCCAGCGTTTCGGCCTCCTCGATCGTGTCGCACAGCCCTTCCAGCAGGAGCCCGCCGCAGACGGCTGCCCGCATGGCACTGGCCATGTTTTCCCATGCGACCGGCGGCCCCGCATGCAGCACCAGATGCGGATGCATGCCGGGAATGACATCGCGGGCAAGTGCAATGCCGACAAGCATCGGCTGCGCCGCGCAAAGCCGCTCCAGAACCGAATGGTTCACGGTACTGAAGTCCATGGTTTCGCGGGAAAGAGCGTTCATGTTTGCGTTCGCCGTGCGGGGTGCCTGACACATCGGGGAAATATGATGGCCCGCAGGAGATTGTGTCCATCACCATCATGAGGACTGCTATTTCCTATCGTTATAGGTGAGGGTGCCGGATGAGCATCCGGACGGGGCTGGCGCGTGCCGTTACGCGCATTCTTCGCTACGAAAGTGCGTATCGAATCAGGCGGGCTCGGGATAAATGGCCGGCACAGGCCCTGCACCCATAGCGTACTGGAATATCAGAAACAAATACGGGCCTTCTGGCTATAGTTCAATTGTGGTGCTTTCAGGATAGGGAACCATCCGGGCGCCGGCGTTTCGTCGAAGGTGTCTGCAAGATCGGGTCCGCCGAACAGACATCCATCAAGCAAGGGCATGTTGAGTTGACGATATCCGAAAAAAGCCGCCTGCCCGCCGAATGGAACGACCGCCTGGACATGCCCGTCATCGCGGCGCCGATGTTCCTCGTCTCCAGCGTCGACCTGGTAACGGAAGCCTGCAAGAACGGCGTCATCGGTTCGATCCCGACCGTCAATGCCCGGACGCCCGAGATCCTCGACGGCTGGCTCGATCAATTGACCTCGGATCTGGAGGCGGCGCGCCTTTCGGGCGCCCGTGTGGCTCCGTGGGCGCTCAGCCTCATCACCCACAGCACCAACCAGCGGCTCAAGGACGACCTCGAACTTTGCGTCAAGTACAAGGCGCCCCTCGTCATCACCGCGTTGGGTAGCCCGAAGCCGGCCATCGAAGCGGTTCATTCCTACGGCGGCCTTGTCTTCGCCGACGTCAATACGCCCGAATATGCCATGAAGGCCGCGCAGGCGGGGGCCGACGGCCTGGTCCTGATCTGCTCGGGCGCGGGCGGGCATACAGGGCAGCTCGCGGCACCGGCCTTCGTCGAAGCGGTTCGCGAGTTCTTTGACGGCATCCTCGTCATCGGCGGCGCCATCGGCAATGGCAGCGCCGTGCGCTCGGCCCAGATCATGGGCGCCGATCTCGTCTATGTCGGCACCCGCTTCATCGCCTCCGAGGAGAGCAATGCCGACCCGCGCTACAAGGCGATGGTGACCGAATGCCGCGCCAAGGACCTCGTTTTGACCAATGCGATCACTGGCGGCTGGGCCCATAAATTGCGCCCCAGCCTCGAAGCCGTCGGCATCGACCCCGACAACCTTGAAGTTCGCAAGAAGTTCGACCTTAACTACGCCGAGAAGCAACCCAAGGCCTGGAAGGACATCTGGTCCGCCGGGCAGGGCGTCGGGGCCATTCGCAAGATCGAGCCGGCGGCCCAGATCATCATGCAGATCAATCGGGAATATGTCGAAGCCATCCGTATGGAAAAGCACGACCCCTGGTTTCGTCGATACGCGGTCTAAAGCCGCCAACAATGGAGGAGGAGCATATGGAAAAGAAATTCGGAAAGATTTCTCGCCGGACATTCCTGGAAGGCGCACTTGCGGGCGGCTCACTGCTGGTTACCAGCGGTATTCCGGTCTTCGCTCAGTCCCCGACCAAACTGCTCTTCATGGAGCCGTTCGATCTGGCGCTGGAATATATCCATGAGATGAACGCCGTCGTCGGCGGGCATTTTGAAAAGGAAGGCCTCGACGTCGAGATCAACAATGCGCGCGGCACGGCGGTCGGCATCCAGCAGGTGATAGCTGGCCAAGCCACTGTCACGCGTATCGGCCTTCTCGATCTGCTCAAGGCCTCCGGGGCGCAGGACACCAGGCTCCTGTCGGTGGCCACCAGCCTTCAGGGCGGCATCTTCAGCTTGGTCAGCCGCAAGGCCGATCCCATCATGACGCCCGCCGATCTGCGCGGGAAGACCGTCGGCGTGGCATCCATGGGCGGCGGTCAGGAAAATATCCTCAACCTGCTGCTGGCCAGCGCCAATATTCCTGTCGCCGACGTTCCCCGCCAAGCCATCGGCTCCAATGCCGGCAATGTCGAGGTCCTCAAGGCAGGTCGCGTCGATGCCTTCCTCGCTACCGTCGAGACGTCGCTTCTGCTGCAGACACAGGGCGAGCCGATCGAGGTGTGGAGCACGTCGAAATATGCGCCGCTGCCGGGCGGCGTCATCGTTACCACCGACAAGTTCGCCAAGGACAATCACGAAACGGTGGTCAAGTTCGTGCGCGCCATGCGCAATTCGGCGCTGGAGATCATCGATTCCGATCCGGCCCCCATCCTCGACCGCGTGGTCGCCAAGTTCGATATCGTCGCCAACGAGAGCCGCGATTTCCGCCTCAAGGCGATAAAGGCCTATAACGAACTGACGCTGGAGCAGGGCAGGGAAAACGTCATGCGCAATGTGCCTTCCGTCTTCGAAGGGGCGGCGAAACTGGTCAATTCCGCAGGCATAGCGAAGGTCGACGATGTCACCAGCCTCTATAGCAATGAATTTCTCGACGAGGCGACGAAGTGACAGGTGAGGCGGCTTTCGCCGGTGGCAACGCCAGGAATTCCATAGCGCTCAAGGCTGCGGAAAAGCGGTTTGGCGCGCCCGGCGTCGGCGTTCAGGCACTGACGCCGACGACGCTGGACATCGTCGGCGAGGAGATGACCATCCTGCTCGGCCCGTCGGGCTGCGGCAAGACGACGATGCTGCGCCTGATCGCCGGCCTGGAACCGCCGACGTCGGGCAATATCGAAGTCGGCGGCGCGAATTTGTGGGCCAACAACAGGCGCAACGTCCAGGCGCTGTCCCAGTTGGGGATGGTGTTTCAGGACGCGAACCTTTTCCCCTGGCTGACGATAGAGGACAATATCGCCCTGCCCCTCAAGCTGAGGGGAGTCGCGAAGGCAGCGCGCCTGAACAAAGCGAGGGAACTTTGCGAACTGGTCGGCATCCTCGGCTTTGAAAAGCGCCTTCCGCGCGAGCTTTCCGGCGGCATGCGCCAGCGCGCGGCCATTGCCCGCGCCCTCAGCTACGATCCCGGTATCCTTTTGATGGACGAGCCGTTCGGCGCGCTCGACGCCATGACGCGCGATACCATGAACCTGGAACTGCAGCGCATCTGGATGGAAACGCGAAAGACCATCGTTCTGGTGACGCATTCGATCGGGGAAGCGGTGTTTCTCGCCAACAGGATCGTCCTGCTGTCGCCGCGTCCGGGCAGGGTGCAGGAAGTCATCGACGTTCCTTTCGCGCGGCCACGCGACCCCGGCATTCACGGAACGCCGGAATTCCAGGCCATCGTCGCCGAACTGCGCGGCAAACTTGAACACTAGGGCAATGGCTCCCCAGAAGGGGGCCGTTTCGGGGTAAAGACGTGCGAGAAAACGAAAAGCTGGGGCGTTTCAGCCAATGACAACGGAAACCAATTCCGCTTACAAGGGCGACGCAGGCACTTTTCCGGCGTGGGTAGGAAGCCTGATCATCCTGCTCGTATTTCTTGGGAGCTGGGAAGCCTATGTGCGCCTCTTGCAGGTAAGCAAGCTGGTGCTGCCACCGCCGTCCGAAGTGGTGATGAAGTGGCTTGAATTCCTGGTGGACCCCAATGTCTGGTATCATACCGGGGTGACGGCATGGGAAACCCTGCTCGGCTTCGTCTTCGCCAGCCTGCTCGGTGTCGGGCTCGGTTTCATCCTGGGCAAGATGCCACGTCTGGAGAAGATGCTGAACCCCTTCGTGATCGCGACGCAGGTCGTCCCCAAGGTGGCGCTGGTGCCGCTTTTCGTGGTTTGGTTCGGTTTCGGCATAACCTCCAAGGTCGTGATCGCGACGGTGCTCGCTTTCTTCCCGATCCTGCTCAACACCCTGCTCGGTATCAAATCCGTGGATCGGGGTCATGGCGAGGTGATGGCGAGCCTTAACGCCACCCGCGTCCAGCGCCTCGTCAATCTCGATTTTCCGAGTTCGCTTCCGTACATCCTGACCGGCATGGAAGTGGGCGTCGTTCTTTCGATCATTGGCGCGGTGGTCGGCGAATATCTCGGCGGCAGCGTCGGCCTGGGAAATCTCGCGGTCAAGGAGATGAATTCGTATAACACAACGGCGCTGTTCGCCGTCATCATGCACCTCTCTATCCTTGGGTTCATATTCTACGCGGTCGTTGTCGGCATGAGGAAATACCTCATTCCCTGGCACGGCTCGGCAAAATGATCCGCCGCCCGGCAGGGCCAGAAAAGCCCCGCCGCCGCTGATTTCGTCCCCCATGGCGGGCACCCCGCCGGCTTCGCCTTGCGCCGATGAGGCGCGGGGAGGGTCTGGCTGTGCCCGATCACGAAAGTTCATTCGGAGGAATTGCAAGCATGTCGTCCATCCCCCAATCCGTGCAGCAGGCGATCGACAAGGTTGGCG
>JBARYG010000184.1:0-3183 GCA_049647745.1 Mesorhizobium sp.
CCCCGGCCGTGGTCGCCTTGACCGGGTCGGCGACGGCGACCAGACCGGCCGCCTTGCCGTCGGCGGCCACGAACATCGCCGTCCTGCCCTCGCCCTGCAAGGCTTCGGCGCGTTCGGAAAGGCGCGAGAAATCGACACCGAGATCGGCCATCATCGCGGCGTTGCCGAGCGCTACCTTGCGGCCCGATATCGTGCCCGAAACACCCTTGCCGGTGATGGCCTCGAAGGCGCTCGCCTCGCTCAGCGCCGCGCCGCGCGCCCTGGCGCCCTCGACGATGGCTTCGGCCAGCGGATGCTCCGAACCTTTTTCGAGGCTGGCGGCGAGCGCCAGCAGGTCGTTCTCCGAAAAACCTTCGGCGGCGACCACGTCGGTCAGCGTCGGCCGGCCTTCGGTCAGCGTCCCGGTCTTGTCGACGATCAGCGTGTCGACGGCGGCAAACCGTTCGAGCGCGGCCGCTTCCTTGATCAGCACGCCGGCCTGCGCGCCGCGCCCGGTGGCGGTCATGATCGACATCGGCGTCGCCAGCCCGAGCGCGCAGGGGCAGGCGATGATCAGCACCGACACCGCCGAGACGATGGCGTAGACCAGGCTCGGCTCTGGCCCGAACAGAGACCAGGCGATGAAGGCGACGATGGCGACCAGCACCACGGCGGGTACGAAATAGAAGGAAACGCGGTCGGCCAGCCCCTGGATCGGCGCACGGCTGCGCTGCGCCTTGGCGACCAACTCGACGATGCGCGAAAGGGTCGTTTCGGAGCCGACGCGTTCCGCGCGCATGACCAGCGTGCCGTTGCGGTTCAGTGTCCCGCCGGTGAGCGCATCGCCCGGCACCTTCTCGACCGGCAGCGGCTCGCCGGTAATCATGGATTCGTCGATGGACGAGCGTCCGTCCTCGACGGTGCCGTCGACGGGGACCGCCTCGCCGGGCCGGATGCGCAGCAGCTCGCCCTTCTGCACGCTGTCGAGCGGCACGTCGCTTTCGCTGCCGTCAGCCGCGATGCGGCGAGCGGTTTTCGGGGCGAGATCGAGCAGCGCGCGGATCGCCGAACCGGTCTTTTCGCGGGCGCGCAGTTCCAGCACCTGGCCGAGAAAGACCAGCGCGATGATGACGGCAGCGGCCTCGAAATAGACCGGCACCGTGCCGCCATGGCCACGGAACGCATGCGGGAAAATACCCGGAAACAGCGTCGCGACGACGCTGTAGAGATAAGCGGCGCCGACGCCGAGCGAAATCAGCGTCCACATGTTGGGGCTGCGGTTGAGAATCGAGGCCCAGCCGCGCTTGAAGAAGGGCAGCGCCGCCCATAGCACCACCGGGGTCGCCAGTGCGAACTCGACCCAGACCGCCGCAGGTTCGCTGAGCCACGTACGCAGGAACGGCAGGCCGACCATCGGCCCCATGGTGAGCAGCAAGAGCGGCACCGACAAAAGCGCGCTTACCCAGAAGCGGCGCGAGAAATCGACCAGTTCGGGGTTCGGACCCTCCTCGCCGGTCGGCACCCCCATCGGCTCCAGCGCCATGCCGCAGATCGGGCAGTCGCCGGGCTTGTCGCGGATGATTTCGGGATGCATCGGGCAGGTATATTGCGTGCCTTTCGGCATTGGCGCCGGCTCAGGCCGCTCGCCCAGGTACTTTTCCGGGTCGGCCTCGAATTTTTTCAGGCAGTTTTCCGAGCAGAAGTAGAATTTTTCGCCCTCATGCCTGAGGAAGTGCCTGGCGCTGGCGCGGTCGACATTCATGCCGCAGACCGGGTCTTTCGCGGTCAGGTAGTCTTGCGGATGCGCGGCGAACTTCGTCCGGCAGCTTTCCGAGCCGAAATGGAACAGGCGCCCTTCATGTTCGGCGCCGGGCTTGCCGGCCGCCGGGTCGACGGTCATGCCGCACACCGGATCGCGGATGACGGCTTCGCCGGCAGGGGCGGCGCCGTGTGCTGAGCAGCATGAACCGCCGGCACCGTGCGCGTGATGGTCGTGCCCATGATGTTCATGCTTGTGGTGATCGTGATTCGCCATGGAGAGGCCTCGAAAAAAGTATTGGAATTTCAACGTTGGTTCAGAGATAGCGCTTCCAGCAACTGGAAGGTCAAGGGGCAAAGAACATGGCCGCCGGGAGGGGAAATACACCGGAGCGCTTTTCGCCGAATCGTTAAAATCTTACGTGATCCGCTAAACGCTGCTTCATGGTGCGCCCCTATGGTCGCGCACATGGATCAGCGCACGCAACGCATATTGGGCCGGACCTTGCTCGTCATCATCCCGGCGGTGGTGGCGACGTTCGCGATTTCGTTTTCCGCGCGCTGGGCGCTGGGCATGGAGATCGACTGGCTGAGCTGGATCGAATGTGTGGCGATTCCCGTCGTCGTCGGCACGCCGATCGGGATCTATATCTTCACGCAGGCCGAGAAGCTCCAAAGCGCGCATGAACGGCTGGAGCGGGCGCATCAGGACATGTGCAAGGCGCATGATCGCCTGGCGTTCATGGCCAGCCACGACCAGATGACCGGCCTGCTCAATCGCGAGGGGTTCCTGCGTGCGGTTGAGCCTTATCGCGAGCGCAACGAAGGGCATTATCTGCTGATCGTCGATGCCGATCACTTCAAGCGCATCAACGATCGTTACGGCCATGCCAAGGGCGACGAAGCGCTGATGAAGATCGCCAAGGCGCTGCGCTATGCGGTGCGCCCGAAGGATGTCGTCGGCCGCATCGGCGGCGAGGAATTCGGCATATTGCTGGTTTCCGTCGGCGCGCGCGAAGCGGCCCAGATGGCCGAACTGATCCGGCGGCAGGTGCAGTGCATCCCGTGGCAGGCCGAGGAATCGCATCTGCCGGGCCTGACCGTCAGCATAGGCGGGGCAGCACTTGAGCACCGGCACGCCGCCATTACCGAAACGCTTCGCGAAGCCGACCACAGCCTTTATGAAGCCAAGCGTCTCGGCCGCAATCGCGTCGTCTTCGATCGCGCCGGAACCGCCACCGTAGCGGCATAGGCCACGCCGTCGTCACCTCCGTCGCTGGATGCACCCGGGCGGGCCGCGTTCCCCATACCCACCGCCTTCAAAACAGGCTATAGACGCGGCCGAAACGGCGATTCCCGAACGGTAAGTCCGCGGCTCTATGGCGAAAGTACCCCTGAAGCTCGATGACCTGGTCGACGGCGACGCCTTGCGCCGCGATCTGGCCC
>JBARYG010000185.1:0-6650 GCA_049647745.1 Mesorhizobium sp.
CGCGGCCGTCCATGTCGGGCAGGCCGACATCCATGATGAGCAGATCGACCAGCCCGGCCCTCGCCGCGCCGACGCCCTTGGCGGCGGTCGCTTCCTGAAGCACGTCGAATTCCTCGTAAAGCGACAATTGCTCGACCAGTGTCGCGCGCAGGTCCTCGTCATCGTCGACGATCAGAATGATGCGTGAAGTCATGGATCAATCCGTTGTTTTGAAATGAATTTCAATTGACCGCTGCCCGTTTATGCGGAAGCTGATGAACAAAACAGCCCATCACAGTGATTTGTTCCGTGGCGCAATCATACCTCAAAAAACGTCATTGCAATGCAGCCGGCGCAATTTTGCCAAAAGGTCTTCTCGCACTCACCGTGCGGGCGCGGCCCGGCCACCCGACTCAGGGGCTTTTACAGGCAGGAAAGCTGGTGTTTCCGTGCGCTTTGGGGCGGGGCGGAATCTCCGCCAACAAGCGGGAAGGCGACGGCGCGACGCCGCTGGCGGCCATGCGGATCCTGAAAGGGTATTTTCGCGACGATCATTTTTCCGGCGCGCGGCGGACAGGGCTGGCGATGACGCCGATCGGCGCCGACCTCGGCTGGTGCGAGGTGCCGGAAGACCGCAACTACAACCGGCCGGTTAAAATCCCCTACGGCGCCAGCCATGAGCGCATGAAGCGCGACGACCGGCTCTACGACGCCTGCCTGGTGCTCGACTGGAACATTTCGCCGCGCATGCGCGGGCGCGGCAGCGCCATTTTCTTCCATCTGGCGCGACCGGGTTTCACGCCGACGCTGGGCTGCGTGGCGGTGAGCAGGCGCACCATGGCACGCCTGCTGCCGCTTCTGTCGAACCGGACGATCGTGAAGGTGGTGCGCTGAACCTCAGCGCCGGTAGATATGCCTTGGCGATACCCAGCCGCGCTCGGTGAGTCCGAGGCTGACCGCTTGCTCCTGTGAGGGGCGAGGCACGCTGCGCGGATTGATGCCGATGTCCTCGAGAAGGCTGTCGCTCAACCCTTCGATCTCCTGGATCGGCAGCGCAGGAGCGTTTCCGGCGGCGGGCTGGCGATCGACGAGAACATTGAGCAGCCTTTTCCAGAACGGGACCGGACGGGTCAGGATGTAACTGGTCATGGTTTTGTTCCTTTCATGCCCGGCATCAAACCCGGCTTTCTGTTTCTTGATGGAACGAACAATGAGCCATTGAAGGAAAAGAGAGAAACGAGTAGTTCTTGTTAGATCATCAAGTTTTCCTTGAGGATTGAAAATGCATCCGATACCCGGAACACGCGCGCTGAGAACGCTGGAGGCGGCAGGCCGCCACCTCAATTTCACCCGAGCGGCGGACGAACTCGGGCTGACGCCAGCGGCGGTCAGCTACCAGATCAAGGAAATCGAGGACCAGATCGGGCTGGTCCTGTTCACCCGCACCAGCCGTTCGATCCGGCCGACGAAAGCGGGCGAACTCGTACTGGAAGCCTCGGCCGAGGCGCTCGACGTGCTCGGCCGGGCAGTCACACGAGCCCGCAGGATGGAGCGCGGCGCGAGCCAACTCAGGGTCAGCGCCGACGCGCAGTTCGCCGCAAAATGGCTGATGCGGCGGGTCGAATCCTTCCGCGAGGCCCACTCCGACATCGAATTGCGCTTCGATATCTCGTCCGATCTGCGCGACTTCGAGCAGGACGACGTCGATGTCGGTGTCCGTTTCGGCGGCGGCAAGTATGCCGGTCTTGCCGCGCACCGGCTGTTCGACAACATGATCGGTCCCGTATGCAGCCCGACGCTGCTCCGGTCAGGTCCGCCGATCAGTGAGCCACGCGACCTTCTCCGTCATACGCTGGCGCATATCGAATGGGAGCGTCAGGGTATCGTCTGGCCGAACTGGCGCATGTGGATGACCGCCGCCGGCGTTGACGATTTCGACGACAGCCGTACCGTCGTCTTCGGCACCTCCTCCGAACTGGTGCAGGCGGCACTCGAAGGCAGCGCCGTCGTGCTGGCGGAATTCGCCATGGTTGCCGGCGACCTGGCGGAAGGCCGTCTGGTGCGGCCGCTCGAACTCAGCCTCAGGCTCGCGCCGGAATTCGCCTATTTCCTCGTCTACCCGCAGAGCGCCGCCGACGACCTGCGCATCGCCGCCTTCCGCGACTGGATTCTGGCCGAAGCGGCAAAGACGCAGACCTGACCGGCGGCTGTCGTCAGCCGAAGCGCCAAACCGTCGTGCGCTTCACCTCAGCGTCCTCCAGCGCGCGCGTTACCGGCACTTGATAGACCGCCAGTTTTTCCAGTCCGGATTTCGGCAGATAGGCGCGGCCGGGATCGCCGACGAGGATTTTTGCGCCACGCGCGGCCAGGCTTTCGAACCACGGAATCAGCCGGTGCACGAAGCCGGCGTCGTAGAAAACGTCGCCCGCCAGCACGACGTCCCAGCCCATGTCGGTGCCGATCAGGTCCCCACCTGAAAACTCTACCCCGACGCTGTTGGCCCTGGCATTCAGCCGGATGGCGGTGGCGCAGAACGGGTCGATATCGGCGGCGATCACGCTCGCTGCTCCGGCCAGCGCCGCCGCTATCGCGACAAGGCCGGAACCCGAAGCGAAATCAAGAACGTTTCGACCCCGAACCTTTTCCGGATGATCGAGAACGTAGCGGGCAAGCCCCTGTCCGCCGGCCCACGCAAAAGCCCAGAACGGCGGTGGCAGGCCGATCTCGGCCAGTTGCTCTTCCGTGCGCTGCCACAGGTCGTGCGCTTCGTCGGCCAGATGCAGAAAAATTTCCGGCACATGCGGCGGCGCCATCAGCGCGGTGTTGTCCGCGACGAATTTTTCCGCGGCAGCCGGCGAAAGCCGCGTCAAGGAGCGGGATCGAGGCCGGGGGCGGGGTCGAGGCCCGCCATGCGGCAGACTTCCCGCCACTCGTCCGGCAACACCGGCTGCACGGAAAGCCGCATCGACGTGACCAGCGCCATTTTGGCCAGTTTCGGATTTGCCTTCACCTCGACCAGCGTCACCGGGCGCGGCACGTCGCGCACGGCACGGATATCAACGCATTCCCAGCGCGGGTCATCGGTCGTGGTGTCGTGGTGGGCGAGCGCGCAGACTTCGGCGATGCCGACGACCTCAAGCCCCTCGTTGGAGTGGTAGAAGAAGCCGAGATCGCCGATCTGCATGGCGCGCATGTTGTTGCGCGCCAGATAATTGCGCACGCCGTCCCACTGCGTGCCCTTCTTGCCGGTCGCCTTCAGCATCTCGAAGGAGAACTTGAACGGCTCGGACTTGAACAGCCAGTAATTCATTCTTCTCGATCCCCCGCCACCGTTCGCCTTCAGTCGTTCGCCGGGTTGTTGATGCTCCAGCTCCATTGCCGGATTTCTACATTGGCGAAGAGCCCTGCCTTGGCATAGGGGTCGGCGTCGGCAAGCACTCTGGCCGCTTCCATGTCAGGGGCTTCGACAACGACCATGCTGCCGTTGGACTTGCCCTCGGCATCGACGAACGGACCGGCGAAAGCGAGCTTCTTCGCTTCGTTCAAGCTTTGCAGATGGGCCAGATGGTCCGGCCGCGTATCGGCACGCAACTGCGATTTTCCGGGCTTGTCGGTGCAGATCAGGGCAAACAGCATTTTTAGTCCTTTCGAATTCTATGCGTCGGTTTCGGTTTTCAGCGGCCGCGTCATCAGCGCCGATACCGCTTCGCTGATGGTGAGCGTGCCGTCGAGAATGGCGGCGACGGCGGAAATGATCGGCGCGTCGATGCCGCGTTCGGCGGCGATGCGCGCGGCAATCGCCGCCGTCGGCACGCCTTCGGCCAGAGGCCGGCCGGCAAGCGCCTCGCCGCGCCCCAGCGCCAGCCCGTAGGCGAAATTGCGCGATTGCGTAGACGAACAGGTAAGCAGCAGGTCGCCCAGCCCGGAAAGGCCCATCAGCGTTTCGGGTTTCGCGCCGAAGGCAGCACCGATGCGGCGCAGCTCGACAAAGCCGCGCGTTACCATGGCTGCCTGCGCGCTGGCACCGAGGCCGGCACCCGTCACCGCACCGGCGGCAATGGCGAAGACGTTCTTCAGCGCGCCGCCGATCTCGACGCCGACCAGATCGTCGCTGGAATAGCAGCGCAGGTTCCTGGCCGAGAAATGCGCGGCAAGGTCGCTTGCCAGCGCCTCGTCGCGGGCGGCCACCACCACCGCAGTCGGCAGGCCTTTGGCGACATCGGCGGCGAAGCTCGGGCCGGAAAGTGCGGCAATCGGGTTGTTCGGCAAGGCCTCGGCGGCGATGGCCGACAAAAGCGCGCCGGTTTCGCGCTCGATGCCCTTGGCGCACAGCACCAGCGGACTGTTTTGCGGCATGTGGCCCCGTGTCGCCGCCAGCACGCTGCGCAGCGCTTGCGCCGGCGTCACCGCCAGCACGCAATCGGCACCGGCAAGGGCTGCCGCCATGTCGCTCGTCGCCTTAATGCCGGGATCGAGCGCGATACCGGGCAAGTAGGCCGGGTTTTCATGCCGGTTGATGGCAGTGACCGTCTTTTCTTCGCGCGCCCACAGCCGTACGCCATGGCCGGCGCGCAGCATGGCCAACGCCAGCGCCGTGCCCCATGCGCCGCCGCCCAGCACGCAGACCTGCCACTTCGCCGCCTTGCTCATGCCTTGGCTCCGCGCCGGCCCGAGCCGATCATCGGTTCCGAGACGCTGTCCAGCGGCCAGCGCGAGCGCGGCACGAAGTCGAAGGCGTTTTCTTCCACGTTGCCGGCACGCAGCCGCTCGATCCCGGCCCAGGCGATCATCGCGGCATTGTCGGAGCACAGTTTCAGCGGGGGGGCCGTGAAGGCAAAGCCGTGCTTGGCGCACAGGCTTTCCAGCGCCGACTTGATCGAACGGTTGGCGGCGACGCCGCCGGCGACCACCAGAGTAGGGCTTTTTTCGTCGGGAAACGTCTCGCGAAACCGGTTCAGGGCGCGAACGACGCGGTCGCTCAGCGCATCCGTCACCGCCGCCTGGAAGGAGGCGCAGATGTCGGCGACGTCCTGTTCGCTGAGCGGCGCGATGGCGCTCGCCGCCTGGCGCACGGCGGTTTTCAGGCCGGAGAAGGAGAAGTCGGGCTGGGCGGAACCCTTCATCGGGCGCGGGAAAGCGAAGCGGCCGGCATCGCCCTTTTGCGCCGCCTTTTCGACATTGGGGCCGCCGGGATAGGGCAGGCAGAGCATTTTCGCCGTCTTGTCGAAGGCCTCGCCGAGCGCATCGTCGATGGTCGTCGCCCAGCGCTGGTAATCGCCGACGCCGCGAACGGCGAGGATCTGGGTATGCCCGCCCGAAACCAGCAAAAGCAGGTACGGAAAGGATACGCCATCGGTCAGCCGCGCCGTTAGCGCGTGGCCTTCGAGGTGGTTGACGGCGATCAGTTTTTTGCCGGCGGCGGCGGCGATGGCCTTGGCGGTCATCAATCCGACGATCAGCCCGCCGACAAGACCGGGGCCGGCTGTGGCGGCGACGGCGTCGATTTCATCGAGCGTGGTGGCGGAATCGGCGAGCGCCGCCTCGATGATGCCGTCCAGCGCCTCGACATGGGCGCGTGCCGCGATTTCGGGCACGACGCCGCCGAAGGCCGCATGCTCCTCGATCTGGCTGAACACGACGTTAGACAGGATCCGGGGCGACAGGATTTCCTGCGCCGAATCGTCGTCGAGCGCGACGACGCTGGCCGCCGTCTCGTCGCAACTCGTCTCTATGCCCAGAACGCGGATCAATTGGTCGCTGGCCTTCAAGATTGTATGGGCATGCGATCCCCGTTAGGAAGGGCGTGCCCTGACAGCCGGGGGTTATCACGGACCGAACGCCATGCAAACACCATTGAAGATCGGGACTCGCGCCAGCGTGCTGGCGATGGCGCAGGCGCATGAGACGCGGGCGCGGCTGATGGCTGCGCACGGCTTGCCGGAAGAAGCCTTCGAGATCGTGCCGCTGACCACCAGCGGTGACCGCATCCAGGACAAGTCGCTGACCGATGCCGGCGGCAAGGGGCTGTTCACCAAGGAGCTGGAAGACGCGCTGTACGACGGCCGCATCGACATCGCCGTGCATTCATCCAAGGACATGCCGACGCAACTGCCTGACGGGCTTGAGCTCTCTGCCTTCCTGCCGCGCGAGGATGCGCGTGACGCCTTCATCGGCAAGGCGGCCAGATCCATCGCCGAACTGCCGCACGGCGCGCGGGTCGGCTCGTCGTCGCTGCGGCGGCAGGCGCTGATCCGCCGTATGCGGCCCGATCTCGACGTGGTGCTGTTTCGCGGCAATGTGCAGACCAGGCTGCGCAAGCTGGACGAGGGTGTTGCCGACGGCACCATCCTGGCGCTGGCCGGGCTGAAGCGGCTGGGACTGGAAGATATCGCAACGGACCTGATGACGCTTGAGGATTTTCCGCCGGCGCCGGGGCAGGGCGCCATCTGCATCGAAAGCCGCATCGGCGACCTGGCTGTGAAAGAAATGCTGGTCGCCATCGATCATCAACCGACCGGACAGGCGCTGGCCTGCGAGCGCGCTTTCCTCGCCGCTCTGGACGGATCGTGCCGCACGCCGATTGCCGGCTATGCGACGATCGACGGCGACAGGCTGTCCTTCAGCGGCCTGATCATCACGCCGGACGGGACGCGCTCGCATGCGATAAAGGC
>JBARYG010000186.1:0-26667 GCA_049647745.1 Mesorhizobium sp.
GGCGCCGGCTATTCGACGCTGACCGTCATCGACGCTGCCGGCCGCGCGGCGAGCGTGAAAGTGTTCGTCGAGTAAATCCCGCCAAGCGATTCTGCCGGCTGGCCTTTTCCGATTCCACCTCGAAACAGGCGGCGGCGTTCCCGTATCTTCGAACGGTTTTTCGGTCCTCGCCATGCCGCTTCAGATGCGCGGCCAATGCGAAACCGGCTGCCGCCCATGAGCACGATTTTCCCCGGCAGGGCCAGGAAGCATCGGAAAATTTGCTGAAAGACGGGAGAAAACGCAACGACAGCACGCATCCAATCTCTATCAAATCAGTAGAGTTATGCCGTCCTCAACGGAGTCCGAAAAATGACCAAACCTCATTTCAAGACGCTGCGCGGTTTCAATACTCCTCGCTTCAACACGTTGCTTGCCGCACTGGTTGCCTCTTCCGTCCAGTTCGGCACGCTCGGCTTTGCCTTCGCCGATACCACCATCCTGAACGTGTCCTACGACCCGACACGCGAACTCTACAAGGCCTATGACGAGGCCTTCGCCGCCCACTGGAAGGCCGAGACCGGGGAGACCGTGACCATCCAGCAATCGCATGGCGGTTCCGGCGCGCAGGCCCGCGCCGTGATCGACGGGCTGGATGCCGATGTGGTGACGCTGGCGCTGGAAAGCGACATCAACGCCATCGTCGACAAGTCGAAGAAGATCGGCCCGGACTGGCGCAAAAAGTTCGAGAACAATTCGGCTCCTTACACCTCGACCATCATCTTCCTCGTCCGCAAGGGCAACCCGAAGGGCATCCATGACTGGAACGACCTGATCAGGGATGGCGTCCAGGTCATCACGCCCAACCCGAAGACTTCCGGCGGCGCGCGCTGGAACTACCTTGCCGCCTGGGCCTACGCCAACGCGCAAGACGGCGGCGACGAGGCCAAAAACAAGGAATTCATCGGCAAGCTCTACGCCAACGTGCCAGTGCTCGACACCGGCGCACGCGGCTCGACCGTCACTTTCGCGCAAAAGGGGCTGGGCGACGTGCTGCTCGCCTGGGAAAACGAGGCCTTCCTTGCCCTCGATGAGTTCGGCGCGGACAATTTCGACATCGTCTATCCCTCCTCGTCCATCCTTGCCGAGCCGCCCGTCGCCGTGGTCGACGCCAACGTCGACGCCAAGGGCACCCGCAAGGTCGCCGAAGCGTACCTGAAATACCTGTATTCCAAGGAAGCCCAGACGCTGATTGCCAAAAACCATTACAGGCCCTACGAGCCCAAACTCGTCGATCCGGCCGACCTCGCCTGGGAAAAGGATATCAAGCTCATCACCATCGACGACCCGCTTTTCGGTGGCTGGAAGAAGGCGCAGCCTTACCATTTCGGCGACGGTGGGATATTCGACCAAATCTACAAGCCGGCCCAATAGGCCGACCATGACGGATCAGAACACGACAAGGACGACATGACCACGATTCCCGCCCAAGCGGGGTGGCGGTTCAGAAAGCCGAGCGTCATTCCGGGTTTCGGATTGACGCTCGGCCTCTCGCTTGCCTACCTCACGCTCATCATCCTCATCCCCTTGTCGGGGTTGGCATGGCGCTCGGCCGCCCTCGGCTGGGCCGATTTCTGGGCCATCGCCAGCGATGAACGCACCTTGAACTCGCTCAAGATCAGCTTTGGCACGGCGCTGATCGCCGCCATCGTCAACGTCGTCTTCGGCACGCTGGTCGCGTGGGTGCTGGTGCGCTACCGGTTTCCTGGCCGCCGCATCATCGACGCCATGGTCGACCTGCCCTTCGCCCTGCCGACGGCCGTGGCCGGCATCGCGCTCACCACGCTCTACGCGCCGAACGGCTGGCTGGGCGCACCGCTTTCCGTGCTCGGCATCAAGGTCGCCTACACGCCGCTCGGCATCGTCGTGGCGCTGGTGTTCATCGGCCTGCCTTTCGTGGTGCGCACCGTGCAGCCCATCATGGAAGAGATCGACCGCGAGGTCGAAGAGGCTGCCGCGACGCTTGGCGCCACCCGCTTCCAGACCATCACCCGCGTGCTGGCGCCGGGGCTCACCCCCGCTATCCTGACCGGTTTCGCACTCGCCTTCGCTCGCGGCGTCGGCGAATACGGCTCGGTCATCTTCATCGCCGGCAATTTGCCCAATGTTTCCGAGATCACGCCGCTTCTGATCATCATCCGGCTGGAGGAGTTCAACTATCCGGCCGCAACCGCGATCGCGGCGATCATGCTGATCATCTCGTTCGCCATGCTGCTCGTCGTCAACCTCCTCCAGACATGGAGCCGCAAGCGCTATGGCTGATCCCGTACTGTTCGCCGCCGATAACACCCATGAAAGCGCCTCCGGCATCACCGAGGCGCGCCCTGCCCGCTACGCGCTGATGGCGGTCGCGTTCGTCTTCCTCGGCGTGTTCCTCGTCTTGCCGCTGGTTTTGGTGTTCATCCAGGCATCCAGCAAGGGGCTGGATTTCTTCCTGTCGACGCTGGCCGAACCCGATACGGTTTCCGCTATTCGTCTCACGCTGCTTGTGGCCGTCATCGCGGTGCCGCTGAACCTCGTCTTCGGTGTTTGCATGGCCTGGGCCATCGCCAAGTTCGAGTTCAAGGGCAAGGCCTTCCTGACCACGCTGGTCGACCTGCCGTTTTCCGTCTCGCCGGTCATTTCCGGCCTGGTCTACGTGCTGTTGTTCGGCGCGCAGAGCCTGCTCGGGCCGTGGCTGAAGGCGCACGGCATCACTATCCTGTTTGCCGTGCCCGGCATCGTTCTGGCGACCGTCTTCGTCACCTTCCCCTTTGTCGCGCGCGAACTGATCCCGCTGATGCAGGAACAAGGCACCAAGGACGAGGAAGCCGCGATCTCGCTCGGCGCAAACGGCTGGCAGACGTTCTGGTATGTCACGCTGCCCAACATCAAGTGGGGCCTGCTCTACGGCGTGCTTCTGTGCAACGCGCGCGCCATGGGCGAATTCGGTGCGGTGTCGGTGGTTTCGGGCCACATACGCGGCCAGACCAACACCATGCCGCTGCATGTCGAAATCCTCTACAACGACTATAACGCCGCCGGCGCCTTCGCCGTCGCCTCGTTGCTGGCCGGTCTGGCGCTGGTGACGCTGGCGCTGAAAACCGTACTTGAAATGCGCTACGGCGCCGAAATCGCCGCGACGCGCGGACACTGAGGGTTTGTTTCATGGAAGTTCGCGTTGCCAATGTGCGCAAGGAATTCGATACGTTCGCCGCCCTGCACGACGTCTCGCTCGATATCAGGTCGGGCGAGCTGATAGCGCTGCTCGGCCCCTCGGGTTCGGGCAAGACCACACTGCTCAGGTTGATCGCCGGCCTCGAACAGCCGACGGTCGGCAAGATATTCTTCGGCGAGGAGGACGCTTCCGAGCGCACCATCCGCGAGCGTAATGTCGGCTTCGTCTTCCAGCATTACGCGCTGTTTCGGCACATGACGGTTGCCGACAATGTCGGCTTCGGCCTCAAGGTGCGCCCCGGCGCCACGCGCCCACCGGCAGCCGAAATCCGCCGCCGTGCCTCCGAATTGCTCGATCTGGTGCAACTGTCGGGCCTCGAAAAGCGCTACCCGGCGCAGCTTTCCGGTGGCCAGCGGCAGCGCGTGGCACTGGCGCGCGCCATGGCCATCGAGCCGAAGGTGCTCCTGCTCGACGAACCGTTCGGTGCGCTCGACGCGCAGGTGCGGCGAGAACTGCGCCGCTGGCTGCGCGAAATCCACGACGCTACCGGCCACACCACCGTCTTTGTCACCCACGACCAGGAAGAAGCGCTGGAACTCGCCGACCGCGTCGTGGTCATGAGCCAGGGCAAGATCGAACAGGTCGGCACAGCAGACGAGGTTTACGACACCCCAAACTCGCCCTTCGTCTTTGGCTTCATCGGCGAATCGAGTTCCCTGCCGGTCAAGGTCGAGGACGGAGAGCTATGGATAGCCGACCGCACCATCGGCCTTTCCGCGCAGGGTGCGCCGGCAGGGCCGGCAACGCTCTACTTCCGTCCGCACGATGTGGAACTGCTCGACGGCTGCTCGGGCTGCATCGCCGGCACCGTCGCCGCCAGCCGCAGGGTCGCCGGCACGCGGCGCGTCGAACTGGAAATCGGCGGCCAGCGCCAGCGTGTCGAGATCGAACTTCCGGTCGACCATCCGGCTGCGCAAAAGAGCCGCGTGGCCTTCCGCCCGCGCCGCTGGAAGGTTTTCCCCGGTAACGCCGGCTGAACGCAGCCGACATGAAATAAATTGCTCCGGATCGATGGATGGAACGATGGAATTTCTACCCTTCCATCGTTCCGCAGCGCGGCGTGCCTCGCGGGCGATGATGGCGCCCGGCTATATGGTCGGGCAAATTTGGAACCGGAGCCCTTTATGAAACGCCTCTTGCTTGCCGCAACCGCCGTCGCCGGCCTGCTTTTGTCCTCCGCCTCGGCCTGGTCGGCCGACAAGCTTCTCAATGCCTCTTACGATGTCGGGCGCGAACTGTTCGTCGCCGTCAACAAGGCGTTCGTCGCCCAACATCCCGGCGTCACCGTCGACCAGTCGCACGCCGGCACCTCCAAGCAGGCGCGAGCCATTGTCGAAGGCATGCCCGCCGACGTCGTCACCTTCAACCAGGTTCCCGACATCGATTTCCTGGTCAAGAACGGCTACGTCTCGGCCGACTGGCAGAAAAGCTTCCCCGATAACGCCTCGCCCTTCTATTCGCTGCCGTCCTTCCTGGTGCGCGCCGGTAACCCGAAGAACATCAAGGACTGGGACGATCTCGCCCGCGACGACGTGCAGGTGATCTTCCCCAACCCGAAGACCTCCGGAAACGCGCGCTACACCTATCTGGCCGCCTACGCCTACGGGCTGGAGAAATTCAACGGCGACGCGGCCAAGGTGCAGGAATTCGTCGGCAAGATCTTCGCGCATGTCCCGGTCTTCGATACCGGCGGGCGCGCCTCGACCACGACCTTTGCCGAGCGCGGCATCGGCGACGTGCTGATCACCTTCGAATCCGAAACCCAAGGCATTGCCAAGGAATACGGCACCGACAAATACGAAACCGTCACCCCTTCGGTCAGCCTGCTGGCCGAATTCCCGGTCGCTATCGTCGACAAGGTCGCCGATGAAAATGGCACCCGCGACCTCGCCAAGAGCTACCTCGATTTCCTCTATACGCCGGAAGGCCAGAAGATCGAGGCCGAGTACAGCCTGCGCGTCCGCGACGAGAAAGTGGCGGCCGAATTCAAGGACAAATTCCCGCCGGTTCGCCTCGTCACCGTGGAAGACGTGTTCGGCGGCTGGGAAAAGGTCAAGAAAGAGCATTTCGCCGAAGGCGCCCTGCTCGACCAGATCTACGGCAAGCGCTGACCCCGCGTGGAAACCAGCAAAGCCCGGCCATGGTCGGGCTTTTCTTTTCCATCGTTCGGGAAATTGCCGGAAAATCAACGACTTTAAGACTATCTTTCGGCCGACAGCCTTTATTTCCCGCGGCCGACAAGGATGAATCCTCTCCGACATGCTCACCAAGAAAGGCAAATACGGCCTGAAGGCCCTGGTACATCTTTCCACATTGCCCGCCGGACAATTGGCCTTCGTCAACGACATCGCCGTCGCCAATCACATCCCCAAAAAATTCCTCGACGCCATCCTTGGCGAATTGCGCAACGCCGGCTTCGTCCAGAGCCGCAAGGGCAAGGGCGGCGGCTATCGGCTTGCCCGGCCTGCTTCCGAGATCAAAATAGGCCACGTCATCCGTGTCCTCGATGGGCCGCTGGCGCCCATTCCCTGCGCCAGCCAGACGCAGTACCAGCGCTGCGAGGATTGCGACGAGACGACCTGCCGGGTCCGCCACATGATGCTGGAGGTCCGCCATGTGATCGCCGAGGTGCTGGACAACCGCAGCCTCGCCGCCCTTCGCGATGCCGACAATGACGACTACCCGCTAGGACTCACGTCCCACCTGTAGCCCGACGGATTCTGGAACGGCTCGTCCACCCTCGCGTTTCGCCTGCAAACTCGCGCAAGGAGACGGCAGTGGCAGCGAAGAAGAAGTGGTCGGCAGACGTCACCGAACACAGCGACGCCCTCGATCTGGAAGGACATATCTTCGAATCCGACGATCCCAGGGAGATCGCCCGTTCCCTGAAGCGGTCGGCCGAGCACAGCGACAAGCGCAAGGCCGAGCCCTTCCAGTCCGCTATGTCGATGCTGAATTTCTACATCAACCGCGCCGGCAAGAACCTGCCGGCCAGGCAGAAAAAAGTGCTGGAACAGGCCAAGGACGAACTGCGCGCCGCTTTCGGACGTGACAAGGACTGACAGTCAGGCGGTCGACGGTCTGGTCCGGTCTATGGCCGGGAAAAGACGCCTTCCTTGGTAAGCTGCATGTTGGTCAGCGTGCGGTCGGCATGGCTTAGCCGCCAGCTCAGCATTCTTTGCGCATAGTGAAGAACCGTCGCCGCCATTTCAGGCTTGTCGGCCAGATTGCGCATCTCGTGCGGATCTTCGACCATATCGAACAAAAGCGGCGGCAGAGCCGCGAAATGCACGTATTTGTAGCGCGCATCGCGGATCGCCGCATAGCTGCATTCGTCCGACGAGATACCCAAAGCCGTCTCGGCGGCCTGCGTTTTCACGGTACGGAAATCGTGTTCGAAAAACACCGCCTCGCGCCAGTCGGGCGGCGCCTCCCCGCGCAGGAAGGGCAGCAGCGAGCGCCCATCGCAGGTGCGAGGCGGCTGGAGCCCGATCCAGTCGAGAATGGTCGGCATGACGTCCACCGCCTCGGTGAAGGCATCCACCTGCGCACCGCGCTGGCCATCCGCCTCCCGGCGCGGGTCACGGATGACCAGCGGCAGGTGAAAAACCTGGTCGAAATAGATCTCCTTGCCCCAGACATGGTGCTCGCCCAGCATCTCGGCATGGTCACTGGTGATGACGATGAGCGTCCGGTCATATTCGCCGGTCGCCTTGAGATGGTCGATGATGCGGCCGAGATGATGGTCGACCTCGGCCACCAGCCCGTAATAGGCGGCGCGCATCTGGCGGATTTCAAGATCATCTGCCGAAACCGGATCGAGCGGGCTGTGCTCGTCATATTTGCCCGGTTGGCTCAGCCGGGTAAGCTCATAGGCCAGCATCGGGTGCTGTCTTTTTTCGCCCTCCACCGTCTCCGCACGAACCGGGAAGGCCATGTCCTTCGGATGAACGGCTCGGTTGTAGGGTTCGGGCGCGATCAACGGTGGATGCGGGCGATAAAAAACGAAATGCGCGAACCATGGACTGTCACGGCGCACCGAAAGCCATCT
Organism: Mesorhizobium sp.; assembly: GCA_049647745.1. Lineage (GTDB taxonomy): Bacteria > Pseudomonadota > Alphaproteobacteria > Rhizobiales > Rhizobiaceae > Mesorhizobium. The sequence goes on from JBARYG010000186.1 coordinate 7,308, forward strand.
GAGGAATTCATTGGTCAGAAAAGCCGTCTCGCTGTGCTCGGCGGGAAAGACGGTCGGGATAAACCGAAAACCGCGATCGGCCGGCTTGTCGAAGGGCGTTTTCGGCCTGAACGCATCGTCGCGGCCGTTCGCCACCTCGTAACCCTTGGCGGCAAGGTCGGCGACCCAGGCCGCCATGTCGTCCGGCAGGTGCAGCGGCGTCACGAAACCCGGCATAACGCCCTTGTCGTAGCCCGTCAGCACAGGGTCGCTCGGGTCCCTGCCGCGCGGGTCCATGCTGGTGTCGGTATAGCCGAACAGCGCCGGTTCATAGCCTGCCTTGCGGGCCTCCAGCGCGAGGTTGGTGTGGCGAGCGTCGAGCGGTGTGCCGTTGCGGCCTGAGCGATGGTTCATCAGGTAAAGGCCGGTCAGCACGCTGGTACGCGACGGGCCGCAAGGCGTGCACTGGCCGAAATGGTTACGGAAAAGCACACCGTCAGCCGCCAGCGCATCCAGATTGGGTGTCTTCACATTCGGGTGGCCAAGCGCCGAAATGCAATCGGCGCGCCACTGGTCGGCACAGATGAACAACACGTTGGGGCGCCGACTGGTCATGCTTTCTTTTCTCTGGGTCGTGGCAATGCGGGCCGAGGGTTTCTCTCGCGAAGCGGAAGAGCCTATCCGGGCGAGCGGGCGATAATCCGATCGGTATTGGCCAATAGCTTACGCACGGCACGCCGCGCGGCTTCGGGCCGCTTCATGCGGATGCTTCTTTCGATGGCTTCATGCAGTTTCTGGGCATGGTCGAAATCGTCGCCCTCCCGCGTCACGTAGAGGAACAGATGGTCGAAAGCCGATTCGATCAGGACGCCGAGCGGCACCAGAAGGTCGTTGCCGGCGGCCCGCAGGATGGCCAGGTGAAAACGCGTATCGGCGCGGGTGCGGTCTTCCAGCGTCTGTGCCGCGGCCATGTCCCGGCACGCCTGGCTGATCTCGGCCAGTTGTTCGTCGCTGCGCCTCAGCGCCGCGAACGCCGTCGCCTCCGGCTCGATGATGTGGCGGAATTCCTGCACGGTTTGCAGGAAGGCTTCGCGATCGGGCGATGTGGCGTACCAGGCCAGCACGTCGCGGTCGAGCAGATTCCAGCGCTCCCTCGGCTCGACCCGGCTGCCGATCTTGGGCCGTGACGCCAAGAGGCTCTTGGCCATCAGCATCTTGATCGCCTCGCGCACAGCCGAGCGGCTGACTTCGAAAGTCTCGGCCCACTTCGCCTCATTGGGCAACACGGTGCCGGGCGGATAGTCGCCGCGCACGATCCTCAGGCCGATCTCGTTGGCGATCGCGCCATGTACACTGGAGCCCGCGTCGCGCGGCACCCGTGCTGCGCGCGACCTGGCTTTGTTGGCTTTCCCGTCCGCCATGCTACCCCTCTGTCTGCATCTTGACGACGCTATATGCCAGCGCCGCCGAAAGCCACTCCCAAGACCGTCGCTTCCATGCCCGCGCGACCCGACGGCGGCTTCGTCGGAAAATTCCGCTCCCTATCGCTCAGTCTGAAAATCCGCCCGGCACCCGCTTTCGGTGCCCATTCACCGCGAATACCGGCCTTGACGGAACAAAAACACGCACGCACACTTCCAAAAGCAGGCGAAGGGAGGCCAGCGCCTGCGGGAGGTAAAACCCATGACGGAAGCGATCAGGCTCTACTGGGGCCGGTTCGGACATGTTTCTGTCCTCAACGTCGCCAGTGATTTTGTCACCCACGCCCATGGCGAGGCGCATATCATCATCTGGCTGGAGGGAACAGCCGGAGAGATGACGATCGGCGGCAAGCCGGTTCGGCTTGGGCCGGGAACGGCGGCCGGCATCAATTCCTTCGAGCCGCATAGCCACGCTTTGTCCAAGGACGGCACCCCCGGCCTGTTCCTCGCCTTCTATATCGATCCCGAATGGGCCCGGCTGCGGCGCGACCTGCCAGTCGGCGCACCTCTTTTTCAAACACCGGCCATCGCGCTCGATTCGTGGCTGCACAAGGCGGCGAGCGACCTTCTCGACCATCTCAACGATACCGACAGCATCGGCGACATCGCCCAGTACGAGATCGAACGCCTCATCGACAGCGTGCTCGATGCGGCCGACAGCGCTGAGAGGAGCCCCGAGCGCCGGCAGGCTGCCATTACTATGCAGGACTTTCGCGTCCGCAAGGCCATCCACCTGATGAAGTCGAATGTGTGCGAACGCATCTGCTTCGACGAGGTTGCCCGCGCCGTCGGCCTGTCGCGGCCGCATTTCTTCGCCCTGTTCAAGGAACAGACCAACCTGACACCTAATGTCTACTGGAACACGCTGCGCATGCAGGAAGCGGTGCGCCAGTTGCAGGGCACGGAGGCGTCGCTGATCTCGGTGGCCTGCAATCTCGGCTTCACCACGCAGGGCAATTTCTCACGCTTCTTCCGCGACCATGTCGGCGTTCCGCCGACGCTCTATCGCGAAGCGGCGCGCATGATCGCCTGAGGCACGGAAAGAAGCCGGCGTTTTTTCAGACGCATCGATAAGTGCGCGAGACGCATTGATAAGCACATCGGCGAAAGCTGCCCTAGCCTGCATGAACGACAAATGCGCAGGGAGCCCAATATGGCCAAGGTCACCATTTCCAGCGTCATCGACGCGCCTATAGAAAAAGTCTGGGCGCGCATACGCGACTTCAACGGCCTGCCAGGCTGGCATCCGCGCATGGTTTCCAGCCATATCGAAGACGGCAAGGATGCGACGGCCGTCGGCTGCGTGCGCAATTTCCAGCTCGCCAGCGGCCCGACGCTACGCGAAAAGCTCACCGCTTTTTCCGACGCGGATTTCCTGTGCAGCTACTCGATCCTCGAAACCCCGCAGCCACTGACCAACCATAAAGCCACGCTGCAACTGCGCCGCGTCACCGACGGCGATCGCACCTACGCCGAATGGACCGCAAGTTTCGATGCCGCACCCGAAGACGCCGACAAGCTAGCCAAGGGCATGGGCGAAAACGTTTTTCAGGGCGGCTTCAACGCCCTGAAGGAACATTTCGCCAAACAGGGCTGATCTTGACCGGGAGGTTGCCATGCCGCTTGCTCTCCAGACATTTTCCACGGTAGCCGACGCCAACGCCGCCCTGAAAGCGGCCGGAACGCGCTATCTCGGCGGCGGCACGCTGGTCGTGCGCGCTGCCAATGAAGGCGATCTTTCGTTTTCCACCCTGGTGCGCGCCACCGATCCGGCATTGACGGCAATCGAGGTGTCAGGCGGTACGGCAAAAATCGGCGCATCGGTGACCATGTCCCAGGTCGCCCGCCACCCGCAGCTTGCCGTGCTCACCGCAGCGGCGCATGCCGTCGGCGGCCCGGCGGTGCACAACATGGCGACCGTCGGCGGCAACCTGTTCGCGCCCACGCCCTACGGCGATTTCACGGTGGCACTGCTGGCGCTGGACGCCACCGTTCACACGGGCGACACGTCCGCCCCCATCGAGGCCTTTCTTGACCGGCGCGGTGGCGAGATCGTCACCGCCGTCAGCTTCACCCTGCCACCGGAAAAAAGCTTCCGTTTCCTCAAGGTATCGCGGGTCAAGCCGAAGGGTATTTCCATCCTGAGCCTCGCCGCGGTCATCGAGGAAGGTGCTGACGGCACCATCTCGTCGGCCCGCATCGCGCTCGGCTGCATGGCCGACCGGCCGATTCGGGCCAAGGCAGCGGAAAAGGCCCTGCTTGGTCAAAAGCGCACCAGGGAAGGCATCGCGGCGGCGCTGTCGGTTGCCGGCGAAGGAATTTCACCCGCCACCGATGCGGTGGCCAGCGCCTGGTATCGCGCCGAAGTCCTGCCGGTGCATCTTGGCCGACTGCTACTGGGTTAGGGGAGAAGGAAAATGGCGAAAGTCCCGGTTCAGTTCACCCTCAACGGCTCCGAGATAGCCGAGTTCGTCGACAGCGGCACCACGCTGCTTCATGCCCTGCGCGACAAGATCGGCGACACCTCGCCCAAGGGCGGCTGCCATCAGGGAAGCTGCGGCGCCTGCTCGGTCATCGTCGACGGCGAACTGAAACTCTCTTGCCTGATACTCGCCGAGACCTGCAACGGCGCCGCCATCCGTACAACCTCGGGCCTCGCCGAAGGCGGCGTCATGCATCCGCTACAACGCGCCTTCCTCGACGAATTCGCCACCCAGTGCGGTTTCTGCACGCCCGGCATGATCATGGCGGCGAAGGTGCTGCTCGACCGCAATCCTAATCCGACGCGTGAAGACGTGGTCGAGGCGATCGCCGGCAACGTCTGCCGCTGCACCGGCTATGAGCCGATCATCCGGGCTATCCTGACTGCCGCCCGCGCCAACTCGCTGAACGCGGCCTGAGGGGAGCGAAAAATGGAACTGCGCAAGAGCTACTTCGCGGACGAGCGCAAGGACGACCTGCATGAACTCGGTCAGGGTCGCCCGCGCTCCGATGCGCCGGGTCACGTCACCGGCAAGACGGCGTTCTTCGCCGACCGCACCTTTCCGGGCCTCCTACACCTGAAGATGGTGCGCAGCCCCCATCATCACGCCCGCATCAAAAGCATCGACACCTCGGAAGCGGAAAAACATCCGGGCGTCGTGCGGGTGCTGACCGCCAAGGACGTGCCGCACAATCTCTACACCGTGCTGATCCTGATCCAGGTCGGACCCGAGGACGAGCACGTGCTGGCCGAGGACAAGGTGCGCTGGAAGGGCGAGGCGGTCGTTGCCGTGCTGGCCGAAACCGAGCGCGCGGCACAGGAAGCGGTCGCCAAGGTCAAGGTCGAGTATGAGGTGCTGACACCGGTACTCGACATCGAAAGCGCGCTGGCCCCCGGCGCGCCCATCGTCAACGAATACCATGGCCACAACTATTATCTCTATGACAGCGGGGAGTGCCGCAAGGTCCGCTACGGCGATGCCGATGCGGGTTTTGCCGAGGCCGATCATATCCTCGAACAGACCTACTGGTCCTCGCCCATCGAGCACGCGCCGACCGAAACGACCGGCTGCATCGCCGTGCCGGAAGGCAACGACCGCTTCACCTGCTACACCAATACGCAGGCGATGTTCTTCACCCTCGATAACGCCTCGATCATCCTGCAGATGGAAGGCAGCAAGCTGCATCTCGTCGGCGGCACGGTCGGCGGCGGCTTCGGCGGCAAGGTTGACGTCACCACCGAACCGGTGGCTATCCTGGCGGCCAAGCTGACGGGACGGCCGGTTTCCTTCATCTACAGCCGCGAGGAGGAAATGCAGATTTCCTCACCGCGCGCTGCCGAAAAGATCGTGCTTAAGGACGGCCTCATGAACGACGGCCGCATCGTCGCCCGAAAAGTCACCGGCTACACCGACGCCGGCGCCTATTCGCGCCACTCGCCCTATGGCGCGCAGAAGGGCGCTGGCCATTATCCCGGCCCCTACACCATTCCGAACGTGTGGATCGACACCTATTGCGTCTACACCAACCGAACGCCGTCCTCGGCCATGCGCGGCTTTGGCGTCACCATCGCCGACTTCGCGCTGGAAGTGCAGATGGACAAGCTGGCGCGGCTGATCGGCATGGACCCGCTCGAATTCCGTTTCATCAACGCCTACCGCGACGGCGACATCAAGGCGCACCGCCAGCCGACCGAGGGTGCGGCGCTGATCGAATGCATGCAGGAAGCCTCACGCGCCGCCAACTGGCCGGTGGCCGAGAAATTCTACGCATTGTCCTCGCATCCAAGGGAGGCTTGAGAAATGGCGATCAGGCGCGGGCGCGGCGTTGCCGCCATCAACTACCCGACCGGCATGAACCTCGGCGGTGACCCGACGCAGGCGCTGGTGCATTCGACGCCAACCGGCAATTTCATGGTGACGCTGTCTTCGGTCGATCTCGGCCAGGGCATGAAGCAGATCATGGCGCAGATCTGCGCCGAAACCATCGGCGTGCCGACCGACCGCGTCACCGTCGACACCGCCGACACCGATACCGGTCCGCATTGCATGGGCACGTTCGCCTCGCGCGGCACCCACCGCGCCGGCAACGCCGTCATCCAGGCGGCGAAGGAAGCCCGCCAGGTCATGCTGGAAGTGGCGGCCGAGGAACTGGAAGTGAACGCCGACGATCTCGAAACCGACGGCCAGGGCAACATCAACGTGAAAGGCGCGCCGCAGAAATCCATCTCGATCTTCGACGTGGCGCTGTCGGCCCATTTCAAGCGCGGCCGCTCGATTTCCGGCCGCGGCATGTTCCTGATCCCGCGCTCCTACCCGGAAAAGGAAACCGGCGCGATGAAGCCCTCCACCTGCTACGCGCACGCCTGCACGGTGGCCGAGGTCGAAGTTGACGACGAGACCGGCGAAGTGACGGTGCTCGACGTCAAGAACGTCTTCGAAATCGGTCGCGCGCTGAACCCCAAAATGGTCGAGCAGCAACTGGTGGGCGGCTCGTGGATGGGCATCTCGCATGCGCTCTACGAGACGACGGAACCCTACTATCCCAACCGCGACCATGGCGGCACCGATTTCAATGAATATGTGATGCCGGGGCCGGGCGATCTCGCCAAGACAGAGATCATTGTGCTGGAGCGCCCATCCGCCGATGGCCCATACGGCGCCAAGGGGCCGGGCGAAATGTGCGCCAACCCCCAGATTCCCGCGCTGGCCAACGCCATCTTCGACGCGGTCGGCGTGCGCGTCGACACGCTACCGATAACCCCGGAACGGATCCTGCGGGCGATCAAGGAACAGAAGGCGGCTTAGGCCAGAGGCCAAACGATTGTCTGCGCTCCTAAATATTCGATGCCCTGCCGAGCCTTTTTCGGGCAGCAGCATGGCCATGGCTCGCGAGGCCGCCCCCCGTAGACCTATCCGCGATCACTACACCCGTGCAGGCAAAACGGCCGACCAGCCGGAGAGCGGCGTATGACCCATGCCAAAACCTTAGCGTCCTCGCCCGAAGCCATCACCGCCGCGCTGGCGACAAGCCGCTACCTCGCCGACGACAGCCTCGCCACCGCCATCTTCCTTGCCATTCGGCTTGGCAAGCCATTGCTTCTCGAAGGCGCGCCGGGCGTCGGCAAGACGGAAGCGGCCAAGGCCATCGCCAATATGCTGGGGCGCTCGCTGATCCGCCTGCAATGCTATGAGGGCATCGACGCAGCCCACGCGCTCTATGAATGGAACTACCAGCGCCAGCTGCTTGCCATCCGCCATGCCGGCGAGCACGAAATCGATATTTACGATGACCGCTTCCTGATCGCCCGCCCCTTGCTCCAGACGCTGCGCGCACCCGAAAAGAGCGTGCTTCTGGTCGACGAGATCGACCGCTCCGACCACGAATTCGAAGCGCTGCTGCTGGAATTCCTTTCGGATTTCCAGATCAGCATCCCCGAACGCGGCACGATCAGCGCCAACGCGCAACCGGTCGTCATCCTGACCTCGAACCGCACGCGCGAGCTGGCGGAAGCGCTGCGCCGGCGCTGCGTCTACCATTGGATCGGTTATCCCGACGCGGCGCACGAGGCCGAGATCGTCATGCTGCGCGCCGGCGATGTCGCCGAAGCCACCGCCCGCGCCGTCGCCAGGGCGGTACAGGAAATCCGTGCCCGGCCGCTCGCCAAGCCGCCCGGCATCGCCGAAACGGTGGAATGGGCAAACGCCGCGACCGTGCTGGAAAAGGGCGGCAGCCCATGGCCGGAAGCCTTTCGCCGGGCTATCGGCGTGCTGATCAAGGACGAGGAAGACCTGACCTACCTGCGCCCCGAATTCGACGCCATCATCGAGGCGGCGCTGGCATGAGAGCATCGCGCCCCCTGCCCCGCGCGGCAGCCCCCTTACTCGGCTTCGGTCGGCTGCTGCGCCGTTTCGGTTTTGCCGTCGCGCCCGAACAGGTCTCGGCCTTCATGCGGGCGGTCACGCTTCTGGGGCCTCGCTCCATGAGCGACATTCGTGAGGCGGCCCTTGCCACGCTGGCGCCACCGCCGGACCGCCAAGGCGAATTCGAAGCGCTGTTCCGCGCCTGGTTTTATGGCGAGGAAGCCGTCTCCGCCGCAGGCGAGAGCGAGGAGGAAACGCAGGTCAAGGACGACGGCGGCGAGCGCGAGCAGCAGGGCGAAGAACTGCGCGAAGAGGAAGGCGGCGAGCTTTCATCGGCCATCGAGCAATTGAGCCTGCGCGAATTCCGCCGCGACGACGACACGCTCGCCGCTTTCCGCCACGCGCTGCCGGCAGCCCTGCCCGCCCGCCGCTCGTTTCGCACCGTTCGCACGCGCTCCCGCGGCAAACTCGACCTGCGCCGGTCGCTGCGCGAGATCGTGCGCGCCGATGGCGATGTGCCCTGCCCGAGGCTGCGCCGCCGCCAGTCCGTGCCGCGCAGACTGCTGCTTTTGATCGACGTTTCCGGCTCGATGAAAATCCATACCGCCGACTATCTCAAAGTCGCGCACGCGGTGGTTCAGGGTGCCCCACAGGCCGAGGTCTTCACCTTCGGCACGAGGCTCACCCGCATAACGCCGGCCCTGCGCATCCGTGACCGGGAACAGGCGCTGGCGCGCGCCGCCGCACAGGTGGACGATTGGGACGGCGGTACCCGCATCGGCCCGACGCTGCTCGCCTTCCTGTCGGTGCCGCGCTTTTCAGCCTTCGCGCGCGGGGCTGCCGCCGTCATCCTCTCGGACGCCCTGGAGCGCGGCGGCCACGCCGAGATGGAGACGGCTATGCGTCGCCTCAAGGCACGCGCCTTCCGGCTGTCGCTGTGCACGCCGCTTGCCGGCGATGTGCGCTTCCAGCCGCGAACGGCAGCACTCCAGGCCATCCTGCCGGTCCTCGACGATCTGGTCGACGGCTCGTCGATCGCCGGCCTCACCACTTTCATCCTGTCGCTCGCCCGCCCCGCTCCGGTCGCGGCAGAAATCTGGCGGAGAGTCTCATGACGCAGAAAACCATCGATGCGCATTTTCACATCTGGCGGCAGCAGGACCAGCCCTGGTTGCGCGGGCCGATGGTACCCCGCATTTTCGGACCCTACGAGCCGATCCGCCGGGACTACCCGATCACCGAATTCCTCGAAGACCAGAAAGGTTCCGGCGTCGAAAAGGCCGTCTACGTGCAGACCAACTGGGCGAAGGAGGATTTCGAGAAGGAAGTCGCCTGGCTCCAGCAGACCGCCGACGAAACCGGCTGGCCGCACGCCATCGTCGGCTATGCCGATGTCAGCGTCGACGATGTGCGCCCGCAGATCGACCGGCTGATGAAATACAAGTTGTTGCGAGGCGTGCGCATGCAGCTTCACTGGCACGAAGTGCCGGAATTCCGCTTTGCCCCAGCACCCGACCAGGTCATCGACCCAAAAGTGAAAAAGAACGTCGCGCGGCTGAAGGATTATGGCTTGTCCTTCGACCTCCAACTTTTCCCGAACCAGATGAAGGACGGGTTGCAACTGGTTGGCGAGAATCCGGAAATCGATTTTATCCTCACCCATTGCGGCATGCTGACCGGCATGGAACCGGAAACCACCGAAGCGTGGAAAGCCGGCCTGCGCGCGCTGTCGGCCGCGCCCAACCTCTATGCGAAGCTGTCCGGCCTCGGCACGTTCGTGCACCGCAACGACCCGACGCTGATTGCCTATATCGTAGACAACGCCGTCGAAATCCTCGGCAGCGACCATCTGATGTTCGGCTCGAACTTCCCGGTCGAGAAACTGTGGACCAGCCACGCCGACCTGATCGCGGCGCACCGGGCCGCAGCAAGCCGGCACAGCAAGGCCGATCAGGCAAACATCTTCTGGAATACGGCGGAGCGGATTTACCGCCCCGCGTGAAACGCCAGGCTCAGGCGCGGGAAATCTCTTCCAGATACCAGTCGATATAGCGCAGTTCGTTGTACTCCATCGGCGCGATCGGCCCCGGTACGAAATAATGCGAACGAACGCCGCGCGCGGTGTGCTCGATGATCTTCTTGTCTTCCTCGGTGGTGACCGTCCACAGCCAGGTCAGCTTTTCGAGGTCGTAGTCCTGCCCCTCGACCGCATCGCCCCTGACCAGCCAGATCAGTTCCATGTCGCAGGCGTTCGGGCCTTTCGGCACGAAGCGGTAGATCATGCCGTGGTCGGGATAGCAGACGAGGAAGGTCGTGCCGCCGAGATGGATGGAGGTGACGCCACCGTCGGATTCGCTGAAGCGGCCCATCGGCGGGGCGACCAGCTTGCCGTCCTGGCTGCCGCTGGCGACGCCCTCGTAGAGCGCATAGCGGAAGGTATCGATGGCCTCCTGCCCTTGAGCGGAATTCTGCCAGCGGTTGCCGGCAACGATGCTGACGCCGAGCGCGCAGGTGCGCTCCTCCATCGCGGCGTTCAACTCCTCGATCATTTCCTTCGGCTTTTCCAGCGCATGCGTCTGCGAATATTCCGGATGCGCCGGCCCGCAATGATAGCACTCGACGTAGTTTTCGACCGCCAGCTTCCAGTTGGCCTCGAACGAATACATCTTGCGGTGCGCCACCTTGGCCTCGCCCCAGCCATACTGGCCGGCGCTGGTGCGCAGCGACTGTTCGATCGGATCGAAATCGAGCGGCGTTTCGGCAAACGAGATGAACACCAGGCCGGCGGCGACGCGCACATGCAGCTTTTTCAGCCCGTGGTCGGCGCGGTCGAAATCCTTGGGCATCAGCCGCGCGGCGCGCAGCGAGCCGTCGTTGGAATAGGTCCAGGCGTGGTAGGGGCACACGAACATCTTCGCATTGCCCTTCTGCTTGGTGCAGACCTCGGCGCCGCGATGGCGGCATACGTTCAGCATCGCATGCACGGCCCCGTCCGCCGCGCGCGTCAGGATCACCGCCTCGTCGCCGAGATTGAACAGTTCGAAATCGCCGGCATTGGGAATGATGCTTTCATGCGCTAGGCAATGCCAGTGGCGGCGAAACACCCGCTCCATATCGCGCTCGAAGATCGCCGGATCATGGTAGAAAGCCCGCACGAGCCCGTAGCCGGGCCTGCGTTCCGCCACCAGGCGGTTGATGGCATCGGCCTCGCTCGAGGCTTGCTGGAGAGGAACCACGCTCATGGCAATTTCCCTATCTGGCTTGTCTGTCCGGCTTGCCAAGCGCACTCGGAGCCTGCTCCGACTAAACCCTCGAAGTGCGGCGTTTGAAAGAGCCAGTTTCGCCGGACGACTGCGGCACCGCGTAGCACCTGACCATCGGTGAAACCCGCGGGCCTGTGTGAAAACGACACCGCCCCTGCACGAAGACGACACGTCCCGAATTCAGGCCAGGCTTTTCAGGTAGATCGAAAGAAGCTGCGTCTGCGAGGAAATGCCGAGCTTGCGATAGACGTTGCGGCGATGGACCTTGACCGTGCCGGTGGCGATGCCGAGTTTCAGCCCGATCGATTCCGACGAATGGCCCTGCAGCACCAGCTCCACGATCGCCGCCTCGCGTGCGCTGAGCTTCAAGCCATGCCAGACCGCATCCGTGACGTGTGAGAGGCCGGCGGCCTTGCGGCCCCGCCGCGCGCCGGAGGCCGCGCCCTCGAACCGATGCGCCAGCTTCGCCCAATATTGCCGTACCATGGCGGCCACCAGCGGCTCGACTTTGCGCAGCAGCGCAAAATCGGCGACCGGAAACGGGCCGCTTTCCTCGCGCCGCATCAGCGACAGGACGACCGTCGTCCCGTCACCCGTGGTGACGAAGAACCCGACCTCTTCGGCAAGCCCTGTCTTCACGTAATAGGTGCGGTAATACTCGCTGGAAAAGAAGCGATCGGGCGCCAGTTCGCGCATGCGGAACACACCGGCTCGACGCTCCCTTGCCGTGTGGTAGAACGGATCGAGCAGATAGGGGCCGACCTGATAAAGCGCCACGAACACGACATGCTCGTTGCGGTCGAAGGTGCTGTAGAGGTCGATCGGCCTTTCCGCACCGCTATAGGCGAAGACGACGATGTGATCGAAGCGCACCAGGGCCTGCATCATGCGCCGGAAGGTCTCGCCGAACTCCTTGTCGGCCAGCGCCTGCTTGCCGACAAGATCGCCGAACGCTGCAAACAGGCCCTCCACGTCTACGCTCACCAGACGCTTTCCTCCATGCCTTGCCCCGCCTTCCTATACACCTCCCACGAACGGGAATGGCGTTAAATACCTCTCTTGGGGTATATATCTTGCGTGGGCTTTGCTTTTACGTTTCTACCCATAATGGTGGCAGGGCAAACACAGACCGCAAATTCAGCTCCACCATGGGGAATGGGCGTGGCATCCGCTTCGACGCATGACATCGAGTTCCGGTCGGTAAGCAAGACCTACGGCGCCGTGACGGCGGTGTCGGACATCAATCTCAACGTACCCAAGGGCGCGTTCATGGCGCTGCTCGGTCCTTCAGGCTGCGGCAAGACAACGTGCCTGCGCATGATTGGCGGCTTCGAGCAGCCGAGCAGCGGCGACGTGCTGATCGACGGGGCCATGATGAACGGCGTTCCGGCCTATCGGCGGCCCGTCAACATGGTGTTCCAGCAATATGCGCTGTTCCCCCACTTCAACGTCGAGCAGAACGTTGCCTACGGCCTGAAGCAGATGCGGCCGAGAATCCCTGCCGCAGAGATTTCCCGCCGCGCCGGCGAGGCGCTGGAAATGGTCCGGCTGGGCGGCTTCGGGACAAGGCGCATCCACGAAATGTCGGGCGGCCAGCAACAGCGCGTGGCGCTGGCGCGCGCCATCGTCAACCGGCCTTCGGTGCTGCTTCTCGACGAGCCGCTGGCAGCCCTTGACAAGAAGCTGCGCTCGGCCATGCAGATCGAGTTGCAGACGCTGCAGCGCGAACTCGGCATCACCTTCGTGCTCGTCACCCACGACCAGGAAGAGGCGTTGTCGATGAGCGATTTCGTCTGCGTCATGAGTGCCGGCTCCATCCGCCAGATCGGCCGCCCGCAGGAAATCTACGATCATCCGAACGAATTGTTCGTCGCCGATTTCGTCGGCAAGACCAACCGCATCGAGGCGACACTGGAAACGGACGGCAAAACCGTGCGGCTTGGCGACGGCAGTGCGCTTGCCGTCTTGGCCAAACCCGGTATCCAACCCGGCCCCGTCATCGTCGCGCTGCGCCCCGAGGCGATCCGGCTGGAGCGCGGGGCGGCCAATGCCGGCAGCCTCGGCGGCATCGTTACCCATCGCATCTTCCTCGGCTCCACCGCGGAATATTCGGTCGAGGTGGCGGGCCTCGGCGACCTTCTAGTGACCGCCGACCGCAAGAGCATGACCGAAAGCGATCTCATCGAGCCGGGCGAGAAGGTGGCGCTGGTTTTCGATCCGGCCGCCGCGCACGTTTTCCGGCGTTCAGTTTGACTGGGTAATAACAAAACAAGGGAACACGATCATGACCAAGGACTACAGGGAAAACCTTCCCATCTCAGCCGAAGGTTTTATGGACCAATTCATGCGCCTGAAGCGCGGCTCGATCAGCCGCCGCCATTTCCTCGGCGTCACCGGCCTCGGGCTGGCGACCGCCGTCATGGCGCGCTTCCCCGGCGCGCTGTCGGGAACCGCCTACGCCGCCGAGGACCTCGGCACGCAGATGTCGATCGCCACATGGCCGAACTACCACGACCCGGCGACCTTCGAGAACTTCAAGGCCGCCACCGGCGTCGCCGTCGAGGTCAACGTCTTCGGCTCCAACGAGGAAATGCTGGCCAAGCTTCAGGCCGGCGCCACCGGCTGGTCGCTGTTCGTACCGACCAACTACACCATTTCCACCTACCACAAGCTCGGCCTGATCGACGAACTCGACCTGACCAAGGTGCCGAATTTCAGCCCCTCCACGGAAAACACCCGTTTCACCAACGAAGGCCAGGTCGATGGCAAGACCTACGCGCTGCCGAAGAACTGGGGCACCACCGGCTTTGCCGTCAATACCGACAAGCTGAAGGTGCCAATGGCAAGCTGGAAGGACTTCTTCGAAGTCGCCCAGAAGGAAGGCGACGGCCGCACCATGGTGCACGACTACCAGCTCACCACCATCGGCAGCGCTCTGGTGTCGCTCGGCTACAGCTTCAATTCGATCAAGCCGGACGAGCTGGCCAAGGCGGAAGAACTGCTGATCAAGGTCAAGCCGCATTTGTTCGCCATCAACAGCGACTACCAGCCTTCCATGCGCTCCACCGACGCGTGGCTGACCATGTGCTGGACCAATGACGGTGCCCAGCTTCACCGCGACATGCCAGAGATTGCCTATATTCTCGGCAAGGATGGCGGCGAGATCTGGACCGATTTCTACGCCGTCCCGTCCTCGGCCCCGAACAAGCCGGCAGGCTATGCGCTCCTCAACTACCTGATGGACCCGCAGAATGCGGTGAAGGAGCATATCGCCAACGGCGCGCCGACCACCGACAGCCGCGTCATTGCGCTGTTGCCGAAGGAGATCACCTCCAACAAGATCGTCTATCCCGACGAGGCAGCGCTGACGCCGCTGGAATTCGGCGCCGCCGTGACGCTGACCGACCCGGGCCGCGCCGAGCTGATGGCTCGCTTCAAGTCGGCCTAAGCCGGCCTGTTCTCGGGCGGAGCCCTCGCCGTTCGCCTTACGGCACGGCTGAAAGGCTCCGCCCGGTCACGCCATGATAAATCATAGAAAAGGGTCTCAACTCAGGCCCTTGAGACAAGTGCATCCGGTGAAAAACTGATGGCTCTGGCCGCGGCTACGAAAAGGCGAATGGTGACGGCGGCCCTGATCGGACCGGCCGCGCTTTGGCTTTTCGTGTTCCTGGTCCTGCCTTTCATCGCCATTGTCGTATTTTCGGTGGGCGAGCGCGCGCCGGCGGGCGGCTACCAGCCCGCCTTCACCTTCGAACAGTTCGCCAATCTCGGCGCCCGCGCCAGCGCCTTCGTCAACACGCTGACGCTCGCCCCCATCGGCGCGTTCGCCTGCCTGCTGATTGCCTATCCGCTGGCCTATTATCTGGCGGTGAAGGTCGATCCCAGGCACCGGCTGCTGCTCGTCTCGTTGGTCGTGGTGCCGTTCTGGACCAGCATGCTGGTGCGCACCTATGCGTGGATGTACCTGCTCGGCGCACGCGGAATTCCGCATGTGCTGGAACTGCTCGGCATCGAGAACGTGCGCCTGCTCAACACGCCGGGCGCGGTGCTTCTGGGCATCGTCTACGGCTATCTGCCGCTGATGATCCTGCCGATTTTCGTCAGCCTCGAAAAGCTCGACCGCAGGCTGCTGGAAGCTTCCGCCGACCTCGGCGCCAGGCCGATAGCCACCTTCTTCGGCATCACCCTACCGCTCTCGCTGCCGGGCGTGATGACCGGCGTAGCGCTGGTGACGATCCTTTTGCTTGGCGAATACCTCATTCCGCAGCTTCTTGGCGGCGGCAAGGTGTTCTTCATCGGCAACGCGCTGGTCGACCTCTTCCTGCAATCGCGCAACTGGCCATTCGGCTCGGCCATCGCGGTTACACTGGTTGCGGTGGTAGTGGTCGTGCTACTGGTCGCCATGCGCATCGCCTGGCGTTTCGCCGGCACCCGGCAGGTGGACCTGGTCTGATGCGCGCACTGGTCACCGCCGTTTACCTGTTCCTCTACGCGCCGATTGCGCTGGTGGTGCTGTTTTCCTTCAACTCCGGCCGCAGCGCCAGCGAGTTCGTCGGCTTCTCGACGCAGTGGTACGGCAAGGCGCTGTCCAACACCTTCCTCATGGAAGCGTTGCAGACCAGCGTCATCGTCGCCTTCACCAGCGCAGCGCTTGCCGCCATCTTCGGCACCATGGCGGCCATCGGCCTGGAGCGCGTCGGCGGGCGCACGCGCGCCGTGTTCGACGGGCTGTTTGCCGCTGCCATCGTCGTGCCCGGCGTCGTCATCGGCATCGCCACGCTGGTCGCGCTGGTGCAGGTTTTCGCCTTCCTCAACCCCGCGCTCGCCGCCCTATGGCCCGGCGTAACGCCGCCAAAGCTCGGCCTTGGCTACGGCTCCATCATCGCCGCCCACGGCCTTTTCACCATGGCGCTCGTCACCATGATCGTGAAAGCGCGCATCGCCAGCCTCGGGCGCGATATCGTCGAAGCCTCGAACGACCTCTACGCGACGCCGCTGACGACGTTCCACCAGATCGTGCTGCCGCAGATACGGCCTTCGATCCTCGCCGGCTTCCTGCTTGCCTTCACCTTCTCCTTCGACGATTTCATCATCGCCTTCTTCGTCGCCGGGTCGAACACTACGCTGCCCATCTACATCTTCGCCTCGATCCGGCGCGGCGTTACCCCGGAGATCAACGCGGTCGCCACCATGGTGCTGATAGCCTCGCTGGCGATGATCCTCATCGCCCGCTTTCTCATGCGCGAAAAGAAAACGGCTAACTGACGTGCATCCATCCATGATCCTCAAAGACCGCGTTGCCATCGTCACCGGGGCCGGTTCCGGCATCGGCGAAGCAGGTGCGGCCATCATGGCCAGCGAAGGCGCGCATGTCGTGCTCGTCGACAAGGATGGCGAGCGTGCCGCGCTTGCCGCCGCCCGCATCCGGCAGGCCGGCGGCACTGCCGAGGTGCTGGCGCTCGACGTCACCGACGATTACGCGCTGGAAACCGGGATCGCGTCGGTTGCCGCCCGCCACGGCCGAATCGACATCCTGCACAACCATGCCGGCGCTCAGGTCGCGGGCGACCTGGAGCAGGTCGAAATCTCGGGCTTCGACCGCTCCTGGAGCCTCAACGTGCGGGCGCATTTCATGGCCGCCCGCTTCGTTATGCCGCTGATGCGCAAGGCCGGGCGCGGCGTCATTCTCAACACCTCGTCCAGTTCCGGCGTCCTCTACGACCGCGAGATGATCGCCTACACCACTACCAAGCACGCCGTCATCGCCATGACCCGGCAGATGGCCGGCGATTTCGCCCGCCACGGCGTGCGCGTCAACGCGCTCTGCCCCGGCTGGGTCGACACGCCTTTCAACGGGCCGTTCATCGCCCAGATGGGCGGCCGCGACGCGATCGAAGCCTATATCGCCGGCAAGGTGCCGCTGGGGCGCTGGGCCGACGTTGCGGAAATAGCCGAGCCGATCCTGTTCCTCGTCTCCGACCGCTCGTCCTACATGACCGGCCAGGTGCTGGTGGTGGACGGCGGCGAAACCATCGCCTGACAAAGGTCAGCGGGGCCGGGAGCTCGTTGAAACTTCGTAAAGCCGAGCCGAAAAGGGTTTCTTTGGCCGCATTTGTACGACGCCGGACGATTCCGTATGGCTGCAAAACGCCCCAGCTAAAGCGTGTCGCGACCCTCAGATTCGCTCTGCACGCTCAAGGTTTCTGGTTTTGCGCATGTCGCCCGAAGCCGCTGCGCACTTTTGGGAGACACGCTTAGCCGACGGTGACGACGAAGTGCTTGGTCACCGGCTCGACGATTTTCCATGTTCCTCTGAAGTCGGCTTCGACGACGAAAGCGTCGCCCGGACCCACCTCGACGGGCTGGCCGCCATCCGGCGTAATGATGATACGACCCGCGATCATGTGCACGAACTCATAGTCACTGTAGGTCGCGTGATAGGTGCCGGGTGTCGCCTGCCATGTACCGGACAGGACCTTGCCGTCCGCGGTCTTGTGCTGGACGGCCGTCTTCATGGTCGGGTTGCCCTCAACCACGGTCCATCCCGGCAGATCGCCGCTTTCAGCGTTTTCGACAGCGCCGAACTTGAATATCGTTGTACCCGCCATAATGATGCTCCCGTGGACCTCTCGCCAGCCAGAGTACCGCCAATCGGCAGCGCCGGCCATAGTAGTCAAATCTAAACTGACTCAACCAACCCCTTGAAATTCCATAAAACGAGGATCTGCCCTTCATGCGATCCGCCAAACTTGCCATGATTCATGGGTGATTATAGCAGACATTCGAACGCGTTTCAGGCTCGGCTGATGCGCAACAAAAAAGGCCGCCAATGGCGACCTCCTAACTAGTGTCGGGACTGGGGAAGGCTACGTTCAGGCTGCCGCAATCGGCGGCTCTACCTCTCTGCGTTTCCAGACCAGCGTCTTCTTCGATTCCAGGACATAGGGCTGGATACCAGCGGCGCGCAGAATACGAGGTACGTCTCGCCATCGCAGCTTGTCTCCAAGGGCCGAGAAGCACCCGGTAACATCGTAGGTAAGTATAAGTTCTCTTTCAAAGATACCAAGCTCTGTCATCGTCGGCCTCCTTGAAAGAAAACCGTCACGCACGAGCTGTTCACGATCACAGGTGTTGTCTTGAGCACTCGTGCCGCATCCTGTTGTGTAAAAACTATATCTGGATCCAGGCTGCTCGAAACAGCGTCATTGAGGAACTGTAAAGCTGCCGCGTCACGGACGGCAAGGGAGGCCATCAATGACTTTCCGCTTACGCTCCAGACTTCGAGCTGACCTCCGATTATCCTGAGGAAGATCTCGGGCCATGGATTTGTAAATTTCGGGAGCAGCTTGCCGACGGCCTTGGTAATTGTCATTCCTGTAGCGGGCGGAGGCGTCCGAGAAGCCATGTCCCCGCAGCGTCGTCTCAAGTCTTCCACTGACGACTTTTCGTAGTAGTCCATAGCATATGGCACTGAGAGAAGAGGCCTGGCGGGTGTCAGCAAACCCATATCGGCCAGCGCGGATATCCTGCACGTTCGTATCGCTAGATAGACCTAGAGGTCGAGTGGTCAAGCGCGGGAGTTTTCTGCATCCTCTCCACTGATCCGGTGAATTCATCACCGCGAAGTGCAAGAGAAAAGAGAATGACCTGCGAAGGATTGAGGCGGGCCGGTCTGACCGGACATGGACGCAATGCTGCATCCCTGCTTTTCCCAGCAGGAAGCTTTGGCTGCCCCTCGCGACGCTTGCCACGATGTTTCCAAACTCTATCGGGAGGGGGCCGGTCCGCCGAGGAAGGGATTCCTGCTCCGCTATTTCTGTTGGTTGATCCGTATGCCGTTGAGAAACAAATCAACTGCCGATTCGACTACACTGCGCGCCTCTTTCTCAAGAGGCGGCGGCCGCAATCCAAGAACCACCTGCAGATGCAGATTGTCGCGGATCATGCCGATATAACGGTCGGCGAACTGCCGGCAATCTCCCATCCGAATTTCGCCTCGCTTTTGCGCTTCCTCAAGAATCTGCGCCAGCCGGATCGCCGTACGGCCGGGTCCCTGTTCGTAGAACGCCTTGGCAAGATCAGGAAAGCGATTGGCCTCCGTGACCGCAAGTCGGTAGATGCCGATCACCGTCGGCGACATGTAGATACGCAAGAGATGTCGGCCGAACTGGCTTGACCCCATAAGGTGGTCCGGTTTCGATCTTAATGCATGATCGGCTTTTGGGCCATCGCCTGGGCAGATGATGGCGCTGATCCGCGTGGCGGCGCGGGCCAGACAATAGCCTCCGGTGCC
>JBARYG010000187.1:0-18593 GCA_049647745.1 Mesorhizobium sp.
AACAAGCGCCACCTCGACATGATCTACAGCCACATCAAATATTCCGACAAGCCGTTCATGGGCTCGGTGACCGCGCCGGAACGCGCGGAAGACACGATTTCAATGGCCAAAATCGTGTTCGGCGACGATTTCGTCGAGAAGAACACGGTGCTGACCTCGCTCATCAACGCCAACTCGCCGATGGTGTTCGACGAAACCATGCTGGGGGCGTTGAAGGTCTATGCGCGCCATAATCAGGCCTGCATTGTCACGCCCTTCATCCTTGCCGGCGCGATGAGCCCGGTGACGGTTGCCGGCACGTTGACGCAGGTGCTGGCCGAAGTGCTGGCCGGCGCTTCGTTCACCCAGTTGATCAATCCGGGCGCGCCTGTGTTGTTCGGCACTTTCGCCTCGTCGATCTCGATGCAGTCGGGTGCGCCGACCTTCGGCACGCCGGAGCCGTCGCTGGTGTCCTACGGCGCCGCACAACTGGCCCGCCGCCTCGGCCTGCCGTTCCGTACTGGCGGTTCGCTGTGCGCCTCCAAGGTGGAAGACGCACAGGCCGCTTATGAAAGCGCCAATACGCTGAATTCGACGATTCTCGCCGGCACGAACTTCGTGCTGCATGCGGCGGGTTGGCTGGAAGGCGGCCTCGCGTCGAGCTACGACAAGTTCATGATGGACATCGACCAGCTCGGCATGCAGCAGAAGTTCGCCGAGGGCGTCGATCTTTCCGAGAACGGCCAGGCGATGGATGCCATCCGTCAGGTTGGACCGGGCAGCCACTATCTCGGCTGCGACCACACGCAGGCGAATTTTCAGACGGCATTCTACCGCTCCAGCATCGCCGACAACAATTCGTTCGAGCAGTGGCTGGCCGAAGGCGAGAAGACCGCGCCGCAGCGCGCCAATGCGCTCGCCCGCCACTGGCTGGAAAGCTACGAGGCGCCGTATCTCGATCCGGGTATCGATGATGGCCTGAAGGACTTCGTCGCGAAGAAGAAGGAGTCGATGCCCGACGCCTTCACTTGAAAGGAGCCCGATACAGGCCGGGCTAAAGTGGCCAACATCATTCATAAGGAAGTCTGGCGGAGCGCCTTCTCCGAACCGGGCAAGAAGTAGTGTTGACCTCGACGCCATGAACCCCAGCCGCGATCTCCTTGCTGAAATTGCGGCCGCCCTTGCCGACAACGGCCTTATCTTGCGCAGCGGTTTCAATTTCGGCGCGCAGGATAGCCCGCCACCGGGTCCTTCCGGCGCGCCGGCCGGGGCGGCAGTGCTGGTGGGGCAGGCGGGTGCAGCGGCGTGGCCGCATTTTCTCGACTGGCGGAGCAGGCAGTCCGTCGGTCTCGCCGACCCGCTGGATAGCTGGTCGCGTGAGGTGATCGGTGCCGTAGCAGGTCGTTTCGGCGCGCGCGCAGTCGGTCCCAACGACAAGCCGTTCCTGCCCTTCCAGCAATGGGCGATGCGGGCCGAAGGATTGAGACCTTCGCCGCTCGGCATTCTCATGCACCCGCACTACGGGCTCTGGCACGCCTATCGCGGGGTCTTGTTGTTCGATCGTGAATTTTCATTTCCACAGCGAGACGAGGTGGTTCACCTTTGCGATGGCTGCGTGGAAAAACCTTGCCTCAAATCCTGCCCGGTCGATGCTTATTCCAGAGACGGATTTGCCTATCAGGCCTGCCTTTCGCATGTGCGCGGGCCGGACGGCGGGGCCTGCCGCACGGTCGGCTGCCTCGACCGCAACGCCTGTCCCTATGGCACGGCCTACCGCTATCCTGCGGATATGCAGGCATTTCATATGGCGGCTTTTGCCCGCTAGGAAGCAAGGTGGGCCACCTCTATCCGCACGAAATGTTGAAGCTACGGTTTTCCGGACTTGCTTGCGCCTGCGGCATGCGCGGATATCTATCGTCCGATGGAGCGGAGGCATCGCGATGAAAAAAGAAATCGAAATCGAGACCGGCGATGGCGTTGCCAGGGCCGGGCTTTTTCGGCCGGCGGCGAACGTGTCCGCCAGAGCGGGTGTCGTTCTTTATATGGATGCGTTCGGCCCGCGGCCAGTGCTTGACGGGATGGCCGAGCGGTTGGCCGGCGAAGGCTATGCGGTACTGGTGCCGGACCTGTTCTATCGCGATGCGCCTTATGGGCCGTTCGATGCGAAGACAGCATTTTCCGTCGAGGCTACGGCAAATCAGGTGCGCAGGCTGCTGGCGGCAACTACGCAGGCGATGACGATGGCCGATAGTGGTGCTTTTCTCGATGCATTCGAAAAGGAAGGCGTGACGGGACCGATCGGCACCGTCGGTTATTGCATGGGCGGCGCGCGGGCGCTGAATGCCGCCGCCGCTTTTCCTGACCGTATCGGGGCCGCTGCCAGTTTTCACGGCGGCAATCTCGCCAGCGATGCTGCTGACAGCCCTTATCATAACGCCGCACGAATCAAGGCGAGGGTTTATGTCGGCACGGCCGGTGTCGACAAGAGCTTCCCGCCCGAACAATCCGGCAGGCTCGCCGAAGCGCTACGCGAAGCCAAGGTGGATCACATCATCGAAAATTATGTCGGCATGGCGCACGGCTGGTGTGTGCCCGATCATGGTGTCTACGACGGGGCTGGCGCCGAGCGCCACTGGAAGCGGCTACTCGGCTTTTTCGCCGAAACACTTGCCTGAAAAAAGGCGCTATTTTTCCGATACGCCTGCCTCGGCAAAGCTCGCCATGCGCGTATGGCATTCGAGCGCCGAGCGCACGATATTGACGGCGAGGCAGGCGCCCGAGCCTTCGCCGAGCCGCATGCCGAGATCGAGCAGCGGCGGCAGCGAAAGGGCTTCGAGCAGGTGGCGATGGCCAGCCTCCGCCGATACGTGCGCGGCGAGTGTATGGGCAAGGCCGGCAGGATGCAGCCTGGCAAGGGGGGCTGCGGCGGCCGAGCAGACGAACCCGTCGAGCAGGACCGGAATGCCGTGGTGGCGGGCGGCAAGCGTCGCGCCGAGAATCGCGGCCAGTTCACGCCCGCCGAGTGCTGCCGCGACGGCCAGCGGATCGGAAAGAGCAGAAGTATGGCGCTTCAGGCCGGCTTCGATCGCTGCGACCTTGCGGTTCAGGCCAGCATCGTCAACGCCGGTGCCGCGCCCCGTCCATCGCTGTGCGCCGCCGCCGAACAGGGCCGCTGAAATCGCGGCGGCCGGCGTGGTGTTGCCGATGCCCATTTCGCCGAGGCAAACCAGATCGAGATCTTTCGTCACTGCATCGTAGCCGGTGGAAACGGCGGCGAGGAAAGCATCCGGATCCATGGCCGGAACTTGCGTGAAATCGCCGGTCGGATGGTCGAGATCGAGCGGAATGACGGCGAGTTCCGCGCCGGCGATCCGCGCCAGCTGGTTGATGGCGGCGCCGCCGCCGGAAAAATTGGCAACCATCTGCACCGTTACTTCCGACGGGAAGGCCGACACGCCCTGTGCGGTGACGCCGTGGTTGCCGGCGAACACGAAAACCTTGATGCGATCGAGCTTCGGCATGGGGCGGCCCTGCCAGCGCGCCAGCCACGCCGCGATTTCTTCCAGGCGGCCGAGACTGCCCTGCGGTTTGGTCAGCGTGTCCTGTCGGCTGGTAACGGCGGCGGCGGCGGCATCGTCGCCAGCCGGCAGATCGAGGCAGGCGGAGCGCAATTCATCGAGCGATTGGAAGGCCATGGGGCGAAATCTCCGAAAGAGGTCAGGACAGGAAAACCGAGGCGACGAGCAGGACGGTGATCTCGCCGAATTGCTGGAGTGCGCCCACCGTGTCGCCGGTGTGGCCGCCGATCTGGCGCAGGCAAAGGCCGCGGAAGGCAAAAAACAGGATGGCAAGCAGGCAGATTGCGGAGACGATGGCGCCGCCGGAGCCGAGGGCCAGAAGCGCCGCCGCACCGAGAATCGCGCCTGCGGATGCGGTTTGCGCGGAAACCGTGCCTGCGTTGGCGGCAAGGCCGTCGGCGCGCGCGGGCGGCAGAAGATGCATGAAGGCTCCGGCCAATCCGCGCGAGGCCATGTGCGCGGCAATGAGAGTGCAAAGGACATGCATCGCGCCGCCGATTTCGGAGAGCGCGCTCCAGCGGATCAGCAGCGAAAAGCCAAGTGCCGCCGCGCCGTAGGAACCGATGCGGCTGTCGCGCATGATTTCGAGTTTCTTTTCACGGGTCGTGCCGCCGCCAAAGCCATCTGCGACATCGGAGAGGCCGTCTTCATGCAGGCAGCCTGTGGCAAGCATCATGGCGGCGAGGGTCAAGGCCACGGCTGGCGCCGGGGCAAGCCCGCAAAACGTAGCCAGACCGTAGACCGCGCCGCCCATGATGGCGACGGCCAGCCCGGCAAGAGGGGCAGCCCATATCGCCTCGGCAAGCGTGCGGCCGCGAGAATCGAATGCCGGCAAGGGCAGCCGGGTAAAGAAGACAAGGCTGAGCGCGATGTCGTCCAGTATCTGTCTTATAGGTTGCGAACTCATGGATCGGGCCTGAGCGATGATATGGAAAAACGTGCCTCTGACATTTCCAGGACGCCAGCCGGAGGTGCCGGGCGACTTGCATGAGCCATCGGCAGGGAGGATCAATCCTCCGTGAGGGCGAGGGGAGGGATACGGGCGACGAGGCCGCGCTTCAGGCTGTCGGGGCGGCCGCGCCATGGAATGAGACCGTCGGTGGAGGTAGCGAAGAGTTTCGCGCCGGTGACGAGATCCGCACCACTTGTTTCAGCCAGGTCGCCGAAGACATAGCTCCAGCAACCGTCGCGCAAAATGGCAGCGCTCAGGCGGCGCTTGCAGTTGCCAAGGCATTCGACCGTGCGGACATGGATGTTCTCGCCGGAAGCGGCGCGCCGTGCATCCTCGGCCAGCGCTTCGCCGGCTCGGGGACCAATATCCGAACCGGCCTCGGCGCGACATGACGTGCAGACGATGACCGTCGCATCAGCCATTTCGCCCCTTGACGAAATACCCGCCGGCTCTGCCGCAGAACTGCCGCTCTGGTCCAAATCAAGCTCCATGCCCGGAAACCCGCCAGGCTATCGGATAATCTTGCGTCGCAGACGGCAGGTCTCCTGGCTCGCGAGTCGTCACCCTGTCGCCGCCTTCCCGGGATATCCCAGTGGCTACCGGCCTTGGCTCATCGCTTACAGTTGCGGGGACAGCCGCGGATTTGAGACTTTCGTCGCGCACCGCATTCCCTCTTGGCTCCCCTCCTTGGAAAGGGGAGACCGTCTGGACCGGATTTAGGCTTTTGCGTCACTGCCTGTCAATGCGAGCCTGTGCGCTCCTATTGCGTTGGAAAACCGCGCTGCTTCCACTCGCTGCGCGGTATCGGCTCGCCGACCCGAAACGCGAAGGACACCACTTTCGTCGCACCCGCGTCGACCTCGCAGCGATAGCTTAGTTCCTGCCATTGGCCGTCGGCGCGAAAGGCTACGCCGGGAGCATCGATCACCGTGCCTTCCTTCAACTGCTGGGATGGCAGCACGTCAGGGAAATAAGGGGGCGAGGCGTTAAGCAACTGCTCGCGCAATTCGGTCACGCAAAGCGTGGTGGCTCGCAGGCCACGCGGCAGGTCTCGCATCGCGGTCGTAGCCAGCGTATCGCCCGTCGCGGAGCGGGAAAACAAGGTTTTCGCCTTGTTGAGTTTTGGTGCCTTTCCTTCGCCAGGTGTGTCTGCTGGCCGCGCCCCCGGTTTTGTCACCGCTTCCGGCAGCGGAAGGACAGCATCCTTGTCCGGCGTCGGCGAAGCATCCGGCTCCTGCGAACCCTGTTCGTTGGGTGCTTTCTGCGGGGAGGGTTGCCCCGAGTCCTCGGCGGCGCTTCCGTCCAGCGCTTTCCGGGGGCCTTCGTCGCGTTCGCCGAACTGGACGACGGGGGACAATCGAGGCATGGGTTGCTGCTGTGGCGGCGGTGCATCGGCTCCGGGAGGAGCGGGCGAGGGTGACTTTTCCGCCGGCTTTTCAGCGGGCGCGGGCGGCTTGGGCTTGGCCACCGGTTCCGGGGGAGTGACGAGATCGACATTGATGGCCTGACCGTCATCTTCCGGTTGTTGGAGCGTCCTAGGCAGGCCTACTATAAGAAGTGTGACGATAGCCAGATGCAGCCCGAACGAAAGCGGCAAGGCAAATCCTGAAAGCCAGCGCTGATCTCGTCCGTCGTCCTGCATTGCGATCGTGGTGAAGCAAAATGTTGGCAGCACGATGCCGGAAAAGAGCGCAGCCGCTGCACGGGAATTTCAATCGCCGTACAGGCTCATGTGGCCGATGGCAACCGGTCAGTCTCTTTCGTGGTCGTCCGACCTCGCGATGTCGGCAAGAGCGGGACCGAGATCGCCAGCGGGTGTGACTTCCATCCGTTCGAGGCCGAGCCACTTTTGCATCCGCTGCAATTCCTCGAACAGTTCGGCAGCCGTTTCCGCCGGTGCACCGGGCTCGGCATAGGCAGCGAGGGCGCGCAGGACACCGGCCGGGCGGTCGGCCTTGAGATCGACGCGGGCGACTATCCTTTCTCCAAGCAGAAAAGGCAGGACATAGTAGCCGTATTGGCGCTTGTCCGCGGGGGTGTAGATTTCGATGCGGTAGCGGAAGTCGAACAGATTTTCGGTGCGTGTGCGCTCGAACACCAGCGGGTCGAACGGCGCAAGCAATGCGCGCGCCTCCACCTTGCGCGGCATTTTCGCTTGCCTGTGAAGGTAGGCCGGCTTGTTCCATCCTTCGACGCTGACCGGTAGGATTTCGCCTTCCTCGACCAGTTCTTCGAGCCGACCCTTCATGTCGGCTGGCGAAAGCCGGAAATAGTCGCGCAGGCAGTTGGCGGTGGCGATGCCGTGTGCGCGTGCCGAAATGCGCAAGAGTTCGCGATGGGCCTCCTGCGGTGAGGGTGTCGGCAACGCAAGCACGGCCGGCGGCAACACGCGCTCGGGCAGATCGTAGAAGCGTTCGAAACCGCGCCGATAGGCGGTGGTGATACGGCCGGCCCAGAACAGCCATTCGAAGGCGTGCTTGGCTTCGCTCCAACCCCACCAGCCGCCGGTGCCCTTGTGGCCCTCGATGGACGAAGCGGCAACCGGCCCGCCGGCCGCCACCTGATTGTAGATATCTTCGATCAGGCCGGCTTGGGCACGTCCCCATCTGGCAAGGCCGGTATACATCTCTTCGCCGCGCTCCGCCCGCTCCATGCGCCAGCGCATCAGCGGGTATGTCTCGACCGGTAGGTAGGATGCCTCATGCGCCCAGTATTCGAAGACCGCACGTTTTCGTGAGGTGGCCGCATTGTCGAGCAGCGCCAGCGGGTAGGGGCCAAGCCTGGAATAGAGCGGCATATAGTGCGCTCGCACGACGGCGCTGACGGAATCGATCTGCAGCAGCCCGGTTCGCGACAGAACGCGTGAAAGATGCCGACGATCCGGCGTGCCGGAAGGTCTGGGATCGGCAAAGCCTTGCGCGGCCAGCGCTATGCGGCGGGCGAGGCCCAGCGATATCTTTTCCTTCAAGGCAGTAATTCCAGCGTTTCGGGCTCACGTGATTCTGCCCATGGTAGCAGGCAAGCGGCGGCAACGATGTCAGGAGAGAAAAGTGGAGTAAAATATGAAGGAAATCAAATGGCGGCCAATCGAACCCGTTTGGCCAAGCCTGCCATTCCGATACCCCATTTTGAACAAGGTTTGACTTGCTTCGCCGGGAGTGCTGCGCTAACCCTCGCCGCGTTGCGGCATGGGGTCTAAAACGGTTCAGCGTCACTGCGGCGCTTCCGCAAATCGGACCAATGCTATAATCAGGGCGGATTGGCCGCCATCGGGAAACCGGAGCATGAACGCACTCATCAGTTCATATCTGCCTGTTGTCATTTTCATCGGCGTGGCGCTGGTGATTGGCGTGGCGCTGCTGGCAGCGCCGTTTCTTGTCGCCTTTCGCAGCCCCGACCCGGAAAAGCTCTCGGCGTATGAATGTGGCTTCAATTCCTTCGACGATGCTCGCATGAAGTTCGACGTCCGCTTCTATCTGGTGTCGATCCTGTTCATCATCTTCGATCTGGAAGTGGCCTTCCTGTTTCCATGGGCGGTGTCCTTCAGCGAGATCGGCATGCTTGGTTTCTGGTCGATGATGGTGTTCCTGGCCGTGCTTACCATCGGCTTCGCCTATGAATGGAAGAAGGGAGCGCTGGAATGGGATTGAACGACAATTCCGGCACACTGGTTGCGCCTCGCCCCAAGGGTATCCTCGATCCGGCCACCGGCAAGCCGGTTGGCGCCAACGATCCGTTTTTTGTCGGCATCAACGACGAACTAGCCGACAAGGGTTTTCTGGTCACGTCGACCGAGGCGCTGATCACCTGGGCGCGCACCGGTTCGCTGATGTATATGACGTTCGGGCTGGCCTGTTGCGCCGTTGAAATGATCCACTCGGCCATGCCGCGTTACGACAGCGAGCGTTTCGGAATCGCGCCGCGCGCCTCTCCGCGCCAGTCGGACGTGATGATCGTGGCGGGCACGCTGACCAACAAGATGGCGCCGGCGCTGCGCAAGGTCTACGACCAGATGCCGGAGCCGCGCTACGTCATTTCCATGGGCTCCTGCGCCAACGGCGGCGGCTACTACCATTATTCCTATTCGGTGGTGCGCGGTTGTGACCGCATCGTGCCCGTCGACATTTATGTGCCTGGCTGCCCGCCCAGCGCCGAAGCGCTGATGTATGGCCTTCTTCTGCTGCAAAAGAAGATCCGCCGTACCGGCACGATCGAACGGTGAACCTATGAGCGACGTACTCAACGACCTCGCGACTCATATCGCGGCTACGGTCGACGCCGATATTCTGGGAAGCGTGATTGCTTTTGGCGAACTGACGCTGACGGTGAAGGCTGTCGACATTGTAGACGTGGCGACCTTCCTGCGCGATGACCCGAAATGCCGGTTCATCTCGATCATCGATATTTGCGGTGCGGATTATCCGTCGCGGCGAAAGCGCTTCGATGTCGTGTATCATTTCCTGTCACCGCAGCAGAACACCCGCATTCGCATCAAGGTTGAGGCCGACGAGGATACGCTGGTGCCATCGATCACCGGCGTCTATCCGGGCGCGGACTGGTTCGAGCGCGAAACCTACGACCTTTACGGCATTCTTTTCTCGGGTCATCCCGATTTGCGGCGCATCCTTACCGACTATGGCTTTGAGGGGCACCCGCTGCGCAAGGATTTCCCGCTGACCGGTTTTGTCGAGGTTCGCTATGACGACGAGGCCAAGCGCGTTGTCTATGAGCCGGTTGAATTGAAGCAGGAATTCCGCAATTTCGATTTTCTCTCGCCATGGGAAGGCACGGACTATGTGCTGCCAGGCGACGAAAAAGCCAAGACGAACTGAGGCGCAGTATGGCCGAAACGTCGGTACGTAATTTCAATATCAATTTCGGCCCGCAGCATCCGGCGGCGCACGGCGTTTTGCGCCTTGTGCTCGAACTGGACGGCGAGGTGGTCGATCGCGTCGATCCGCATATCGGGCTTTTGCATCGCGGCACCGAGAAGCTGATGGAGCACAAGACCTATCTGCAGGCGGTGCCCTATCTCGACCGGCTCGATTACTGCGCGCCGATGAACCAGGAGCATGCCTTCGCGCTTGCCGCCGAGCGGTTGCTCGAAATCGAGGTGCCGAAGCGCGGCCAATTGATCCGGGTGCTCTATTCCGAGATAGGCCGCATCATGTCGCACCTGCTCAACGTAACGACGCAGGCCATGGACGTCGGCGCACTGACCCCGCCGCTGTGGGGCTTCATCGAGCGCGAAAAGCTGATGGTGTTTTACGAGCGCGCTTCCGGCTCGCGCATGCATGCGGCCTATTTCAGGCCGGGTGGCGTGCATCAGGACCTGCCGCAGCAATTGATCGAAGACATCGGCAAGTGGATTGATCCGTTTCTGAAGTCCGTCGACGATCTCGACGTGCTGTTGACGCCGAACCGCATCTTCAAGCAGCGCAACGCCGATGTTGGCGTCGTGTCGCTGGCCGACGCCTGGGCATGGGGCTTTTCGGGCGTCATGGTGCGCGGCTCCGGCGCCGCCTGGGATTTGCGCAAGTCGCAGCCTTATGAATGCTACGACGAGATGGAATTCGATATTCCGGTCGGCAAGAACGGCGACTGTTTCGATCGCTACCTGATCCGCATGGAAGAAATGCGCCAGTCGGCGCGGATCATGCGGCAGTGCGTGGACCGCCTGCTCGGCAAGGAATCGACGGGGCCGGTGTCCAACCTCGACGGTAAGGTGGTGCCGCCCAAGCGTGGCGAGATGAAGCGTTCGATGGAAGCGCTGATCCACCACTTCAAGCTCTACACCGAAGGCTATAAGGTGCCCGCCGGCGAGGTCTATGCGGCGGTCGAAGCGCCCAAGGGCGAGTTCGGCGTCTATCTCGTTTCCGACGGCACCAACAAGCCGTATCGCTGCAAGCTGCGCGCGCCGGGTTTCGCGCATCTGCAAGCCATGGATTTCCTCTGTCGCGGCCACATGCTGGCCGACGTCACTGCCATCCTCGGCTCCCTCGACATCGTGTTTGGTGAGGTCGATCGCTAAATGTCCGTACGCCGTCTAGCAGAAGCCAGCGTCCAGCCAGCAAGCTTCGCCTTCAACAAGGCGAATGCCGCGGCTGCAAAGCAGTGGATCAAGAAGTACCCCAAGGGACGCGAGCAATCGGCGGTCATCCCGCTTTTGATGATCGCGCAGGAGCAGGAAGGCTGGGTGACCAAAGCGGCCATCGAGTCGATCTGCACCATGCTCGACATGCCGTTCATTCGCGGTTTGGAAGTCGCGACCTTCTATACGCAGTACCAACTCAACCCGGTCGGCACCCGTGCCCATATCCAGGTTTGCGGCACGACGCCGTGCATGCTGCGCGGTTCTGGCGAACTGATGGACGTGTGCCGCTCGAAAATCCATCATGACCAGTTCCATACCAACGATAGCGGCACGCTGTCGTGGGAGGAGGTCGAATGCCTCGGCGCCTGCGTCAACGCGCCGATGGTGATGATATTCAAGGATACGTACGAGGATCTGACGCCGGAGCGGCTGGCCGAAATCATCGATGCGTTCGAAGCCGGCAAGGGCGATACGATCAAGCCCGGCCCGCAGAACGGCCGCATCACCTCGGAGCCTATCACCGGCCAGACGACGCTCAAGGATGAGAAGGCGGTTCTCAAGGCGACGCGTGACTGGGAAGCCAAGGAAGCGGCCAAAGCGGCGAAGGTGCCGCCATCGAACGCCGCGAAGCCCGCTTCGGATACGCCTGAGACCGATCCCAAGCTGAAAACGCCGGCCGCGGCCAAGCCCGCATCGAAGACGAAATCGAAGCCGGCGGCGGAAACGTCTTCGCCCGCGCCGGAATTCAGCGCGAAACAGGCCAACAAGGCCGAGCCGGCTCTTGGCTCCGCCGAGGGCAAGCAGCGCACGGGAGCCAAGGTCAAGGCCGCGCCAAAGGGTGTCTACCAGTCGCCCGAAACGCTGAAGGGGGAGCCCATCGGCGCAGGCGGCAAGAAAGTCGCGGATTCAGCTAAACCGTCGCTTGAAGACAAGAATCGCCCGGCCGGCATAGCCAAGCCGGCAGCGGTGGACGATCTCAAGCTGATTTCCGGCATCGGGCCCAAGAACGAGGGCATTTTGCATTCGCTGGGCATCTATACGTTCGCGCAGGTGGCGTCGTGGAAGAAAGCCGAGCGCGACTGGGTCGACGGCTACCTCAATTTCCATGGGCGCGTCGAGCGCGAAGACTGGGTGAAGCAGGCCAAGGCGCTGGCCAAGGGCGGGGTTGCCGAATATATCCGCGTCTTCGGCAAGAAGCCGGTCTGAGGGACTAAAAATGCTTCAGGACAAAGACCGTATCTTCAACAATATCTACGGACGCTTCGACCGTTCGCTGGCGGGTGCGATGGCGCGCGGCCACTGGGACAACACCCCGGGCATCATCGCCAAGGGGCGCGAGTGGATCGTCAACGAGATGAAGGCGTCGGGCCTGCGCGGTCGCGGCGGCGCAGGTTTCCCGACCGGGCTGAAATGGTCATTCATGCCCAAGCAGAGTGACGGCCGGCCGAGCTACCTGGTCATCAATGCCGACGAATCCGAGCCCGGCACCTGCAAGGATCGCGACATATTGCGCCATGACCCGCATACGCTGGTCGAAGGGGCGCTGGTTGCCGGTTTCGCCATGGGGGCGGTCGCCGCCTATATTTATGTGCGCGGCGAGTTCATCCGCGAACGCGAGGCGTTGCAGCGGGCCATCGACGAAGCCTATGCGGCCAAGCTGATCGGCAAGGGCAACACGTCCGGCTACGACTTCGACGTCTACATGCACCATGGCGCCGGCGCCTATATCTGCGGCGAGGAAACGGCGCTACTCGAAAGCCTCGAAGGCAAGAAGGGCCAGCCGCGCCTGAAGCCGCCGTTCCCGGCCAATGTCGGGCTTTATGGTTGCCCGACCACCGTCAACAACGTCGAGTCGATCGCTGTCGCGCCGACCATCCTGCGGCGCGGTGCGGCATGGTTTTCCTCGTTCGGCCGTCCGAACAATGTCGGCACCAAGCTTTTCTGCGTCTCCGGCCACGTCAACACCCCGTGCACGGTGGAAGAGGCGATGTCGATTCCCTTCCGTGAACTGATCGAGACACATTGCGGCGGCATCCGCGGCGGCTGGGACAATCTGCTGGCGGTCATTCCGGGTGGCGCTTCGGTGCCGCTGGTACCGGCCGAACAGATCATCGACGCGCCGATGGATTTCGACGCACTGCGCGACCTGAAGTCCGGTCTCGGCACCGCTGCCGTTATCGTCATGGACAAGTCGACGGACATCGTAAAAGCGATCGCGCGGTTGTCCTACTTCTACAAGCATGAAAGCTGCGGCCAGTGCACGCCGTGCCGTGAAGGCACCGGCTGGATGTGGCGCGTGATGGAGCGGTTGGTCGTCGGCCAGGCGCAGAAGCGCGAGATCGACATGCTGCTCGACGTCACCAAGCAGGTGGAAGGACATACGATCTGCGCGCTGGGCGACGCGGCGGCGTGGCCTATCCAGGGCCTGATGCGGCATTTCCGCGGCGAGGTGGAGCGGCGTATCGACGAATTTACGCGCAACGCGCACCAGGCGGAACCGGTGCTGGCGGCGGCTGAGTGACATGACCAAGGACGCAAAAGACACGACGCGGAAGGAGATGGCGAGCGCCGTCAACCTGTTCGTGCATCCGGTCGCCGGGGCTGCCGCCATGTCGGCGATCGGCATCGGGCTTGCAAGCCACGCTTTCGGCGTGTGGATGGGCGCGCTGACGGGCGCTGCCGGCGTCTCGCAGCGTCTCTTCGATCCGAGCGCTTCGGCCGAAGAACCGGCGAAGGACGGCCAGGCGGAAGCAAAGCCTGCCGGCGAGGATATGGCTGCCTCCGGGAAACCGGCGCGGGCCAAAGCTGCTGCGGTGGCGAAGCAGAGTGCGGCCCCTATCACGGTCAAGCCTGGTAGTGTCGATTCAGCTACGGGGACTCCGCTCCGGAATTCGAAACGATCGGTCATGCCGCTGCCGGTAGACGATCTGAAGGCGATTGCGGGTATCGGGCCGAAACTGGAACAGGTTCTGAACGGGCTCGGTATCCGCTCTTACGTGCAGATCGCGACGTGGACCGGCGAAGAGATCGCCGCGATCGAAGAGGCGCTCGGCTTCAAGGGGCGTATCGCACGCGACGACTGGACCGGTCAGGCAGCGGCTCTGGCCGAGGCCAGGACGAAACATTGAGTTTACTGCCGCGCGTGGCTTCGGTCGCACCGGTAAAGAAGGATTGCGGAACATCCGCAGGGGTTTGAGGCTACATGGCTAAGCTCAAGGTCGACGGGAAAGAGATCGAGGTACCCGACCACTACACGCTGCTGCAGGCGGCGGAAGAGGCGGGTGCGGAAGTGCCGCGCTTCTGCTTCCATGAGCGGTTGTCGATCGCCGGCAACTGCCGCATGTGCCTCGTCGAAGTGAAGGGCGGGCCGCCCAAGCCGCAGGCTTCGTGCGCCATGGGCGTGCGCGATCTGCGCCCCGGCCCCAATGGCGAGCCGCCCGAAGTCTTCACCAACACGCCGATGGTCAAGAAGGCCCGCGAAGGCGTGATGGAGTTCCTGCTGATCAACCATCCGCTCGACTGCCCGATCTGCGACCAGGGCGGCGAATGCGACCTGCAGGACCAGGCGATGGCGTTCGGTGTCGATTCTTCGCGCTTTCACGAGAACAAGCGCGCGGTCGAGGACAAGTATATCGGCCCGCTGGTCAAGACGATCATGACGCGATGCATCCACTGCACGCGCTGCGTCCGCTTC
The DNA here is from genome assembly GCA_049647745.1 of Mesorhizobium sp. Lineage (GTDB taxonomy): Bacteria > Pseudomonadota > Alphaproteobacteria > Rhizobiales > Rhizobiaceae > Mesorhizobium. The sequence continues at coordinate 14,298 of JBARYG010000187.1, forward strand.
ACCACGGAAGTGGCCGGCATTTCCGAACTCGGCCTGATCGGTCGAGGCGAAGATGCCGAGATCACCACCTATCTCGAAAGCGCCATGACATCCGAATTGCAGGGCAATGTCATCGACCTTTGCCCGGTTGGCGCGCTTACCGCGCGGCCTTATGCGTTCCAGGCCCGGCCGTGGGAATTGACCAAGACTGAATCCATCGACGTCATGGACGCCGTCGGTTCGGCCATTCGCGTCGACAGTCGCGGCCGCGAGGTCATGCGCATCCTGCCGCGCAACAACGACGCCGTGAATGAGGAATGGATTTCCGACAAGACCCGCTTCATCTGGGACGGACTGCGCACGCAGCGTCTCGACCGCCCTTATGTGCGCAAGGACGGCAAACTGGTGCCCGCGAGCTGGGCCGAAGCATTCACGGCGATAAAAGAGGCGGTTTCGAAAACGTCGCCTGAAAAAATCGGGGCGATCGCCGGCGACCTCGCCGCCGTCGAGGAAATGTACGCCCTCAAGCTGCTGATGGGCGAACTCGGCTCGAAAAACATCGATTGCCGGCAGGACGGGGCAGCGCTCGACCCCGCGCTTGGACGGTCGAGCTATATTTTCAACCCGACCATCGAGGGTATCGAGCAGGCCGACGCGGTGCTTATCATCGGCGCCAATCCGCGCTTCGAGGCGTCGGTGCTCAACGCTCGCATCCGCAAGCGCTTCCGCGCCGGTCCGCTGCCGATCGGTGTCATCGGCGATGTCGGCGATACGCGCTATGATTACGAACAACTGGGTGCCGGCCCGGAATCGCTCAAGGAACTGGCCGACGGTAACGGCAAGTTCTTCCAGGCGCTGAAGAAGGCAAGCCATCCGATGATCATCGTCGGGCAGGGCGCCCTGGCGCGCAGCGACGGCGCAGCAGTGCTCGGCCAGGCGGCGAAGCTCGCTTTGGCGGTCAATGCAAGCCGGGCGGACTGGAACGGTTTTGCCGTGCTGCACACGGCTGCCGCCCGCGTCGGTGGCCTCGACGTCAGCTTTGTTCCCGGCGAAGGCGGCAAGGACGTGAGCGGCATGCTGGGGGACGCCGAGGTGCTGTTCCTGCTCGGTGCCGACGAACTGGACATGGCGAAGACCGGAGGAGCTTTCGTCGTCTACATCGGCACGCATGGCGATGCCGGTGCGCATCGTGCCAACGTCATCCTGCCGGCTGCGGCCTACACCGAGAAGTCGGGTACCTACGTCAATACGGAAGGCCGTGTGCAGCAGACCAGCCGGGCCGGTTTCGCACCGGGCGACGCGCGCGAGGATTGGGCGATTTTCCGGGCGCTGTCGGACGTGCTGGGCAAGAGACTGCCGTTCGATTCCCTGCCGCAACTTCGCGCGAAGCTTTATGCGCAATATCCGCATTTCGCCCGTATCGACCAGATTGCCGCCGGCGACGAAGCCGATATAGCCAAGGTGGCGAAACTTGGCGGCAGGTTGGGTAAAGGCACGTTCACCTCGCCGGTACAGGACTTCTACCTTACTAACCCGATCGCACGCGCGTCGGCGGTGATGGCGGAGTGCTCGGCGCTTGCCAAAAACGGCTTCAAGCAGGCAGCGGAATAGAGCATGGACACCTTCTTCTCCTTCTACGTGCTGCCCGCGCTGATCATTCTTTTGAAGTCGGTCGTGCTGATTGTCGTGCTGCTGATCTTCGTGGCCTATATCCTGTATGCTGACCGAAAGATCTGGGCGGCGGTGCAACTGCGCCGTGGCCCCAACGTGGTCGGCCCATGGGGCACGCTGCAGGCTTTCGCCGATCTTTTGAAGTTCGTCTTCAAGGAGCCGATTATCCCGTCCGGTGCCAACAAGGGCGTATTCCTGCTGGCCCCGCTGGTGTCGGCGGTGCTGGCAATCTCCGCATGGGCTGTCATCCCGGTCGATGCCGGCTGGGCCATTGCCAACATCAATGTCGGCATCCTTTTCGTGCTCGCCATCTCCTCGCTCGAAGTCTATGGCGTGATCATGGGCGGCTGGGCGTCCAACTCGAAATATCCCTTCCTCGGCGCGCTGCGTTCGGCTGCCCAGATGGTGTCTTACGAAGTCTCGATCGGTTTCGTCATCGTCACCGTGCTGCTGTGCGTCGGTTCGCTCAATCTCTCCGACATCGTGTTGTCGCAGCAGGACGGGCTGGGCACGCGCCTCGGCCTTCCGAACACGCTGCTCGACTGGCACTGGCTGTCGCTGTTTCCGATGTTCATCATCTTCATGATCTCGGGAATGGCCGAGACGAACAGGCCGCCCTTCGATCTCGTGGAAGCGGAGTCCGAACTGGTGGCAGGCCACATGGTCGAGTATTCCTCGACCCCGTTCCTGCTGTTCTTCCTTGGTGAATATGTCGCCATCGTGCTGATGTGCGCGCTGACGACGATCCTGTTCCTCGGCGGATGGCTGCCGCCCTTCGATTTCGCACCGTTCACCTGGGTTCCGGGCGTGATCTGGTTCGTCCTGAAGGTGTGCTTTGTCTTCTTCATCTTCTCCATGGCCAAGGCGGTGCTGCCCCGCTACCGCTACGACCAGTTGATGCGTCTCGGCTGGAAGGTATTCCTGCCGATCTCGCTGTTCATGGTCGTGGCAACGGCCGCGTTCCTCAAACTGACGGGGTTTGCGTGATGTCCGCGTTCGGTCAGGCGGCGGTATCGCTGCTTCTCAAGGATATTGTCGCCGGTTACGCGCTCGGCGTGCGCCAGTTCTTCGCGCCGAAGGAGACGATCAATTATCCACACGAAAAGGGGCCGATCAGCCCCCGTTTCCGCGGCGAGCATGCCTTGCGCCGTTATCCCAACGGGGAAGAACGCTGTATTGCCTGCAAGCTGTGCGAAGCGATCTGCCCGGCGCAGGCGATCACCATCGAGGCAGGCCCGCGCCGCAACGATGGCACCCGCCGCACCGTGCGCTACGATATCGACATGGTGAAGTGCATCTATTGCGGCTTCTGCCAGGAGGCGTGCCCCGTCGATGCCATCGTCGAAGGGCCGAATTTCGAATTCGCGACGGAAACGCGCGAGGAACTTTATTACGACAAGGACAAGCTTCTGGCGAACGGCGACCGCTGGGAGCGCGAACTGGCGCGCAATATGGAGTTGGACGCTCCATATCGCTGACGCATCGAACGGACAGGGGACGTGGCTGGAAGATGAAGTCGACGGGTTGAACCCTTCGGACTGGCCATCCCCTGAATTTTAAATTGTGCATGTTTCTTTCGGCTCAAGTCTTTGAACCTTGCTGGAACATGCGCTAGGAACACGCGGCTTCGTTTGCCGAAGGCGGGACGAAGCATTTTTAGACGGCCAGGGCGCAGGCGCCTTGCCGGTCAGGAACCCGGGGGAACCCATGTTGAACGGATTAGAGGCGGCTTTCTTCTACCTCTTCGCCCTCGTAGCGGTGGCGTCGGCCTTTATGGTCATCTCCTCGCGCAATCCCGTGCACTCGGTGCTGTTCCTCATCCTCACCTTCTTCAACGCCGCCGGCCTCTTCATGCTGGCGGGCGCCGAGTTTTTGGCGATGATCCTGCTCATCGTCTATGTCGGCGCGGTCATGGTGCTGTTTTTGTTCGTCATCATGATGCTGGACGTCGATTTTGCCGAGTTCAAGAGCGGCGCGCTGCAATACGCGCCCATCGGCGCGCTGGTCGGCCTCATCCTGGCGGCTGAACTGATCATGGTGACCGGCGGCTATATCCTGTCGCCGAACCTCGGAGCAGTGGCCTCGCACCCCATACCGGATCTCGCGCAGCGCTCGAATACGGCCGCCCTCGGCGACATCATCTACACGGACTACCTCTATTTCTTCCAGATCGCCGGTATGGTGCTTCTGGTCGCGATGATCGGCGCGATCGTGCTCACGCTGCGCCACAAGCCGAACGTCAAGCGGCAGAGCATTCCAGCGCAGAATGCCCGCACCACGGAAACGGCGATTGAAATCAAGAAAGTCGCGTCGGGGAAGGGCATCTGACATGACCGTCGGCATCGGACACTATCTGACCCTCTCAGCCGTGCTGTTCACGCTCGGCATCTTCGGCATCTTCCTGAACCGCAAGAATGTCATCGTCATCCTGATGTCGATCGAACTTCTGCTTCTGGCGGCGAACCTCAATTTCGTGGCGTTCTCTGCCGTGCTCGGCGATCTGGTCGGACAGGTGTTCACGCTGTTCGTGCTGACGGTTGCGGCGGCGGAGGCCGCGATCGGGCTTGCCATTCTCGTCGTATTCTTCCGCAACCGCGGCTCCATCGCGGTCGAAGACGTCAACATGATGAAGGGCTGAGGAATGTA
>JBARYG010000188.1:0-4285 GCA_049647745.1 Mesorhizobium sp.
TCGATGCGCTCCTGGATCCAGGCCTTTTCCTCAGGGTCGGAGATGTGCATGAACTCGACGCCGAGCGTCGAGCAATAGGTGCGGGTAAGGATTTCCAGCATCTGCCGGACGGTGCCGAACTCCAGCCCGAGCACATTGTCGAGGAAGATCGGCCGGTCGAAATCGGCCTCGGTGAAACCATAATTTTCCGGCGACAGCTCGTTATAATCTTCGAGTTGTCCGGCGATCCCCAGCGGGTCGAGATTGGCGTGCAGATGGCCGCGCATGCGATAGGCGCGGATCATCATGATGGCATGCACCGAATCGCGCGTCGCCTGATGGACGTCGGCGTCGGAAAGTGTGTTGCCGTTGACGACGGCCCTTTCCTTGATCTTCTTGTCGATGACCTTTTCGATCAGGCCCCAATTGCCGTCGAGCGCCGAAACCAGCTCGCCATTGGCCTGTAGCGGCCAGGACGGGCGCTTCCATGACGCGCCGCGGGCGTTCTTGCGAACGTCGTCGGCATCGTCCTTCAGCGAGGCGAAGAAGGCCTGCCATTCGGGGTCGACCGAAGCGGGATCGTCCTCATAGGCGGCGTGCAGCGCCTCGATGTAGTCGGCGTTGCCGCCATAGAGAAAAGAAGTGAGCGCGAATTGATCGTTGGCCTGATCTTGCCTTGCCATGTCGATTTCGAAGCCTTTTCGGCCTCGTCTCCTTGCTTGCGGACTTGCCGCGTCCTCTAACGTCCACCCTTCCCAGATCGCCGTGCATTCTGACGAATGCAAGGTGGCGATCTATCTCCTTGTTTGAGCATCGGATTATTCCGAAAACCGGTGACCACTTCTCGGTCCGATGCTCTGGTGTTTCGCGCCGCGCGGATACCTCCGCCCGGCGCGCCGATCAGCCTTTGATCGCTTCAACCAGCGTCGTGCCGAGCCGTGCAGGCGACGGCGAAACCTTGATGCCGGCGGCTTCCATTGCCGCGATCTTGTCTTCAGCCCCGCCCTTGCCGCCGGAGATGACGGCGCCCGCATGGCCCATGGTGCGGCCGGCGGGCGCGGTGCGTCCGGCGATGAAGCCGGCCATCGGCTTCTTGCGACCGCGCTTGGCCTCGTCGATCAGGAATTGGGCGGCGTCTTCTTCCGCCGAGCCGCCGATCTCGCCGATCATGATGATCGACTTGGTCTCGTCGTCGGCCAAAAACATCTCGAGCATGTCGATGAACTCGGTGCCTTTCACGGGGTCACCGCCTATGCCGACGGCCGTCGACTGGCCGAGGCCCGCATTGGTGGTCTGGAACACAGCCTCATAGGTAAGCGTTCCCGAGCGCGAAACAACGCCGACCGAGCCCTTCTTGAAGATGTTGGCGGGCATGATGCCGATCTTGCACTGGTCGGGGGTGACGATGCCGGGACAGTTCGGGCCGATGAGGCGCGACTTCGACTTGTCCAGCCTGGCCTTGACCTTGATCATGTCCATCACCGGAATGCCTTCGGTGATGCACACGATCAGCGGAACCTCGGCGTCGATCGCCTCGATGATGGCCGCTGCGGCGCCCGCCGGCGGCACATAGACGACCGAAGCGTTGGCGCCGGTCTTTGCCCTGCCTTCGGCGACGGTGGCGAAGATCGGCAACGTCTCGCCCTTGCCGCCGGTCCACGTCTCGCCGCCCTTCTTCGGATGGATGCCGCCCACCATCTGGGTGCCGTGATAGGCCAGCGCCTGCTCGGTGTGGAAGGTGCCGGTCTTGCCGGTCAGGCCCTGAACCAGGATCTTGGTGTTCTTGTCGATGAGAATGGACATCGTGGTTCAGTTCCCCTTCACTGCCTTGACGATCTTCTGCGCGGCGTCGTCGAGATCGTCGGCGGGCTGCACGTTCAGCCCGCTCTCGCGAATGATTTTTTTGCCAAGCTCGGCGTTGGTGCCTTCGAGCCGCACAACCAGCGGCACCTTCAAGCCGACCTCCTTGACCGCCGCGACCACGCCCTCGGCGATGACGTCGCACTTCATAATGCCGCCGAAGATGTTGACCAGAATGCCCTCCACGGCCGGATCGGCGGTGATGATCTTGAACGCCGCCGTGACCTTTTCCTTGGAAGCGCCGCCGCCGACATCAAGGAAATTGGCAGGCTCGGCGCCGTAGAGCTTGATGATGTCCATCGTCGCCATGGCAAGGCCGGCGCCGTTGACCATGCAGCCGATATTGCCGTCCAGCGCGACATAGGCGAGGTCGTATTTCGACGCTTCGATTTCCTTGGCGTCTTCCTCCGTGGTATCGCGCAGCTCGACCACGTCCGCGTGGCGAAACAGCGCGTTGTTGTCGAACGACACCTTGGCGTCGAGCACGCGCAGGCGGCCGTTCTTCATGACGATCAGCGGGTTGACTTCGAGCAGGCTCATGTCCTTCTCGACGAAGGCCTTATAGAGAACCGGGAACAGCTTTTCGCCGTCGCTAGCGGCATCGCCAGACAGCTTCAACGCTGCGTTGAGCGCCTTGGCGTCGTCGGCGGTGACGCCCTTGTCCGGGTCGATGGCGCGGGTGACGATCTTTTCGGGCGTGTCATGCGCCACCGTCTCGATGTCCATGCCGCCCTCGGTGGAAACCACGAAGGCGACGCGGCCGACGGTGCGGTCGACCAGGATCGACAAATAAAGCTCGCGCTCGATGTCGGCGCCGTCCGCGCTCTAGAGGCGGTTGACCTGCTTGCCGGCCGGGCCGGTCTGCTTGGTCACCAGCGTATGACCCAGCATCTCGTTGGCGTTGGAAACGACCTCGGCCACCGACTTCGCCAGCCGCACGCCGCCCTTGGCGTCGGCCGACAGTTCCTTGAACTTGCCCTTGCCACGGCCGCCGGCATGGATCTGGCTTTTCACCACATAGAGCGGGCCGGGCAACTTCTTCGCCGCCGCTTCCGCCTCGCCCGCCTTGAATACGGGAACGCCTTCGGCCACCGGTGCGCCAAAGCCTTTCAGCAGGGCCTTGGCCTGATACTCATGAATGTTCATCGGCAATGCCTCCGGGTTATTTCTTGGCCAGGTGCGGCGCGATCTTCACGCAGGCCTCGGTGAGGCCTTGTACGGCGGCGACCGACTTGTCGAACATCTTCTGCTCGGCCTTCGAAAAATCGATCTCGATGATGCGCTCGACGCCGCCGGCGCCGATCACTACCGGCACGCCGACATAGGTGTCCTTGAGGCCGTACTGGCCGGAAAGGTTGGCGGCGCACGGCAGAACGCGTTTCTTGTCCTTGAGGTAGCTCTCGGCCATGGCGACCGCGGACGAGGCCGGCGCGTAATAGGCCGACCCTGTCTTGAGCAGGCCGACGATCTCGCCGCCGCCCTTGCGCGTGCGCTCGACGATGGCGTCGAGCTTTTCCTGGCTCGTCCAGCCCATCTTGACCAGATCGGGCAGCGGGATGCCGCCGACCGTCGAATAGCGCACCATCGGCACCATGTCGTCGCCGTGGCCGCCCAGCGTCATCGCCGAAACGTCTTCCACCGAGACCTTGAATTCATCCGCCAGGAAGTAGCGGAAACGGGCCGAATCCAGCACGCCGGCCATGCCGACCACATGCGTCTTCGGCAGGCCGGAGAACTTCTGCAACGCCCACACCATGGCGTCGAGCGGGTTGGTGATGCAGATGACGAAGGCCTTCGGCGCATACTTCCTGATGCCGGCGCCCACCTGCTCCATTACCTTGAGATTGATGCCCAGCAGGTCGTCGCGGCTCATGCCGGGCTTGCGCGGCACGCCGGCGGTGACGATGCAGACGTCCGCGCCCTCGATGCCGGCATAATCGTTGACGCCAGTCAGCCGGGCGTCGAAACCTTCAACCGGCGAGGACTCGGCGAGGTCGAGACCCTTGCCCTGCGGGATACCCTCCGCGATGTCGAACAGCACCACGTCGCCAAGTTCCTTGAGACCGATCAGATGAGCGAGCGTGCCGCCGATCATGCCCGAGCCGATGAGCGCTATCTTGTTGCGTGCCATGTCAGGATTGTTTCCTTTAGCTGTGGCGCCGGAACGGCGTCGAGAAGAGCGGAACCATGCGGGAACCCGCGCGAATTCGCCGCACCCATTACTGCGATCGGCAAAAATACTCAACGGTTATTTTCGCCCCAGTAATTTCAATCGGTTATACTAATTTTGACTTACGTAAACGTCAAAATTTTTTGCGCCTTTCGAGGAGTCTTACACCCCAGTCCCACGTTTCAGAAGATAGCCGATCGTCGATGACGTGCTTGTGATGGCGGGCCGGCGTCAGCCGCCCGACGCGACATCCTGCCGGGGTGGCGCTGCCTCTCG
>JBARYG010000189.1:0-5408 GCA_049647745.1 Mesorhizobium sp.
TCCGGCAGCGACGCACCGCGCGAGGAGCGCGTGCGCATGACCAAGCTGCGCCAGACCATCGCGCGCCGCCTGAAGGAAGCCCAGAACGCCGCCGCGATGCTGACCACCTTCAACGAGGTGGACATGAAGGCGGTCATGGACCTGCGCTCGAAATACAAGGACGTGTTCGAGAAGAAGCACGGCGTGAAGCTTGGCTTCATGGGCTTCTTCACCAAGGCGGTGACGCACGCGCTGAAGGAAATCCCCTCGGTCAACGCCGAGATCGACGGCACCGACATCATCTACAAGAATTTCGCCCATATCGGCGTGGCGGTGGGCACCGACAAGGGGCTGGTCGTGCCGGTGGTGCGCGATGCCGACGCCATGTCGATCGCCGAGATCGAGAAGGAAATCGGCCGCCTTGGGCTGGCGGCGCGCGACGGCAAGCTGTCGGTTGCCGACATGCAGGGCGGCACCTTCACCATCTCCAATGGCGGCGTCTATGGCTCGCTGATGTCGACGCCGATCCTCAACGCGCCGCAGTCGGGCATTCTCGGCATGCACAAGATCCAGGAGCGTCCGGTGGTGATCGGCGGTCAAATCGTCGTCCGGCCGATGATGTATCTGGCGCTCAGCTACGACCACCGCATCGTCGACGGCAAGGAAGCCGTCACCTTCCTGGTCCGCGTCAAGGAAAGCCTGGAGGACCCGGAGCGGCTGGTGCTCGACCTCTGAGGAGCGCGTTTTGGGACGGCAGGACAAAGCAGGCAAGGTTCTGCTGGTGACGGGCGGGTCGCGCGGCATCGGCGCGGCCATCTGCCGGCTCGGCGCGAGCGCAGGGTTTCGCGTGGCCGTCAATTACGCCTCGAACCAGACCGCCGCGGACACGCTGGTCGGCGAGATCGAGGCCGCGGGCGGCGAGGCGATCGCGGTCAGGGGCGACGTCGGCAGCGAGGCCGACGTGGTGGCGATGTTTGGCTCGGTCGACGCCGCTTTCGGCCGTCTCGACGCTTTCGTCAACAATGCCGGCATCGTCGACGCCAAGGCCCGCGTTGACGAGATGAGCGTGGCGCGGATCGAACGCATGATGCGCGTCAACGTCGTCGGCTCGATCCTGTGCGCCCGCGAGGCGGTCCGGCGCATGTCCACGCTTCATGGCGGCAAGGGCGGCGCCATCGTCAACATCTCTTCGGCCGCCGCCACGCACGGCTCGGCCGGCGAATATGTCGACTACGCCGCTTCCAAGGGCGCCATCGATACTTTCACCCTCGGGCTCGCCCGCGAGGTCGCGGCGGAAAGCGTGCGGGTCAACGCGGTGCGGCCGGGCATCATCGATACCGAAATCCATGCCTCCGGCGGACAGCCCGACCGTATCGCGGCAATCCGCGATACCCTGCCGATGAAGCGGGAGGGCAAGGCCGAGGAAGTCGCCCGTGCCGTGCTCTGGCTTTTGTCGGACGAGGCGTCCTATACGACGGGCGCTATTCTGAATGTGAGCGGCGGCCGCTGACGGCCGAAAAAGGGATATGTCATGACCTATGACGTGGTGATAATCGGATCGGGACCGGGCGGCTATGTGTGCGCCATCAAGGCGGCGCAGCTCGGCCTCAAGGTCGCTGTGGTAGAAAAGCGCGAGACGTTCGGCGGCACCTGCCTCAACATCGGCTGCATCCCCTCCAAGGCCCTGCTGCACGCATCGGAAATGTTTGCCGAAGCCACCCATTCCTTCGATGCGCTCGGCGTCGAAATTTCAGCGCCGAAGATGAACCTGAAGAAGTTGATGGCACACAAGGACACGACCGTGTCGGCCAACGTCAACGGCGTCGCCTTCCTGTTCAAGAAAAACAAGATCGACAGCTTTCGTGGTACCGGCAAGGTCGTGGCCGCCGGCAAGGTTTCCGTCACCGGCGACGACGGCAAGTCGCAGGACATCGAGGCGAAAAACATCGTCATCGCTACCGGCTCGGACGTCGCTGGCATTCCGGGCGTCAAGGTCGACATCGACGAAAAGGTGATCGTCTCGTCGACCGGCGCGCTGTCGCTGGAAAAAGTGCCCGGCCATCTCGTGGTGGTGGGCGGCGGCGTCATCGGGCTGGAACTCGGCTCGGTATGGGCGCGGCTTGGGGCCAAGGTGACGGTGGTCGAATTCCTCGACACCATTTTGGGTGGCATGGACGGCGAGGTCTCAAAGCAGTTCCAGCGCCTGCTTTCCAAGCAGGGCTTTGAATTCAAGCTGGGGGCGAAGGTAACCGGCGTCAACAAGGCGAAGAAAGGTGCAACAGTCACCTTCGAGCCGGTGAAGGGTGGCAACGCCGAAACCATCGAGGCCGATGCGGTGCTGATTTCCACCGGCCGCCGCGCCTATGCCGACAATCTCGGCCTGAAAGAAGCCGGCGTCGAGCTGGATGAGCGCGGCCGCGTCAAGACCGACGCGCATCTGCAAACCAACGTGCCCGGCATCTACGCCATCGGCGACGTGATCGCGGGGCCGATGCTGGCGCATAAGGCCGAAGACGAGGGCGTGGCGGTAGCGGAGATCATCGCCGGGCAGGCCGGCCATGTGAACTACGACGTCATTCCGAGTGTCGTCTATACCAGCCCGGAAATCGCTTCGGTCGGCAAGACCGAAGAGGAACTGAAAAAGGCGGGCGTCGACTACAAGGTTGGCAAATTCCCCTTCACCGCCAACGGCCGCGCCCGCGCCATGCTGCACACCGACGGCTTCGTCAAAATCCTGGCCGACAAGAAGAGCGACAAGGTGCTCGGCGTCCATATCGTCGGCTTCGGCGCTGGCGAGATGATCCATGAGGCGGCGGTGCTGATGGAATTCGGCGGCTCGTCCGAAGACCTCGCCCGCACCTGCCATGCCCATCCGACCATGTCGGAAGCGGTTAAGGAAGCCGCATTGGCGACCTTCTTCAAGCCGATCCACATCTGACACCGGCCGGATCGAGCGGATGAAACCAAACGGCCCGCCAGATGGCGGGCCGTTTCCGTTCGATGGGCTGTGCGCTCAGTTGGCCGGCGCTGCCGGGGCAGCGGGGGCAGGTTCAGCCGGGGCGGGCTTAGCCGGTTCGGCCGGAGCGGGTGCCGGCGTCGCCGGGGCTGTCTCAGCCGGCGCGGCCGGCTTCATCGTCGAGTTGGACGGGGCCGGCGCAGGCTCAGTCGTCGACGGTGCCGGAGCCGGCGTGGTGTCGCTCGCTGCCGGCGGCGTGGCCGGCGGAGCCTCTACCCCGGTACGCCCGAAGACATAATAGGCGACGATGGCGAGGATGATGACGATCAGAGCGATCAGCCAACCGCTGCCGCCGGGCCGCGAAACCACTCTGTTTTCGATGACGGGATCGGCGCGAGGGGGAACCGGATTGAGCGGATCGTTCCTCAGCGGATCCAGGGGATCCGGGTTGTTGGGTGGGTTCGCCATAAGGATGTCCTCCGTGGATGAATAGCCTCAATCAACCTTCATCAACGCGCGACAGGTGATTGAGTTTCATCCGGAGGGAAATCGCTGAATATCGAAGACGTTCCCAAACATGCCGCGATCCTTCGGATTCGCTGGCCTGACCGGGAAAACCGGGGCTCAGTTCACCGCCGTGACGGTGTAGCCGGCCTTGCGGAAAAGCTCGACCAGCCCTTCCTCACCGGGCAAGTGCAACGCGCCGACCGCCATGAAGGCATTGCCTTTGGCCAGAATCGGCATGGCATGATCGGCCATCACCTTGTTGCGGCCTGTCACCATGGCTTGCTCGAAGGCGGCATAGCCGGCCGGATCGTCGGCTTCATCGGGCAGCACGGCGCGAAACAGCGGCCAGATCATGCCGATTTCGCCGCGCTGGTAGAGCACGATCATGGTTTCGTTGACATCGTTCATCCGGTCGCCAAGCTTCAGCGTGTCCACCAACCCTTGCATGTGAAAGGAAAGCGGCAGCGAGGCCATGGCGCGGAGCTGGTCGGCTGCGGTTTCAAGCCCCTCCACGCCCTTGCCGGCCGCCTTGGCTTCCTCGGCCAGCTTGACGTCGAGGACCGGGGCGCCACCCGCCTTGCGGGCCAGTTCGCAGGCCGGCAGCGCCACCATCGCCGACAGGATCCACGGTTTCATCTTGGCAACGCTCGAAGGGGGTATGCCGCGCGCGTCGAGCGCCTTGTCCACGGCCGCCGCATCCTTGGGCGACAATAGCGACGACAGCGTCGTGTTGTCGGTGAACATCATCAGGTCCGGCTCTTTGGCCAGCGTGGCCATCATCTTTTTCTGGTCCAGCACTTCCGTCGTTTCGATGATGATCGTGTCGGAACCGTCGAACGCCTTTTGCGCGGCGGCCGGCAGGGTGGTGACCCGCGGATCGGTCATGTGCATGGTGCCGAACAGCCAGGAAGGTTTCTCGCCGGCTTTTTCCAGCTTCCACAAGAGGCCTTTGCCGTTCGGCGTCGCCGCCGCCTCGGCCACGATCTTGTCGTAGGCGGCCGGATCGTCCTTTTGCAGGCTTGCCGTCAGGTCGGCGCCTTTGCAGACCGGGATTTCGGCATGAGCCTTGCCGGCAGCAAGCAGCAAAACGATCAGGAACGAGAGGAAGAACAGCGCATTGAGCGCCGCCAGCAGTTTCAACGCGGGCAGCGACACGCGGTCGGCAAGGGCGATGGCTTTCTTCATGCCTTTTATCTAAGTACAAAAAGCGGCGAAACCGTTAATCGGCACGGCGAAATTGTCTGCACGGAGCCGTAGCGGCAAGGTTACGCCCGTGGGTGCGCGGCCTCGTAGATTTCCAGCAAGCGCGCGGTATCGACGCCGGTATAGACCTGCGTCGTCGACAGGCTGGCATGGCCGAGCAGTTCCTGGATGGTCCTCAGATCGCCGCCGCGCCCCAGAAGATGCGTGGCGAAAGAGTGGCGCAGCGCGTGCGGCGTCGCCGTATCCGGCAGGTTGAGCGCCGAGCGCAGCTTCGCCATCTCGCGCTGGACGATGGCCGGATTGAGCGGCCCGCCACGCGCGCCGCGAAACAACAGGCCCTGCGGGTCGAGGTGGTAGGGGCACAGCCGCCGGTATTCGCTGACCGCCTTGAGCGCCACCGGCAGCACCGGCACCAGCCGCGTCTTGCCGCCCTTGCCGGTGATGCGCAGCACGGTGTCGCGCGGTGTAGAGAGTTCCGCGCCCGACAGGCCGAGCGCTTCGGAGATGCGCAGCCCCGAACCGTAGAGCAGCGTCAGCACAGCGGCGTTGCGCGCGGCGATCCACGGTTCCTCGGCCAGTTGTCCTTCCACCGACACGACATGCTTTGCGTCTATGGCGGTCAGCGGCTTGGGCAGCGACTTCGGCTGTTTCGGCGCGCGCAGCGCTACCGCCCCGGCGGCATTGACGAGACCGCGCCGTTCCAGGAACCGGAGCAGCGAGCGGATGCCGGCAAGGCCGCGTCCCAAGGTGCGCGCGCCCGCAC
>JBARYG010000190.1:0-4404 GCA_049647745.1 Mesorhizobium sp.
GCCGCCACGCGGATCAGCGCCATCATCTGCCCAGGCGATGGCCCAAAAGCCGATCATGCATTAAGATCGAAACCGGACCACCTTATGGGGTCAAGCCAGCGCATGATGGTGAGCACGCGGATGGTGAAGGCCGGGTCGCTGGGGTCGGGCGAGGCATAGGTCAGGTCGAGATCGTAGTAGTCGATCTTCCAGAAGTAGCGCTCGCCCCGACATACGACGGCGCCGAAGTCATGTTCCTCATAAGGGTCGTTCTCAGCCGAGAAGTTGTCGAAGCCACGGACTGCCAGTACCACCTCGGCCTGTCGATTAAGGGGCAGCCCCGCCACAGACTGTGACAGGACCACGTTGCCGCCGAGCAATGTCAGGCGAAAGCTGTCGTTGAGCTGCCGGCATAGATCGGCTTTGGCAAGGCCATCCCGGTCGGCTGACGCAATCATCGGATCGATCGCGAATTGCATCGGCCAGCCTTACTTGCCGTCATAGTCGGGATGCAGCAAGGCGATCTGGTCACGTCGGCATACGAAGCGATCGAACCCGGCCCACTCCTCCCATTCGAGCAGGTAGGTGCCATTGGCCCGCACTTCGCGTACACAGGCCGTCCACCAGCCGTCTTCCCGACCGTCCGAGGCGAGGACGATGTGACCGATGGTGATCTTGTCCCAGTCTTCGGGATATTTGCCGGATCGCGGCTTGCCGGCCGACTTTGCTTTGGCATAGGCGTTGCCGGCATCCGGGTTTGGGGCTTCGACCGGTGGGGTGCCACTATCTGCACTAGAGCCGCCGTCCGCCTTGTTCGCACCGCGTTTGCGCAAAGCGATCGGCAGATAGGCTTCCAGTTGGCGATACACGTCCTGACTGACGAAGGGCACGAACGCCTTGCCGCTGGCGAAGAGTTTGCCGACAGTCAGCTTCTCCACGATCTTGGCTAGCGCCTCGCTTTTGGCCTTGATCACCGCCATCCCCATCAGGCTGGCGGCAGCCTCGACCTCAGAAACGGCAGCAACCGGAAACCGCGAGGCATGAGGTTTGCCGCGATCATCGAGGCCGACGATGACGACGGACGAGGGTAAATCACGGGGCCGGCCCCCGTGGGGTTCGGGGGTAACGACAGCAATAGCAAGGCTCATTGGGCGACCTCTCAAGGGTTGAAAGCCCCACCGGGCGCAAGGCGCGGCAGGGCTTGTAGCGTCGCCAATATAAGGAAAATATTCCTATTTATCAATGGGATAGGCAAAACAGCCGCCGGGACAGGCTGGCCCAGAGCCGGTGAAATCCTGCTTTGTTCTTGTGTAGGAAGCCGATAATCGCGGGCTTAGACGGTTATGCAGGGAATGCGATGATCCAGTAGCCAGTGAGCTTCGACGGTAACGATCGCCCACAGCAGCGGTCGTCTATACCAAGAGTGCGACCTCTGCAAAGCTGGTCGGGCCGGTATCGGGCCGTGTATCCGGCGGGAAGTAAGCGCTTCCTCTTCTAGAACGGAGATGCACTAGCACCCGCCTTGTGTGCTGCAACTGACAGGGTCCTTTTCTTTCCAGAAGCCAACCGCGACAGCACGAATTGCCTTACCTGATCGATAGCTTCGTCGCTCGAAATACTATCTGGCTGTAATCCAAGCCTAAGCCACAAACCATCGATCAGCGCTGTCACGCCGAGTGCTATCGTTTCGGCTTCTTTGTCGATGGTCAGCGCTTTTAGCCCCGATAACAGATTGGAACGCATCCGCGCGTGAATAACCCTTTGGATACGCGCCAGCTTTTCGTCGCGCGGAACTTCGGCACAGAGGGAAAGCCACGCATGGCACATTGCAGGCTGAAATAGATGTGGCTCGAAATTGCCTTCGATTACGGCATCCAGCCGTTCGAGCGGTGAGCGCGCCCGTTTCAGCCGCGCGATCACGGCGTCGCGCAGAACGGCGTTGCCCTCGCGCATGGCCTGCTCGAACAACTCCTGCTTGTTACGGAAATAATGCAGCACGATGCCTTTCGAGGCTCCGGCCCGAGCCGCAACTTTCTCCAAGGTCGCGCCGGTGATTCCTTCCTCCTTGAGCACGGCAAATGCCGCCTGCCGCAATTCTTTGCGGCGGATATCGCTGATGCGTGTGAGCTTCAAGGCACCTCTCTTTCCTATGCATATTGACATTCTTGCCCAAATAGATCAACTATTGACCAATGGGACAATAATTAGACCTTATGGTCAAAAGGAGGAGAATCCAATGCGCCTTGCCCTTTCTACGGCACTTGCCTTTATCCTTGCGAGCGGAAGCGCCCTTGCGGCCGATCCGGATTCGTGCCGAACCGTTCGCATGGCGGAACCCGGATGGAACGATCTGGCCTTCACGACGGGGGTCGCGGATGTTTTGTTCGATGCCCTCGGTTACGAGCCGAAAAGCGATATCCTTGGCATCAACGTCATTTACGAGGGGATGAAGAACAGCGACCTTGATGTTTTCCTTGGTTACTGGGACCCGGCGATGGTCACCTACTTCGACCCCTACAAGAAGGACGGGTCCGTCGATACGGTTCGGGTGAACCTGACCGGTGCGAAATATACCTTCGCGGTGCCGACCTATGTGTGGGAGGCCGGCGTGAAGGATTTCAAGGACCTGCATAAGTTCGCCGACCAGTTTGGGCACAAGATGTATGGTATCGAGCCCGGCTCAAACCAGCTCATGCTCGATGCTATCGCCGATCCGACACTGGACCTCAAAGGTTGGAAAGTGGTGGAATCCAGCGAGGCAGGAATGCTCTCGGAAGTCGGCTACAGGATCAAGGAGAAGAAGTTCATCGTCTTTCAGGGGTGGGCGCCTCATCCGATGAACATGATGTATGATTTCAAGTATCTGACGGGCGGCGACAAGTTCTACGGACCGGACCTTGGAGCTGCAACCGTCTCGACCCAGACCCGGAAGGGCTATGTCGACCAATGCCCTAATGCCGGGCAACTGCTCAAGAACCTCGCTTTCGATATCGATTTCGAGAACGTTGGCATGGGCCATCTGATCAATGACGGTATGCAGCCACAGGACGCCGGCCTCAAGGCAATAAAGGAAAACCCCGACAAGCTGGACGCTTGGCTAAAGAATGTCACCACCCTTGATGGCAAGCCGGGCTTAGAAGCAGTCAAGAAGAAGCTCGGTCTGTGACGATCAAGGCGATCCCCGCTGGGATGGATCAGGAGAGTTGGGTCGGCAAGAAGCGCCGAATAGCGCTCCCTGCCGGTTCTTCTGTTGCGTTTATCGAACTGGACGGTGCGGAGCCGGCACTCATTCTTGTGCATGGATTCTCGGACACCAGCCGCAGCTACTCGCTGCTTGCTCCCCATTTGGCAGGGCGTCGAATGGTGATTCCGGATCTCCGCAATCACGGCGCCTCTTGCGGAGATGAGTCAGCGGGCCTGACGGATTATACAGCAGACATTTTGGCATTGAGCGAAGCCCTCGATCTTCGGCGGCCAATACTCGTTGGTCATTCGCTCGGTGGGATGGTCGCCATACAGGCGTGCTTCGAGCGGCCTACTTTTTTCGGAGGTCTGGTTGTTCTCGCGAGTTCGCTGATGCCGAAGATTGGAAATAGCCATCCCATGGTAGCCGGCGTTTCAAACCTCAGCGATCCGATTCGCCCGAGCGATCCATTCTACGAATACTGGCACCATTGTAAGCGTGGCGTTCCCACGCCCTTCCTTGAGAAGACCGCCGAGGAGGCGTCGGAAATGCCGGCCAGCCGATGGCGGGCAATTCTGGATATGATCCGTAGGATAGACCTGCGTGGGCAAACCTCCCGCCTCCGCGATATCGAAACTCTTATCATCAACGGTTCCGATGATGAACTGTTCAATGCCGGCGACCGCGAGATGTTTGCGGCCGCACTTCCGTGGGCGAGACTCTTGGAGATCGATGGTTGCGGCCATAACCTGCATTGGGAGGAGCCGGCGCGTGTGGCGGCAATCGTTTCGGCACGATTTCCAACGAACCAACCGCCTTAACAACCGGATTGTCTGGTGTTGCCACCAAATCGGGCGCTCGCCACGGGCTACAATCTCCAGCCTTGGAAATTGTATTCGCCGGCAATCAGACATCCTTCAATATCCGGTAGACCTGCATTCGGGAGCAGCCCATAGTACTGGCGATTGCAGCGACCGAGTTCTCAGCATCGGCCATGTCAATAACACGCTGTCGATCGATCCGGCGTTTGCCGCCAGCATAAGTTCCGCGCACCTTGGCGAGTTCGATACCTTCGCGCTGTCGTTCCTTGATGAAACGTCGCTCCATTTGCGCGACTGGCTTGACCCCATAAGGTGGTCCGGTTTCGATCTTAATGCATGATCGGCTTTTGGGCCATCGCCTGGGCAGATGATGGCGCTGATCCGCGTGGCGGCGCGGGCCAGACAATAGCCTCCGGTGCC
>JBARYG010000191.1:0-19819 GCA_049647745.1 Mesorhizobium sp.
CGCCAGCCGCGCGGCAGGCCGAGCGCGGCCAGCACCGCCTCGAACACCGACTGGTCGCCGAGCGTGACGGCAAGCCGCCTGCCCGGCAACACACGCTGCAACAGCGCATGGGCATCCGCCACCGAACGGGCATCGGCGGCGGCGATGTCGCGGTCGCCCAGATCCTCGATACCGGCCTGGAAGAACTCGTTGCCGCCGTCGCGGCGCTGGCGGAACACCTCGCCCAGATAGGAATAACGGCGCGGCGTGCCTGCCTGGCTGGCGATGTGGTCGAGGCAGACGGGAATGGTGAATTCCGGCCGCAGGCACAGGCTCTGTCCGGTTTCGCTTTCGGTCAGGAAAATGCGGCGGCGCAGATCCTCGCCGGCCATGTCGAGAAACGGATCGGCCGGCTGGATGATCGCGACCTCGGCCGCATGCGTTTCCCGCGCCGCAAACAGGGCGACGATTTCGGCGGCGATGGCGGACTGCTGCTTCACTTTGCGGCTTTCGCCCTGTCCTGCGCCTGGGCGTCGAGAATCTTTTTCACTTCCGATACCAGATCGGCTTCTGCCACCGTCACCTGCCCCGGCCGCGCTTCCTTGTATTCGGCATGATCGGCAATGGCTGCCGCTTGCCGGGCACCCTCGATCAGGTCTTTCAACTGCACGACACCCTCGGCGCGCTCGGTCGACCCTTGAATGACGGCAACGGGCGAGCCGCGCCGGTCGGCATATTTCAACTGCGCCTTCATGCCGGCACCACCGAGATACATTTCGGCGCGGATGCCTGCCTTGCGCAAATCCGACACCATCTTCTGGGTGCGACCGAGGCTTTCGGTGTCCTTGTCCATGACCAGCACGACGACCGGCGCGAGCACGTCGGAGGTGTCCAGCTTGCCGAGGTTCTTCAGCGCCGTCATCAGGCGCGAGACGCCGATGGAAAAGCCGGTCGCCGGCACTGGCTCGCCGCGAAAGCGCGACACCAGCCCGTCATAGCGCCCGCCGCCGCCGACCGAGCCGAAGCGCACGATTTTTCCTTCCTCGTTGGGAATCTCGGTCAGAAGTTCCGCCTCGTAGACCGGGCCCGTGTAGTATTCGAGGCCACGCACGACGGAGGGATCGATTTTCACCCGGCCATCGTCATAGCCGGCAGCGTTCGCCATCGCGCCGATGTCGGCGAGTTCCTGCACGCCTTCCTCGCCGCGCGAGGAACCGGAAACGGCTGCTTTCATCGCCGCCAGCTTTTCCGCCGGGCCATTGTCGGACACGGTGGTAAGCAGCAGCACCTTATCGGCCTGCCCTTCATCGAGCCCTGCGCCCTTGGTAAAATCGCCGCTCTCGTCTAGCCGCCCCTTGCCGAGCAGATCGCGCACGCCTTCCGGCCCAACCTTATCCAGCTTGTCTATCGCCCGCAGCACCGTCAGCCGGCGGCCTGCATTTTCCTCGCCGCCCAGCCCAATGGCCTCCAGCACGCCATCCAGCACCTTGCGGTTGTTCACCCGGATCACATAGTCGCCGCGCTTGATGCCCAGCGCTTCCATCACGTCGGCCATCATCATCGCCATTTCGGCATCCGCCGCGACGCCCGGCGTGCCGACCGTATCGGCGTCGAACTGCATGAACTGGCGGAAGCGCCCCGGTCCCGGCTTCTCGTTGCGGAACACCCAGCCGGCGCGGTAGCTGCGGAACGGTTTCGGCAGACGGTCGTAATTTTCGGCAACGAAGCGGGCCATCGGCGCGGTCAAATCATAGCGCAGCGACAGCCATTGCTCGTCGTCGTCCTGAAAGGAAAATACGCCCTCGTTCGGCCGGTCTTGATCGGGCAGGAATTTGCCCAGCGCATCGGTATATTCGATCAGCGGCTGGTCGGCCGGCTCGAAGCCGTAAAGCTCGTAGACAGCGCGAATCTTCGCCATCATCTGGTCGACGGCGCGAATGTCCTCGGCGCTGCGATCGACAAGCCCGCGCGGCAGTCGCGCCTTCATCTTTTCCGATTTGTCGGCCATGGGATTTCTGCTCGATGTTTCGTAACACCGCCACGCGGCAAAAGAGCCGTTGCGGCAGCGCGGCTGTCCTAACCGATGCAGTCGGGAGCGGCAAGGGTTACGCCGCGACAGCGTCTACGCCGGCCGTTTGAACGCCTTGCGTTCCGCCTCCACCTGCGCGCGGCAAACGCAGCCTTCGAGGTGGTCGTTGACCAGACCCATGGCCTGCATGAAGGCATAGACGGTGGTCGGGCCGACGAAGCTCCAGCCGCGCTTTTTCAGTTCCTTCGACAGACGCACCGAAACGGCGGTCGTCGGGTTGGCGCGCAAATGGGCGAGATCGACCACCTCCGGCCGTTCCTCAGCACCCGGTTCGAACTTCCAGAAAAAAGCGGCGAGCGAGCCGGCCTCGTCGGCCATCTCTCGGGCGCGTTTGGCGTTGTTGATGGTCGAGACGATCTTGCCGCGATGACGGATGATGCCGGCGTTGCCGACCAGCCGTTCGACATCGGCGTCGGTGAATTTTGCCACCCGGTCGAAATCGAAACCGTCGAAGGCCTCGCGAAAGTTTTCGCGCTTGCGCAGGATCGTCAGCCACGACAGGCCGGACTGAAACCCTTCGAGGCAGATCTTTTCGAACAGCCGCGTGTCGTCGGCCATCGGGCGGCCCCATTCATGGTCGTGGTAATGGAGATAGTCCGGCAGGTTGCCGTGCCAGGCGCAGCGCCGAATACCGTCCGCGCCGACCGAAAGACCTGTATTTTCGTCTGCCATGACCGGAAATTCCAATCGTTAATTCGCTTCGATGCGATTTTACCGGGGCTTTACCAGATTCCTGCACCGGCCGGTAACCGTACCGAAAACTTTACTGACATCTTCGCATTTTAAGCATTCCGATTCACGTTTCGGTTGCCGCTCCGCGCCAATGATCGCGCAAGCCGGGAGGGAAACCACCCGTTTTGTGACGATCAGTTCGAGAGTGCGTCCCGATGAAACTTCTTCTCCTTCCCCTTCTCGGCGCGACGGCAATGCTTGCCGCAGGCGTGACCGCTTCCAGCGCCAACGACCGTTATGCCGAGCGCCCGCCGGTAACGGTGAGCCCCGATCTTTCGGCTCCGTGGGTGATGCAGCTTGGCCATGAGCCCGGCGTGATCGTTCGCCAGACGAGACAGGCGCCGGCTGCCGCCCGCCAGCAAAGGCGCGACGTGCAGGCAATCGACAAGGTGCAGGTGCAACCGGACCGTGTCCGTACCGCCGCAGTGCAGGCGCCGGCGAAAAAGCTGGTCGCGCGTAAACAGATGAATCCCATCTACCTGCCGCAGGAAGTCGCCTATGACGGCCCGCAAAAGCCCGGCACCATCGTCATCGATACGACGAAGAATTTCCTCTATCTTGTCGAAAAGGACGGTATGGCGCGGCGCTACGGCGTCGGCACCGGCAAGCCCGGCTTCGAATGGGCCGGCACGCACAAGGTTTCGGCCAAGCGCGAGTGGCCGGACTGGCGTCCGCCGGCCGAAATGATCGCCCGCGAAAAGGCCAAGGGCCGTTACCTGCCGACGCATCTGGCCGGCGGCATCGAAAATCCGCTCGGCGCGCGCGCGCTGTATCTGGGCTCGACGCTCTACCGCATCCACGGCACCAACCAGCCATGGACCATCGGCGGTTCGGTGTCTTCCGGCTGCATCCGCATGCGCAACGAAGACGTGGTCGATCTCTACGAGCGCGTCGACGTCGGCACCACCGTCGTGGTGATGTAACCTTTCCGAAACAACGGGGGACGGGCCTTGTGGGGACAAGGCCCGCCAGAAAGGGCAGTGCGGGTTCGCTCGCACTGCCCTTTCTCTTGAACCCAAGACGCCCGGCGCGACACATCAACTCACCGGCGTGAAGCGAACCGGCGGGAGGGAAGGCCGGTAACGAACCTGCCTCCCGGTCGCATCGAGGGCAAAGCGGTTCGCATTCGCACTGCCCTTGGCCCATTTCTCCTGCTATGTCGGCGCCGAACCCACCGGCACAAGGTCTTGCCATGTCCCTTTCAGACGACACCCGCACCCTGAAGGGCGGCCCCGTCGCCCAGCGCATCATGGCCGAGGTTGCCCGCGACGCGGCGAAGGCGACGGCGGAAGGGTTTCCGCCGAAGCTGGTTTCGATCACCGTCGGCGACGTGGCGGCTGTCAGCGTCTATGTGCGCAACCAGCGCGCCAAGGCCGAGCTTGCCGGCATCGGTTTCGAGGAGCGCAACTTCCCTGCCGACCTCACGGCGGGCGAACTGGAAGCGGCGATCCACGGCATGAACGCCGACCCGCGCGTCACCGGCATCATCATCCAGCGCCCGGTGCCGCCGCATATCCCGATCAAGGCGATCCAGGCGGCGGTGCACCCGCTCAAGGACGTTGAGGGCATGCACCCGGCCTCGATCGGCAACATCGTCTATAACGAACTCGACCTCGCCCCCTGCACGGCGGCGGCCTCGGTGGAGTTGCTCAAGGAAACCGGCCTCGACCTCAAGGGGCTGGAGGTGGTGGTCGTCGGCCATTCGGAAATCGTCGGCAAGCCGATCGCTTTCCTGCTGATGAGCGAGGGGGCGACGGTGACGGTGTGCCACCACATGACGCGCTCGGTCGCGGCGCATGCGCGGCGCGCCGACGCGCTGTTCGTCGCGGTCGGAAAGCCGCGCCTGATCAAGGCCGACATGGTCAAGCCTGGCGCCGCCGTCATCGACATCGGCATCAATTCGGAAACGCTGCCGGACGGCTCGACCCGCATCGTCGGCGACGTCGACACCGAAAGCGTGCGGCAGGTCGCGTCATGGATCACACCGGTGCCGGGCGGCGTCGGTCCGATCACCGTGTCGATCCTGCTGCGCAACACCATGGTGGCGCTGGCCCGCCAGCGCGCGCTCTACCGCGCCAGCTACACAGCCGAACGGCTGGCGGCGGAGTAGGGCTCGGGCCGAGAGGGGTTTTCCGCGCTCAAGTGAGAGCGTGCTATTTCCCGCTCTCCACCAGCCCTTCCGGCTTCGGGCCGCCATAGGCCCAGTCGAGCAGCTTGATCGTGTGCACCACCGGCATGCCGGCCGCCGATGCGATCTGGGTGATGCAGCCGATATTGCCGGTGGCGACGATTGCCGCCCCTGTCGCCGCGATATTCTTCACCTTGCGGTCGCGCAGGCGGGCGGAAATTTCCGGCTGCATGATGTTGTAGGTGCCGGCCGAGCCGCAGCACAGATGCCCCTCGCGCGGCTCCTTCACCACGAAACCGGCTTTGGCCAGCAGCTCCTTCGGCTGGCGAACGATCTTCTGGCCGTGCTGCATGGAACAGGCCGAATGATAGGCGACCACCGTGCCGGGCTTTCGCACCGGTTCCGGCAGATCGAGCGTGGCGAGATATTCTGTGATGTCCTTGGCCAGCGCCGACACCTTGGCCGCCTTCTCCGCATAGGCCGGGTCGAGCCGCAGCATGAAGCCGTAGTCCTTGATCGTCGTGCCACAACCGGACGCGGTGATGATGATGGCGTCGAGCCCGCCATTTTCGATCTCCCGGGTCCAGGCGTCGACGTTCTGCCGGGCGGAGGCCAGCGCCTGCTCCTCGCGGCCCATGTGGTGGACCAGCGCGCCGCAGCAGCCCTCGCCTTGCGGCACCACGACCTCGACACCCAACCGGTTGAGTAGCGAGATCGTCGCCTCGTTGATGCCGGGGTCGAGCACCGGCTGCGCGCAGCCGGTGAGGATGGCGACCCGCTCCCGCTTCTGCGCCCCCTGCCCCGGATGAATGCCCGGCAGCGCCATCGGCGAAGCGGCCGGCACGACTGCCGGGGCCAGCTTCAGCATCGCGCCGAGTGGCCTCAGCGCCGGCATCTTCCCGAACAGGCCGATGAACGGTTTTCCTAGCTTCGCCAGTTTCAGCGCCGTGCGAAAGCGCGCCGGATAGGGCAGAACAGTGGCCAGCAGCGCCCGGATAAAGCGGTCGGCAAGCGGGCGTTTGTAGGTCTTTTCGATATGGGCACGGGCGTGGTCGACCAGATGCATGTAATTCACGCCGGACGGACAGGTAGTCATGCAGGCGAGGCAGGACAGGCAGCGGTCGATATGGGTGACGATTTCCTTGTCCGCCGCGCGGCCGCCTTCCAGCATGTCCTTGATGAGGTAGATGCGTCCGCGCGGGCTATCCAGTTCGTTGCCGAGCGTCACATAGGTCGGGCAGGTGGCGGTGCAGAAGCCGCAATGCACGCATTTGCGCAGGATCTTTTCCGATTCCGCGACATGCGGATCGGCAAGCTGGGCGAGGGAAAAACTGGTCTGCATGGTGTCTGCCTAGGCCATCCGGCCGGGATTCAGGATATTTTGGGGATCGAACTCTGCCTTTAATCGAGCGGAAAGCGCGGCAAGTGCGGGCGCCTGCGGCTCGAAAACGGGGATCGCGGCGCGTTCGGCCGGCGTCGCCCGGACCAGCGTCGCATGACCGCCGCCGTGCTTCTTCACCAGCGCGCGCAACAGTTCGGCTTCCGGCTCGCCATGCTCCATGCGCAGCCAGATCAGCCCGCCCTGCCAATCGTAGAAGGCGGCGACGGCGGATTGCATGCGAAGCTGCATCACCATGGTGTGGCCGTCCGCCGGTGCCATCGACACGCGCCACACCGGTTTTTGCCCGCCATCCGCGAAAGGCTCGCAGTCGCGTATATCGGCCCAGATTTTTCGCGACTGATCGCCCGAAATCTCCTGCAGCGGCCCGGTCTTCTTCAGCAGGTTTTTCAAGGCCTCGATCCGGTAAGCGACCGACGGGCCAAAACCCTCGACGCGCAGCAGGGTCGCGGCATCGTTGCCGAGCGCGCCGTCGGCGACACGCACCACGGCGGGATAGGGCAGATGGGCAGCGCTCGACACCTCGGCGCTGGAGCCGAGAGCCAGCGCCATGGCGGCGGCGGCGTTATCGTCGAGCAGGCCGCGCACAGCCAGCGTCGTTTCCGTCTCGGCGGCGGGCAGCACCTTGAAGGTCAGGTCGGTGACGACGGAAAGCGTGCCCCAGCTATTGGCCATCAGCTTGGACATGTCGTAGCCGGTGACGTTCTTGACCACGCGTCCGCCCGATTTGAACGCCTCCCCGCGCCCAGACACGACATTGATGCCGAGAATATGGTCGCGCGCCGCACCCGCCTTCAGCCGGCGCGGACCGGACAGATTGGCCGCCAGTACGCCACCGATGGTGCCCGTCTTGCCGTTACGGCTTCTTTCGCCGCCCAGCAGCGGTGCATAATCCATCGGCTCGAAGGCAAGCTGCTGGCCGTTGTCGGCAAGCAGCTTTTCGATCTCGGCCAGCGGCGTGCCCGCGCGGGCGGAAAGCACCAGTTCCGCCGGCTCGTAGAGTGTCACGCCCGAAAGCTTCGACAGGTCGAGCGTATGTGCGGTCTGGACAGGGCGGCCGATGGCGCGCTTGGAGCCGTGGCCGACGATTTCCAACGGCGTTTCTTCCGCCAACGCCCACTGCACGGTGGAAAGCACTTCAGCGGCAGTGGTGGGGGTGAAATTGGTCATAGGCGCGCTTTCGTTCCCCCGCTTTTGAGAGGCCATCATCTCAAAACCTCGGAATGTCCGGGAACGGCAGTTTACCGCCGGAAATGTGCATGCGGCCGAGTTCGGCGCAGCGGCGAAGCTGCGGGAAAACCTTGCCGGGGTTCAGAAGATGGTTCGGGTCGAAAGCGCATTTGACCCGCATCTGCTGGTCGAGGTCGATCTGGTTGAACATTTCCGGCATCAGGTCGCGCTTTTCGACCCCGACGCCGTGCTCGCCGGTCAAGACGCCGCCGACCTTCACGCACAGCCGCAGAATGTCGGCCCCGAAACTTTCCGCCTTGTGCAGTTCGCCCGGCACGTTGGCGTCGTAGAGGATCAGCGGATGCAGGTTGCCGTCGCCGGCATGGAAGACGTTGGCGACGCCAAGCCCATATTGCTCCGAAAGCTCGCGCATGCCGGCCAGAACCTTCGGCAATTGCTGGCGCGGGATGGTGCCGTCCATGCAGTAATAATCGGGCGAAATGCGCCCGACCGCCGGGAAAGCCGCCTTGCGACCGAGCCAGAAGGTCAGCCGCTCCTCTTCGCTCTGCGAGATGCGACAGGTGGTCGAGCCGTTGCCTATGGCGATCTTTTCCACCGCAGCGATCAGGTGGTCGACCTCAACCGTCGGGCCGTCCAGTTCGACGATCAGCAATGCCTCGCAGTCCAGCGGATAGTCGGCATGGACGAAATCTTCCGCCGCGCGGATCGCGGGCCTGTCCATCATCTCCATGCCGCCCGGAATGATGCCGGCGCCGATGATGTCGGCGACGCATTGCCCGCCCTGCTCGCTGGTCGGAAAGCCGATCAAAAGCGCGCGCGCCGTTTCCGGCTTCTTGAGAATCCGCACAGTGACCTCGGTGACGACGCCGAGCAGCCCTTCGGAACCGGTCATGATGCCGAGCAGGTCGTAGCCCTCGGCATCGAGATGCCTGCCGCCGAGGCGCACCACCTCGCCGTTCATCAGCACCATTTCGATGCCGAGGACGTTGTTGGCGGTCAGCCCGTATTTCAGGCAATGCACACCGCCGGAATTTTCCGCGACATTGCCGCCGATCGAACAGGCGATCTGGGAGGATGGATCGGGGGCGTAATAAAACCCCTCCTGTTCGACAGCATGGGTGATGCCGAGATTGGTGACGCCGGGCTGGGCGACCACGCAGCGGTTGGGAAAATCGATGTCGAGAATGCGGTTGAAGCGGCTCATCACCAGAAGCACCGCATCTTCCAGCGGCAGCGCGCCACCCGACAGCGACGTGCCGGAACCGCGCGGCACCACGCGGATTTTGCGCTGGTCGCAATATTTCAGGATTTTTGCCACCTGCGCCACCGTTTGCGGCAGCACCACCACCAGCGGCAGTTGGCGATAGGCGGTCAGCCCGTCGCTCTCGAAGGCGCGTATTTCGTTGACCGTATCGACGACCCCCTCGCCCGGCACGATCTGGCGCATGTCGGCGACGATCGTCGCACGGCTGGCCAACGTCTCCGCGTCGGGTTTCGGCATCACCAGACCGGACATTGCGCGCTTCCTCCCCTTGACTGGTAAAAAGCTTTTACCAGTCGGGCAGGCTGCTTGCAAATGGTGCCTTGGTCCTATTCGCAAGCGACATCGCCTGCCGCTTCCGCAGCGTCAATTGGCCGCTGCTTTGCCGGCGTCGGATAGGCAGCGGGGAAATGCCTCGCGCTCTATTCCCCCGGCGCCTTGCCCGGCTCCGAATGGCTGCGCTGGACGCGGCGCACGCCCCACCAGACCAGCAGGATCGCCACCGGCACCGACGCCGCGGTGATGATTTCCGGCGCAAACGCATGGCCAAAGACGGAGGCGCCCTTGGCGAGATAGCCGATCAGTCCGACGACGTAATAGGAAACGGCGGCGACCGACAGCCCCTCCACCGTCTGCTGCAGGCGCAATTGCAGGCGGGCGCGATTGTTCATAGAGGCGAGCAAGTCGCGGTTCTGTTTTTCGACCTCGACATCGACCCATGTGCGCAACAGCGTGGTGGCGCGCGTCAGCTTTCGCGAGAGGTTGGCCTGGCGTTCCTCGACCGAGCGGCAGGTGCGCATGGCGGGCGCGACACGGCGCTGCAGGAAGCCCGCCCAGGTGTCGTAGCCGGGCACTGGCGCCTCGTCGAGCGCGTCGAGCCGCTCGCGCACGATGCCGTCATAGGCGCGGCTGGCGCCGAACCGGTAGAGGCTGGAGGCGGCATCGGCTTCCAGTTCGGCGGCGAGTTCGGTGAGGTCGGCCAGTAGCGTCTGGCTGTCGCGGGTTTCCGCAACTTTCATTTCGCGGGTGATGACGGCAAGCCTGTCCTCGATGCGGCGGGCGCGGCCCGACAGTGACAGGGCCAGCGGCAGGCCCAGCATCGCCAGCGTGCGATAGGTTTCGATGTCGATGAGGCGCTGCGACAGCGCCCCGGTGCGGGCCGGCGTCAGCCCCCTGTCGAGAATGAGGATGCGGGTCAGGCCGTCGCCGTCCTGGCGGAAATCGGTGACGATGGCCGCCTTGCCGTTCTCGACCAGCGAGTAGCACAGGCTGGTCGGGTCGAAACCGGCGATCAGCTTTTCCGCCGCCGCGCTCCACTTGCGGATTTCCAGCCTGATGCCGGAAATGACCGTTCCCGGCGGCGAAAAGCCGTTGCCGAAGGGCTGTTCCTCCTGCGGGCGGCCATGGGCGGAAAGCGGCCCCTCGAACAGATAGGTGGAGAACTCGGTGTGACGCTCCCAGCGCAGCGAGCCTTTTCCCCATTTCATGGCGTAGTGGCGCGCCTGCCGCTCGGGCTCGGCGACGCCCAGCCGGCGCGACAGCTCGCACAGCACGGCGTGGTCGACGCTGGCGCCGCCTTCGGTCATGAAGGACAATTGCACCATGACGCGCGGCGTGCCGACCAGCGGGTGCGGGCGGGCATGCACTTCGCCCAACGCACCGGAGCGGCCCTCGTGGGTGGGAAAGCCCATCACGCTGCCCGTCGCGCGCGGCTGGAATTCCAGATTGGTAGGGTCGGTCGACACGGCGGTTCCCCTCGGCTTGGCCGGCCTGCAACGCCTTTGCGACTAAAACCAATTTCCAGGCGACGCAAACGGAACTTTGGCGCGGGGTCCGGTAGCCGGCATCCTTGCAGGATCGACTCGGAAGGGGCAATTGGATAAACAATTTGACCAGTTGGCGCCGCTGCCTCTATCTTCGGCGGCAGCGTTCAAACCCCAGGCACTTCGTTGAGCGACATTTTCTCCAGGATCGAACATTCGCGCACCGCCGACGAGGTGGTGGAGCAGATCGAGACGCTCATTCTCGAAGGAGTGCTGTCGACCGGCGACCGGCTGCCCGGCGAGCGCGAGCTGTCGCGCCAGTTCGACGTGTCGCGGCCGATCCTGCGCGACGCGCTCAAGCTGCTCGAAGCCCGCGGCCTCCTCGTCACGCGCCATGGCGGCGGCAGCCATGTCGCCGACGTGATCGGCCAGGTGTTTTCCAAGCCGGTGATGGATCTGTTTTCCACCCACCGCAAGGCGACCGGCGACTATCTGGAATACCGCCGCGAGATCGAAGGCGTAGCCGCCGAATACGCGGCCCGGCGCGCCACCGCCGACGACATCGCGTTGCTCGACGGCATCATGGCGCGCATGGACGAGGCGCACCGCACCGGCGATTTCGAGGACGAGGCGGAGATCGACGTCGAGTTCCACCACGCGGTCGGCGAATGCGCTCACAACATCATCCTCTTGCACACGCTGCGTTCCTGCTACCGGCTGTTGTCGCAAGGCGTGTTCCAGAACCGGCTTCTGGTGTTCACGCTGCCGGGCGCGCGCGAGGCGCTGCTTGCCCAGCACCGAGCCATCCATGCGGCGGTGAAGGCCGCCGATCCGGCTGCGGCGCGCAAGGCAGCCATGGACCATATCAGCTATGTCGAACGCTCGATGGCGGAAGCCGAACGCAGCGGCGACTGGCAGCGCGTGTCGCGGCTCAGGCTGCGCCAGCGCTCACCCGCCAACTGACACCCAAACCGTAACCAGACAGGAAGCTGCCGGAACCCGCCATGAGCCTCGACCTTACCATTGCCGACCTGAAGGAAAAGGCGCGCCGTCGCGTGCCGAGAATGTTCTTCGACTATGCCGATTCCGGGGCGCTGACGGAAAGCACCTATCGCGCCAACGAGGCGGATTTCCAGAAGATCAAGCTGCGC
The DNA here is from genome assembly GCA_049647745.1 of Mesorhizobium sp. Taxonomy (GTDB): domain Bacteria; phylum Pseudomonadota; class Alphaproteobacteria; order Rhizobiales; family Rhizobiaceae; genus Mesorhizobium. Next base: position 11,694 of record JBARYG010000191.1, read on the forward strand.
CAGCGGGTGCTGGTGGACATGAGCAACCGCTCGCTCGCCTCCACCATGATCGGCCAGAAAGTGTCGATGCCGGTGGCGCTGGCGCCGACCGGGACCACCGGCCTGCAGCACGCCAACGGCGAGATGCTGGCGGCGCAGGCGGCCGAGGAATTCGGCGTGCCGTTCACGCTGTCGACCATGAGCATCTGCTCGATCGAGGATGTCGCCTCGGCTACGAAAAAACCGTTCTGGTTCCAGCTTTACGTTATGCGCGACCGGGACTTCGTGCTCAACATGATCGACCGCGCCAAGGCGGCGAAATGCTCGGCGCTGGTGTTGACGCTCGATCTCCAGATCCTGGCGCAGCGCCACAAGGATCTGCGCAACGGCCTGTCGGCTCCGCCCAAATTTACGCCGAGCAGCATCTGGCAACTGGCGACGCGGCCGGGCTGGTGCCTGAAAATGGCGGGCACCAAGCGCCGCACCTTCGGCAATATCGTCGGCCACGCCAAGGGCGTCGGCGACCTCTCCTCGCTCGGCGCATGGACCGCCGAGCAGTTCGACCAGCAGCTTTCGTGGAAGGACGTGGAGTGGATCAAACAGCGCTGGGGCGGCAAGCTGATCCTGAAGGGCATCCTCGACAAGGAAGACGCCATCATGGCGACGAATTCCGGCGCTGATGCCCTCATCGTCTCCAACCACGGCGGACGCCAGCTCGACGGCGCGCCATCCTCCATCTCGGTGCTGGAAGAGATTGCCGACACGGTCGGCGACAAAATCGAGGTCCATATGGACGGCGGCATCCGCTCGGGGCAGGACGTGCTGCGCGCTTTGTGTCTCGGCGCCAAGGGCGTCTATATCGGCCGGCCGTTCCTCTACGGCCTCGGCGCACACGGCAAGGCCGGCGTAACCACGGCGCTAGAGATCATCCGCAAGGAGCTGGACACCACGCTGGCGCTGTGCGGCAAGCGCGACATCCTGGATGCGGGCAAGGACATGCTTCATCGGTAGGATGGGCACCGAATCGGAAGGCCTATCGATGAACGGCGTTCATTTTCGCGACGCGCGGGCACCGCAAGACGTGCGCCTCTACGCCATCGGCGACGTGCATGGCAGGCTCGACCTGCTGGCGGCCATGCACACGCACATCGCCACCGAAATCGAGCGCGACGGCGTCGCCGACTGGCGCGTCGTCCATCTCGGCGACTATGTCGACCGGGGGCCGGATTCGAAGGGCGTCATCGATTTGCTGATCGCGGCGCGGCAGCGCGACCAGCGCAATATCCTGCTTGCCGGCAACCACGATGTCGGTTTCCTGGATTTTATCGACCATCCCGACCCGGACGGCCTGTTCATACGCTATGGCGGCGTGCAGACGGCGCAATCCTATGGCGTCGACCTCAGCGGAATCGGGCATGGCGTCGTCGCCTGGGCGACCAATGCGCTGCGCTCAGGCCATGCCGACCTGCTGCGGGCGGTGCCGCAAGGCCATGTCGATTTCCTGAGATCGCTCGGCTTTTCGGCCACGTTCGGCGACTTCTTCTTCTGCCATGCCGGCATCCGCCCCGGCATTCCGCTGGAGAAGCAGGACCGCCGGGACCTGATCTGGATCCGCGAGGTATTCCACACCCATCGCGGCCTCTACCCGAAGGTGATCGTGCACGGCCATACGCCGCAGCCGCAGGCCGAGGTGCTGCCCAACCGCGTCAATGTCGACACGCTTGCCCATGAGTCAGGCCGACTCACCGCGCTCGTCGTCGACGGCACGGCCAAAACGATCCTGTCAGTGATGGAAGACGGGACGGTTCAGCGCAGCGAGGCGGTGACGCCGTAACCGTCGACTGCGTTGTGATCGTTGGCTGCGTCGGCGGCATAGATGCCGAGGCCGCACAACACGATTGCGGAGAGCATGGCGAAGGACAGGAACGCAGCTTTCACGGTAGTCATCTCAGGTTGAACTCCCTGCATCCCTGCACGGATACAGTTACCAATGCATTGAAACGGAAAACTTGGCTCAAAGTTTCAGCGGTTTTTCGCCGCTCGCCGCACGACGCCTGCTGCCTGTTGCCGTTTGGCAACAAGCATGCTGTCGGCGTTTTGAAGATTGGCGGGGCAGCGGCGCCGTTCTAGCAGCCGCCGCAGGCAAGCCAAGGCCGAAAAAAGATATCCACGGCGGATTCCCCGCCGCGTGCCAAAATTGCCACGACTGCCGCAGCGTCAGGTCAGATCGCGGCGACCCAGGCGCGGGCGATCGCCAGGCCGGCGGCGTCGGCGGCGGGACCATGGCGCGCCATCTCGCCGTCGAGCTTGTCGGTCCAGTCCGGGTGGCGCGGAGCGATCAGCGGTGCAAAAACCTCGCTCCATTCCCGCACCAGAGGCCGGTCGGCCTCGAAATGGAACTGGAAGCCGTAGACGGCCCGGCCAACACGGAAGGCCTGGTTGCGGGCGACCTCGCTGCCGGCCAGCCGCACGGCGCCCTTCGGCAGCGAAAACGTGTCGTCGTGCCATTCGAAGATCGGGAATTCTTCCGGCAGCGCGCCAAGCACCGCGTCGGCTTTGGCTTCCGGGGTCAGCGAAACGCCGCACCAGCCGAATTCGCTGGCGCCGCCTACCTGGTTGTCGCCGCCGAAAGCGCGGGCGATGAGCTGGCTGCCCAGGCAGATGCCGAGCACGCTGCGATCCCTCGCCTCGAAATCGCGGATAAGGTCAAGCAGCGCCGGGAAGTAGGGACAGAGCGCATCGTCGAGCGCGTTTTGCGCCCCGCCGAGCATGACCATGGCATCGTGGTCGGAGGCGTCCGTGGGCAGCGCCTCGCCCTTATAGGGTTTGCGCTGGTCGATCTCCGCGCCGGCCTCGGCAAGGGCAGTACCCACCTGCCCCGTGCCCTCGTTGTCGTAGTTCTGGACCACCAGCACCCGCATCGAAACCTCGCCCCCTTTGAGTCCCAATGTGCCACGATGACAAAAGCACGGCTCACGCGATAGCATGACGCCAGCCCGCCAGCCAGCAGCGGGCGGGACTCACAGGTCGGGAAACCGCTATGCCACTGCAAAACCGGGTCGATCCGTTCGGCGCAATCCACGCGGTGGCGGAGCGCGGCCTGTTCACCGGCAATCGCGGCATCATCCACGATCCGGCGACGAAGACGCTCTTGAAGAAGCGCTGGACGCTGCCGGCCTGGATCGTCTGCACGTGCGATTTCGGGAACCGGCGGCGCGAGCCGATGGGCCGCAACCGCAAGGGTGCCCCCGGCCAGCCGGACAAGGCCGGCTGGACCGAGCTTTTCTTTCTCGACGAGGTGACGGCGCTGGCCGCCGGCCACCGCCCCTGCTTCTACTGCCGGCGCGAGCGCGCCAGGGATTTCCTGCACCGCTTCGGCACGGCTTTCGGCGTCGAACAACCGCGCGCGCCGATGCTGGACAAAAGGCTGCACAGAGAGCGGCTGGCCTCGGGCGGCAAGCCGCCGGCGCTCTATGCGCAGGAGCTTGCCGCCCTACCCGACGCGACGATGGTTGCCGACGGCAGCGCGGCCTATGCGTTACGCGACGGCGCAGCCTTGCGCTGGTCGTTTGCCGGTTACGGCGAGCGGCTCGATTTCAGCGCATTGCATGGCCGCCCGCTTCGCCTTCTCACGCCCGCCGCAACGCTTGCCGTGCTGCGCGAGGGATACGAACCTGCGTGGCATCCTTCAGCCGGCGCTTGACGGAGCGGCGCGCCTCCAGCATTGCTCGGCGATGCGCGCCAATTACAGAATGCAGCGGCTGTTCGTGCCGGACGACCTCGCCGAGGGAAGCGAGATCGAGGCCAGCCAGCAGCAGAGCCATTATCTGATACATGTGCTGCGGCTTGCCCAAGGCGCGGAACTGCTTTTGTTCAACGGCCGCGACGGCGAGTGGTCGGCGGCGGTTGCCTCGAAAACCAAAAAGGCGGTGCGGCTGAAGGTGCTGGGCCTGCAGCGGCCACAACCCGGAAAGCCGGACCTGGTCTACTGCTTTGCGCCGCTGAAACAGGGGCGTCTCGATTATCTCGTACAGAAGGCGGTCGAGATGGGCGCGGGCACGCTGCAGCCCGTCATTACCCAGCATACGCAGGTGGCGAAACCTTCCATGGACAGGCTTGCCGCCAACGTCGTCGAGGCTGCCGAGCAATGCGGCGTGCTGGCCGTGCCGCCCCTTCGCGAACCGGAAAAACTCGAAAAGCTGCTCGCCCACTGGGACCCGGAGCGGCGGCTAGTATTTTGCGACGAGGACGCCTCGACCAACAACCCCATGCCGGCGCTTCGATCGCTCACCGAAAAGAAATTCGGACTTCTGGTCGGGCCCGAGGGCGGCTTTTCCGACGACGAACGCCGGATGCTGCGGGCGCTGCCTTTCGTGACCGCCATTCCGCTCGGCCCCCGCATCCTGCGCGCCGACACCGCAGCGGTGGCGGCGCTGGCGCTCATGCAGGCAACGATCGGCGATTGGTGAACCTTTAGCGCCGCACAGACCACTTCGAACGTCTCTCCCAACCACGCCGTCACGATTAAGAAGACCCAGTGACGGTGAATGTCGAGCCGGCTCATTGGGCGATGGCCTCTCCACCTCGTCATCCCGGCCGCTGCCGAGCAGCCGAAGGCCGTGAGCCGAGAACCGGGAACCATTCCCGTGCTTTGCCGGATAAAGTGCGACGACATCAGCAGTGCCGTCGCTGGCGCTCCGGCACAGGCTTCCGGGGCGACGACGGAGAGGTTTGCAGGTGTGGGATAGAAAGAAATTCTATCCACGTTCTTTGTGGCTCCCGCATAATCCACCACATCTCCCTCGCGGGAACACGGGTCATGAACCGGATGAGCGTGGAGGGGACGGTGCCGGTTCGGTCGCACTACGGTGGTGCGGCTGGGTGATGAGCCCTCAGATCCGGGCCTCGACCAAGGCTTGCGGGCGAAAATGCCCCTCCCTGTGGTGAGGCAAGCACACCGGCGGGGCGCGAACGTCGCGCCACGTATAATAAAATCAGAGGCCCGGCCTCGCGCCCCGCTTCCCACCTGCCCGAGAGGCAGCGTTCTTTGACAACAGCCAGACGGCGGAAGCCGGGCGTGGCAACGGATCGGCACGTTTTGGCAACGGGCGGGACAAGGCTCACTCGAATCAAATCCTGTTGACATGCTGTCAGCAAATTTCGCTTGATCGGCTACTGACATTTCGTCCATCTAGCGCCCGCGGCCCTGCGGCTGCGCAGGAAAGGCTTTGCATGGCACGCGACACGACCGATTTCCGGCCCATCGAAGGCATGGACGAACTCGTCGAACATCTGGCCGAGGGCAACAAGCCGCGCGAAAAATGGCGCATCGGCACCGAGCACGAGAAATTTCCCTTCTATATCGACGGCAACTCGCCCGTGCCCTATGGCGGCGAGCGCGGCATCCGCGCCATCCTCGAAGGCATGCAGCAAAGGCTGGGCTGGGACCCGATCGTCGACGACGGGCGCATCATCGGGCTGGTCGAGCCGACCGGACAGGGCGCGATTTCGCTGGAACCGGGCGGACAGTTCGAGCTTTCCGGCGCGCCGCTGGAGACGATCCACCAGACCTGCCGCGAAGGCAACGCGCATCTTTCGCAGGTGCGCGAGATCGCCGAACCGCTCGGCATCCGTTTCCTCGGCCTTGGCGGCAGCCCCAAATGGACGCTCGCCGAAACGCCGAAAATGCCGAAATCGCGCTACGACATCATGACCCGCTACATGCCGAAGGTCGGCGCCAAGGGGCTCGACATGATGTACCGCACCTGCACCCTCCAGGTGAACCTCGACTTCGAGAGCGAGGTCGACATGCGCCGCAAGATGCAGGTTTCGCTGAAGTTGCAGCCGCTGTCGACGGCGCTGTTCGCCAACTCGCCCTTCACCGACGGCAAGCCGAACGGCTTTCTTTCATGGCGCGGCGACATCTGGCGCGACACCGACAACCAGCGCTCGGGCCTGCTCGAATTCTGCTTCTCGCCGGAATTCGGCTTTGCCGACTACGTCGAATGGGCGCTCGACGTGCCGATGTATTTCATCATCCGCGACGGCCGCTACCACGACATGACGCACATGACCTTCCGCCAGTTCATGGCGGGGGCGGCCCGCAAGGAGATGGCGGACGGCGTGCCGACGATCGGCGACTGGGCGAACCATCTTTCGACGCTGTTTCCGGACGTGCGGCTGAAGCGCTTCCTCGAAATGCGCGGCGCCGACGGCGGCCCGTGGCGGCGCATCTGCGCCTTGCCGGCCCTGTGGGTCGGGCTGCTCTACGACGCCGAGGCCCTCGATGCGGCCGAGGCGCTGACCTCGAACTGGAGCTATGCCGAGGTCAGGGCGATGCGCGACGCGGTGCCGGAGCAGGGTATCGCCGCCCCATTCCGCAACACCACGCTGCGCGAGATCGCCCGCGACGTGCTCGCCATCTCGCGCGACGGGCTGAAGCGGCGCGGGAAACTGAACCGCGACGGCTATGACGAGACGAGTTTCCTCTCGACGCTCGACGAAGTGGTAGCGCGCGGCACCACCAGCGCGCAGGAAATGCTGAACGCCTACCACACCCGCTGGGGCGATTCGATCGAGCCGGTGTTCATGGAATACGCCTACTGAGCGGTAATCCCGCCACGGGCCGGCGCAAAAATACTTCAACAGGCGTCGGAATGGCATTAGGCTGTCCGCCGGGGAGCGGTGTCCCCAGGAGGACGAGACGATGCTTCCCCTTTTTGACATGCTGACGCAGGCGCAGAACGGCCAGGGCATGGAATTGCTGGCCAAGCAGTTCAACCTGTCGCAGCAGCAGGCGCAACTCGCCGTCGAGGCGCTGCTTCCGGCGTTTTCGCAAGGGCTGAAGCGCAATACGGCAGACCCGTCCGGCCTCGGCTCTTTCTTGTCGGCGATGGCCAGCGGCGACCACGCCAAATATTTCGAGAATGCTGGCAACGCCTTTTCCGCGCAGGGCGTCAGCCAGGGCAACGACGTACTCGGCCAGTTGTTCGGATCGAAGGACCTTTCGCGGGCCGTGGCGGCGCAGGCCGCACAGGCGACCGGCATCGGCCAGCAGGTGCTGCAGCAGATGCTGCCGGTCATCGCCTCGATGGTCATGGGCGGCCTGTTCAAGCAATCCACCAACCAGATGCCGGCTGCCGGAGCAGCGGGCGCCGGCAACAACCCGCTGGCCGAAATCATCGAGCAGATGATGAAGCAGGGCGGGCTTGGCGGTATGCTGGGCGGGCAACCCTCGCCCCAGCAGCAGGCGCCACAGGCACAGAACCCGTTCGACCCGATGGGGAACAACCCCTTCGGCAAGGTGTTGCAGGACATGTTCGGCGGCGGTGCCGCGCAGCCGCAGCCAACGCAAAGCCCTGCCGGGGCCGATCCCTCCTCAAACCCATGGGGCAAAATTCTGGAAGACATGCTGGGCGGCGGCCAGCGGCAGGCGGGCGGGCAGGAAGCCCCGCCCCAGCAAGCACCGACCCAGGGCAGTCGCCCCCAAAACCCCTATGACGACATTTTCGGCAAGATGTTCGAAACCGGCCGCCAGCAGCGCGACGACTACCAGAAAGGCATGGAATCCATCTTCGACCAGTTCAGGAAAGGCATGGACCGCAGTTGATAAAGCATCGGAACGAGCCGGAAACCGGATTCTGATCTTTCGGCCCGATGAAAAAAAATGCCCGATCCTCACGGACCGGGCAGGATGCAGGCGGGCCGGAAGGGGGCCGGCCGGGTGTGGGGGGCCTGCAAAAGGAAAAGGTCAGCCGACCTTGCGGGCGAGGTGCGCGGCAGTCGCGCGGTTGCTTGCCAAGGTACGCAGCTTGACCGTCGGATCGCTGCCGAACGGCACGTCAATGGCGACATGCAGGTCGGCGCGGGTCAGGCCGATGTCGGCCAGCTCGGTGTCGGACATCTCGCCCAGGCAATAAAAAGCGCGGCGGTTTTTCCACGCCCGAAAGAATGCGGCGATACTGGTGACCACACGCGTCGCAACGGCCGGACGCGTGGTGATGCGCGAGGTGTCGGAGGCGAATTCATAGGTGGTCATGGTCATCTTCCTTCATCAGCCAGGCACGCGCCCATGCATCCCGCCGCCGGCAATGGCGACCGGTGCTTGTTCGAAATGCCTTACGGAACATCCTGAATCTGTCATATGC
>JBARYG010000192.1:0-27008 GCA_049647745.1 Mesorhizobium sp.
GATCCGGCAAGCTTTCGAAGCCTTGCCACCGCCCATGCGTGCCGCGCTTGGCGATGGCGTCGCGGCGCTGGTCAGGTCCGCACTCGCCGCGCGCTCGGGCCGCGCCTTCGGCATCTGCCGCGATTGCCGCCATTTCGCCGCCGACGCGCGCAGGCCTGGCGCGCACTTCTGCCGGTTGCTGGAGCAGCCGCTTGAGGACGCCGAAGCCGGACAGATATGCCAGGAGCAGCAGGCGGCCTGAGACCAGCGTCTCAATTGCCGTTCCGGCAAAAGATTGCTATGGACGAGGCCATGGAAGAGCTTTTTGGCGATCCGGCCTATAAGGGCTTCGTGCTGCAGGACCACAAGCGCCTGCCGTCGCGGTTTTTCGCCCGCGTCTCCGGATCGCTGACCAGCCGGCTTCGCTGAAGCCGCTGCCACGGAAGCTCCCGGCAAGCGCCGGCTTTCTTCATTTCTGTTATCGACGGATTTACGCACATGAGCGCACCGCGCACCCTCTACGACAAGATTTTCGACGACCATCTGGTCGACCGGCAGGACGACGGCACCTGCCTGCTCTACATCGACCGGCACCTCGTTCATGAAGTGACCAGCCCGCAGGCCTTCGAAGGCCTGCGCATGACCGGCAGGAAAGTCCGCCATCCGGAAAAGACGCTGGCCGTGGTCGACCACAACGTGCCGACTTCGCCGGACCGCAAGCTCGGCATCAAGAACGAGGAAAGCCGCATCCAGGTCGAAGCGCTGGCGAAGAACGCCGCCGACTTCGGCGTCGAGTATTATTCCGAGAAGGACCGCCGCCAGGGCATCGTCCACATCATCGGGCCGGAACAGGGCTTTACCCTGCCCGGCATGACGATCGTGTGCGGCGACAGCCACACCTCCACGCATGGCGCGTTCGGCGCGCTGGCGCACGGCATCGGCACCTCCGAGGTCGAGCATGTGCTGGCGACGCAAACGCTGATCCAGCGCAAGGCCAAGAACATGCTGGTGCGCGTCGACGGGCAATTGCCGGCAGGCGTCACCGCCAAGGACATCATCCTCGCCATTATCGGCGAGATAGGCACGGCCGGCGGCACCGGCTATGTCATCGAATATGCCGGCGAGGCGATCCGCGCGCTTTCCATGGAAGGCCGCATGACCATCTGCAACATGTCGATCGAAGGCGGCGCGCGCGCCGGCCTGATCGCGCCGGACGAGACGACCTTCGCCTATGTCAAGGACAAGCCGCGTGCGCCCAAGGGCGAAAACTGGGACAAGGCGCTCGAATACTGGAAGACGCTGCGCTCCGACGAAGGCGCGCATTTTGACAAGGTGATCGTGCTCGACGCAGCCAAGCTGCCGCCCATCGTCACCTGGGGTTCTTCGCCGGAAGACGTCGCTTCGGTGCTGGGCGTCGTGCCGAACCCGCAAGAGATCGAGGACGAGAACAAGCGCAACTCGAAAATCCGTGCACTCGACTATATGGGCCTGACGGCGGGAACGAAAATCACCGACATCGCGCTTGATCGCGTCTTCATCGGCTCCTGCACCAACGGCCGCATCGAGGATTTGCGCGCCGTCGCCAAGGTGGTCGAGGGCAAGACCGTCGCCTCGACCGTCGATGCAATGATCGTTCCGGGCTCGGGGCTGGTGAAGGAGCAGGCGGAAGCCGAAGGCCTGGACAAGATCTTCATCGCCGCCGGTTTCGACTGGCGCGAGCCGGGCTGCTCCATGTGCCTTGCCATGAACGACGACCGGCTGAAGCCGCATGAGCGCTGTGCCTCCACCTCTAACCGCAATTTCGAAGGCCGTCAGGGCTTCAAGGGACGCACCCACCTGGTGTCGCCGGCAATGGCCGCAGCAGCCGCGATTGCCGGCCATTTCGTCGATATTCGCGACTGGAAATAAACCGCCCTTTGCGCCTTGCGAACGAAACCCCGAGCCGCCCGGTTCGGGGTTTTTTTTGTTATTGATCCGCGCGACGGATCATCTCGTAGGAACTCTCCCGCCGACCGGGCTGGTCTTCGGCCACGACAAGGGCCAGTTGCTCCTGGTCGAACAGCCGGAACCATTCGTCCCATTCGACCAGGTCGTAGCCGCCGGAATTGGGCGGCCGCTCCGGGCGATCGACGTCCTCATAGGCCTCCTGCCCGAACACGATCCTCAACATCGGCTGGGTTCCCGATTCCGGCGATACGTCCACGATCGCCGGGGACCCGGCACGGGCGGCGGCCCAGTCGCGGATGGCGTCGTGGTCGGTCAAGGTAAGGGTTTTGGCCATGCTGCAACCTCTCTTGCGCGTTCAGTTCCAAAACGCCGGTCCGGTCAGGCAGTTCCCATCCTGCGGCTACATGCACGATGGCGGTTCGGCTTAACGCGTTGTTTGTGCTTGCAGGCTACGTTTCTGACAATCGAAACGGCGGAATAAATCGTCTTGGGTAACGGCCTTTCCATAGCGCTGCTCAATCCGGCGATCGCGCTCGTGCTCGCATCGGCGTTTCTTGCGCTATGGCTGTATCAGCGCGCGCCATACCTTCTGGTGCTGGCGTCGGGCTTCGCTGCCTCGGCCATCGGCTTCATGCTGCAATATTTTTCCCTGCCGCTGCTTGGATTCGCCGGGACCAAGCTGGTGTCCTGCCTGGCCTTCACCGGCGCGGTCGTCTGTCTCGCCGCCGCTATCCTGTCGCGCTATGGCCGGCACGTACCTTATGTGGCGATCGGCATCCTGGCGGGCGGCGGCATTGCCGCCTTCTCATGGTTCCTGCTTGCCCAACCGGACCTCACCTGGCGTATCTACGCCGTGAACTTCGCCTTCGGAGGCATCTGCCTGGTGATCGCCGCCGATCTGCGGCCGCTCCGTCGCGACGGGCCGGTCCAGATGGTCCTGTTCGTGCTGACGCTGCTTGCCGCGGCCAACTTCATCATACGGACGCTGGTCGCCGTCAGCCTGCACGGCGCTTTCGTCTCCTATGACGGCTTCTACACTTCGACCTACTGGACGGCGACGCAACTTGCCCACGCGGTCTTCTCGCTGCTGATCGCGCTCTGCCTGCTTACCGCCGCGGCGCTCGACATAATGGGAAAGCTCAGGGCAGAATCTCAAACCGACCCTTTGTCGAAACTTTTGAACCGGCGCGGCTTCGAGGAAAGCGCCTCGATGTTGCTGGACCGCTGCGCCAGGGCCAATCTGCCGGTGGCGCTCATCCTGGCCGACCTCGACCATTTCAAGGCCGTGAACGACGTGCATGGGCACGCAACCGGCGACCTCGTCATCACCGACTTCGCCGACAAGCTGCGTCGCGCCGCCGGAAACCGCGGCATCGCCGGGCGCGTTGGCGGCGAGGAATTTGCCGTTCTGCTTCCGCTTACCGACCTCGGCGCCGCGCGCCTGTTTGCCGAAGCGGTCCGCACGCTGTTCTCGGCAGGCAATGTGGGAGGAGCGCTTCCCGGCCTGAAGGTGACCGCCAGCTTCGGCGTTGCCGCGCGCAGCGGCTCGGAGCCGCTTGCCCCGCTGATGTGCAGGGCCGATGAAGCCCTCTACAAGGCCAAGCAGAACGGGCGGGACAGCGTGCGCCTTTCCTATCAGAAGCCGCAAGCGCCCTTTCATGACCGCGCCGCCAACGATTGATGAACCCGCCCCATCCCGGCGAGAATAAATCGGCTTGTTAACATCTTCTTCGTTCGTCGATGATTTCTTTGAAATCAAGGCGGAAAACTCGATGGGCGGGGCAGTCTTCATTCTTGCGATCAACATGGCGGTCGCCGGCCTGCTGGCCGCGGCATTCATGACGGTCGCCGTTTATGACGTGCGCAGGGTTTCGGCACGCTGGATGGCTGGCGGCTACCTGCTCGGCATGGCCTACTTCATCATCGAATTCAGCATTCCGTCCTTTACCAACGCCATCCCGGTAGTTGTCGTGGCTTTCGCGGTCATGCTCGCCGGCATCCTGGCGTTCAACGTCGCTATCGCCCACAAATATGAAGTGCCGCCACCCTGGCTGCTCATGGTCGGATTCCTGGTTGTCGCCACCGTCACCGTGTCGCTCGTGCAGGATCTGCCGCGCCAGTCCCTGGCGCGCATGATGGCCTACCAGTTGCCCTACGCGGTCATGACGCTCATGGCAGTCGGCATCGTGCAGGCCTCCCCACTCAAGCGGCAGCGGCTCGACTACGTCCTGATGGCGCTTTTGGGGGCAACTTCCGCCCAGTTCGCGGCAAAGCCCTTCATCGCCCAGGCGCTTGGCGGCTGGGGCGCAAACCCGCAAGCCTATTCCCAAAGCAGCTACGCCGCCGTATCGCAGGCGCTCGGTTCGGTCTTCCTCGTCGCCATCGCCCTTCTCATCCTGGTCATGATCGTGCGCGACGTGCCTGCAGACGCGACGACCAAGTCCGAGACCGATGCGCTGTCCGGCCTGATGAACCGGCGTGGTTTCGAATACCATGCGCAAGATGCGCTACGCAGCGCCGCCAGGCACGGCATGCCGGTGTCGCTGGTCATTGCCGATCTCGACCACTTCAAGAACATCAACGACAGTTTCGGCCATGCCTGCGGCGACCGCGTCATCGAGGTTTTCGCAACCTTCCTGCGCGAAGTGGCGAGCGACGATCACATTGCCGGCCGCATCGGCGGCGAGGAATTCGCCATTCTCCTGCCCGGCGTCAACCTGATGGCCGCGAGGCTGCTGGCCGAAGGCATCCGTAGCGCTTTCGGCGCGCTGCCGATCGAAACCTTGCCGCCGAACCACCGCTGTACGGCAAGCTTCGGTGTCGCCGAACTCGATCGCTCAGCCGACTTCGAGGGCCTGATGCGGCGGGCCGACCAGGCACTTTATGACGCGAAGAAGAGCGGGCGCGACTGCGTGCGCATATCGACGCTCCCAAGCGCCGCCGAACGCACGGCGGCCAGACAGGTTGCCTCCCGCTTCAGCGGCAGGGGCTGAGGTCCGGCATTTCCCCGTCGGCCAGCCCGTACATGTAGCTGCGACCCTTCACGAATACCGGCGGACGGTAGCAGTCGTGATGGCCGTATTCGTCGGCATAGGCCACTTCAGGCTGCCCGGCACCGGTATAGGCCGAAAGCTCCTTGGCCAGTTTGCCTTCGCCGACGAGGATTCGCTTGTAGCCGGCGGCGCTGTCGATGACGAGATTGCCGAACGAATCGGCATAGACCCGGTCGTGATGGCGCATTCCCGCCGATGCGGGCGCAGCACAGGCTACCGCCATGGCAGCAACGGCGAACGCCGCAAAGTACTTTCTGGAAAGGCCTGCGTTCAAACGCATCTGCGTTCTCCTTCGTTAAGAGGCGCGCCTCCTCGAATCGGCAGGATTAACTCTTTATTAACCTTTGTTAAGAGGCAATCGGAGCGAACAGGCCCCCCAAGAAGGAATATGGTTAACGGCGGCTGGCCATCCTGCGTCTGGCCGGGTTTGCGAGGTTTTGACCGGCGCACTGTCCACAGGCTCCGGCGCATCCTCTTGATGCGGCGGCCGCAAAACGTCTAGGCTTTGCGACGAACCCTTTCGCTCACCGGAACGGCATCGCGTGAAAAAGACCGTAACGACGGCCCACTCGAATTTCCGCGCCGCGGTCGCCCTGTTGCCGCTCATCGTTCTGGGCGCGTGCACTTCGACCCCTGCCGGGCAGCATGTGGCGAGCGTCTCGCCCGCCGGTGACAGCAGCCCGCAACCAGCCATAGCGAACTATGCCTGCACCGATGGCGGCACGATGACGATCCGCAATGTTGGCACTTCGATACGCCTGATTGGCCCGAACGGTATGGAGGAGGAACTGCCGGCATCGCCGGCCAACCAGCGCAGCCGCTACGGCGAGGCTCACGACGCCATCGTCATCGACGGGCGCGAGGCGCTGGTGATGAAAGCCGGCCAGACGCCGTATACCTGCACCCGGTGATTCGCGCGGGCCTTAGCCGCATCCATACCGCAATGCAGCGATTCTCCATCCCGCTCAATCGATTGAACTGCCGCGACATACGAAGCTTCGCCTAAATTCCGAGCAGGAAAGGGCTTTCCGGCTTTGACGCGGTGCGAAAAGAGTTTTAGAAACCCGCTATCCGAAGTCGCATACGGAAGCGGCCATGCCGCTTTCCGATTGAGACCCCAAGGATATAGAATTGGGGGAGCCATGAGCCAATCACCAGCCACCCGAGCGGCCAAATCGCGTCCGCTTTCACCGCATCTGACCGTTTATCGGTGGCCCGTCACCATGACGATGTCGATCCTGCACCGCGTCACCGGCGGCGCACTCTATGTCGGCACGCTGCTCGTCGCATGGTGGCTGACGGCCGCGGCCGGACCTCAGTCCTATTTCGACTTCGTCAACGGTATTTTCGGCTCGTGGATCGGCCGGCTTATCCTGTTCGGCTACACCTGGGCGCTGATGCACCACATGCTCGGCGGCATCCGCCACTTCGTCTGGGATACCGGCGCAGGCATGGAAAAGCATACGGCCTCGAAGATCGCCTGGGCGAATGTCGTGGCCTCGGTGCTGCTGACGCTGGCGATCTGGGTTGTCGGCTACTACGCACGGGGAGCCTGATCATGAGCGGCAACAATACCGACATGCGCACCCCGCTGGCCAAGGTGCGTGGCCTGGGCTCCGCCCGTGAAGGTACCGGCCTTTTCTGGCGGCAACGGCTGACGGGCATCGCTCTGGTCCCGCTGACCCTGTTCTTCGTCGGCTTCCTGATCGTCATGAACGGCGCCGACTACGCCGCGGTACGCTCGGCGCTCGGCCATCCGCTGGTGGCGCTGGTTTTCGCCGTCATGCTCATCTCCGGCCTTATCCATATGCGGCTCGGCATGCAGGTCATCATCGAGGACTACATCCACGGCGAGGGCAGCAAGCTCACCCTTTTCATCCTCAACACTTTCTTCACCATCGCAGTCGGCGTCGTCTCGGTTTTTGCCCTCGCCAAGCTGTCATTCGGAGGCTGAGCCTTGGCCAAGGACGCAAAGAGCACGGGGGCGGCTTCCGCCTATACCTATGTCGATCACCAGTTCGACGTCGTTGTCGTCGGCGCGGGCGGTGCCGGCCTGCGCGCCACGCTCGGCATGGCCGAACAGGGGCTGAAGACCGCCTGCATCACCAAGGTTTTCCCGACGCGCTCGCACACCGTCGCGGCGCAGGGCGGTATCGCCGCCTCGCTCTCCAACATGGGCCCGGACAACTGGCAGTGGCACATGTACGACACCGTCAAGGGGTCGGACTGGCTGGGCGACATGGACGCCATGGAATATCTGGTGCGCCAGGCGCCGGCCGCCGTCTATGAGCTTGAACACTACGGCGTGCCTTTCTCGCGTACCGAAGAAGGAAAAATCTACCAGCGGCCGTTCGGCGGCCACATGATGAATTTCGGCGACGGCCCGCCCGTGCAGCGCACCTGCGCCGCCGCCGACCGTACCGGCCACGCCATCCTGCACACGCTCTATGGCCAGTCACTGAAGCACAAGGCGCAGTTCTTCATCGAGTACTTCGCGCTCGACCTGATCATGGAGAACGACGGCACCTGCACCGGCGTCGTCGCCTGGAACCTGGATGACGGCACCATCCATCGCTTTTCGGCGAAAATGGTGGTGCTGGCGACGGGCGGCTATGGCCGCGCCTTCTTCTCCGCCACCTCGGCGCATACCTGCACCGGCGACGGCGGCGGCATGGCCGCGCGTGCGGGCCTGCCCCTGCAGGACATGGAATTCGTGCAATTCCACCCCACCGGCATCTACGGCGCCGGCTGCCTCATCACCGAGGGTGCGCGCGGCGAAGGCGGCTATCTGGTCAATTCCGAGGGCGAGCGCTTCATGGAGCGTTACGCGCCGTCGGCCAAGGATCTGGCCTCGCGCGACGTGGTTTCGCGCTGCATGACGCTGGAAATCCGCGAGGGACGCGGCGTCGGCAAGAAGAAGGACCACATCTTCCTGCATCTCGACCACCTCGATCCGGCCGTGCTGCATGAACGGCTGCCCGGCATTTCGGAATCGGCGCGCATCTTCGCCGGCGTCGACCTGACCAAGGAGCCGATCCCGGTGTTGCCGACGGTCCACTACAATATGGGCGGCGTACCGACCAATTACTGGGGCCAGGCGCTGAACCCGACCAAGGCGGAACCGGACAGGGTATCGCCTGGCCTGATGGCGGTCGGCGAGGCAGGCTGCGCCTCGGTGCACGGTGCCAACCGACTTGGTTCCAACTCGCTGATCGACCTCGTCGTGTTCGGCCGCGCCGCCGCGATCAAGGCCGGCGAAGTGATCGATCGCGCGGCGGCGGTGCCGTCGCTCAACGTGGCGGCCGCCGACAAGATCATGGATCGCTTCGACCGGCTGCGTCACGCCAACGGCTCGACGCCGACCGCCGTCATCCGCGAGCGCATGCAAAAGGCCATGCAGGAAGACGCCGCCGTGTTCCGCACCCAGGAATCACTGGAGAACGGCTGCAAGCGGATTTCGGAAATCTGGGGCGAACTGAAGGACATCAAGGTGTTCGACCGCTCCATGATCTGGAACTCCGACCTGGTCGAGACGCTGGAGCTGGAAAACCTGATGGCCAACGCCATCACCACCGTCTACGGCGCGGAGGCCCGCAAGGAAAGCCGCGGCGCGCACGCGCGGGAAGACTTCGCCGACCGCGACGACAAGAACTGGCGCAAGCACACGCTGGCCCGCCTGAGCGAAGACGGCAAGGTTTCGCTGTCTTACCGGCCGGTACATACCGAACCGCAGCTCAAGGAAGAGGACGGCGGCATCAGCCTCGCCAAGATCGCGCCCAAGGCGCGGGTGTATTGAGGATCGCAGATCATGGTTGAACTTACGCTCCCCAAGAACTCGCAGATCACGCAGGGCAAGACCTGGCCGAAGCCGGAAGGTGCTACCAATCTGCGCGAATACCGCATCTACCGCTGGTCGCCGGACGATGAAGCGAACCCCAGCATCGACACCTATTTCGTCGATATGGACGATTGCGGGCCGATGGTGCTGGACGCCCTGCTCTACATCAAGAACAAGATCGACCCGACGCTGACGCTGCGCCGTTCCTGCCGCGAGGGCATTTGCGGCTCCTGCGCCATGAATATCGACGGTTCCAACACGCTCGCCTGCACCAAGGGCGCCGACGAAATCTCCGGCGCGGTGAAGATCTACCCACTGCCGCATATGCCGGTGGTCAAGGACCTGGTGCCGGATCTTACCAACTTCTACGCTCAGCACGCCTCGATCGAGCCGTGGCTGCATACGGTCTCGCCCGAGCCGGCCAAGGAATGGCTGCAGAGCCACGAGGACCGCGAAAAGCTCGACGGTCTCTACGAGTGCATCCTGTGCGCGTGCTGCTCGACCTCCTGCCCAAGCTACTGGTGGAACGGCGACCGCTATCTCGGCCCGGCGACGTTGTTGCAGGCCTATCGCTGGCTGATCGACTCCAGAGACGAGGCGACCGGCGAGCGGCTGGACAATCTGGAAGATCCGTTCCGCCTCTACCGCTGCCACACCATCATGAACTGCGCGCAGACCTGCCCCAAGGGCCTGAACCCGGCCAAGGCGATTGCCGAGATCAAGAAGATGATGGTGGAGAGAAGGGTGTAGTCGCTACGCGGGACTGGCCATGACCGATCAGAGCGACCTCCCCACCCTCACCCCGGCCGAAGCGCGCATCCTCGGCTGCCTCATCGAAAAGAAGCTGCTGACGCCAGACGTCTATCCGCTCACGCTGAATGCCGCGCAGGCCGCCGCCAACCAGAAGACGGCGCGCGAGCCGGTGATGGCGCTGGAACAGGGCGAAATCCATCATGCGCTGAAAACGCTTGGTGAGAAGGAGCTGGTGCGGCAGGTGTTCGGCTCGCGCGTCGAGCGATATGAACACACGATGGCACAGCGCTTTTCGCTGACCACGCCGCAGACGGCGCTGATCGGCCTTTTGCTGCTGCGCGGACCGCAGACGGCCTATGAACTGCTCGCGCGCTCGGAGCGCATGGCGCGGTTCCAGTCGGCGGAAGACCTCAAGAACGAACTCGACATGCTGATCGGCAAGCGCCCGGCACTGGTCAAGGAGATCGGCCGCGGTCCCGGTCAGCGCGAGGACCGTTTCGCACACCTGCTGAGCGGCGATGTCGAGGTTTCCGCCTTCATTCCCGCCGCTGTTGCGACCGGCGCGGCAGGCTCGACGGCAGTGGCCGAACTGGAGGCGCGCGTGGCCGCACTCGAGGAACAGGTGGCGAAGTTGACCGCGCGACTGGATACGCTGGGCGGCTGACGAAAAGGGCTGGTAGCTTCCAGCGCCGCCATCCTCGGGGCTCGTACCAAGGGCCTGTTTACGCCCTCAAAAGCCTTGTCATGATCAGCTCTGCCCTTGTCGGCGCCGCGCATGCTTGGGACAAGCCCAAGCATGCGGAAACGAGGTGCTTTACGCCAGCTTGGCGTCGAGCGTCACCTTGATGGCGCCGAGCGCCTTGGACACCGGACAACCGGCCTTGGCCTGGTCGGCCAGTTCCTTGAACTTGGCCTGATCGATGCCGGGCACCTTGCCGGTCAGCTTCAGCGCGCTTTCGGTGATCTCGAAGCCGCCACCCGCCGCAGGGCCGTAGGTTACTACCGCTTCGGCGTTGAGTTCGGTCGCCGGCGTGCCGTTCTCGGCCAGGAAATGCGAAAGCTGCATGGCAAAGCAGCCGGCATGCGCCGCCGCGATCAGTTCTTCCGGATTGGTGCCGGACTTGCCGCTCTCATCCTGGAAACGGCCTTTGAACGAATAGGGCTGCTTGTTGAAGGCGCCGCTCTGCGTGTCGAGCGTGCCTGCGCCCTCGGTGAGCGTACCCTTCCAGACGGCGGTGGCGTGACGGTTCATGGTTTTCTCCTTGGGTTGAAAAGCTTTAGCGGACGCGACGCGCGGCTAGGGTTAACTATAGCGCTGGTGCGCCCGAATGCCATGACGGTCTTTGCGCCCGGACAACAAGCGAGGCGATTGCCGCAACCCCGTCTTGCCCAGTCAGGAAAGCTCTACCGCCTCCGGTTCGCGGCAAACGTCCACCCATTCGGCATCTGTCAGCGCCACCAGCCGGTCGGGAGAAATTTTCAGGGCGGCGTTGGTCGCACCTGCGGCCGGCACCACCTGTGAGAACCGTCGCAGCGACACGTCGCAATAGACCGGCACCGGTTCCGGCAGGCCGAACGGGCAGACGCCACCGACCGGATGGCTGGTGATCGCCACGACCTCGTCGGCGTCCAGCATGCGCGCCTTGGCATTGAAGCGGTCACGAAATTTGCGGTTGTCGAGGCGCGCCATGCCACCGGCAACGATCAGCATGACGCTGTCGCCGGCGCGCAGGCAGATCGTCTTGGCGATCTGTGCCGGCTCAACGCCATGCGCGCCGGCCGCCAGTTGCACGGTCGCCGAACTGGCCTCGGTGACGATGATCTCAATGTCGGGAGCATGAGCAGCGAAAAACGCGCGGACGGATGAAAGCGACATGCATAAACCTTTTAAGGGGCGGTGGGCGGCCTATTTTTCCAGGCTGAACGGATCGTCTATCGAAGAGGACGGTTCGGTAAACCAGTGCGCCCCGTCATCGGCCATATGGATATGGTCTTCCAGCCGGACACCGAACTCGCCGTACACGCAAATCATCGGCTCGTTGGAAAAGCACATGCCGGCGGCAAGCGGCGTCTTGTTGCCCTGCACGATATAGGGCTCCTCGTGGACATCGAGGCCAAGGCCATGGCCGGTACGATGAGGCAGGCCCGGCGTCGCGTAGCCCGGCCCCAGGCCCGCCGCCTCGATGACGTTGCGCGCGGCGGCGTCCACCGCCTCGCAGGGCACACCGATGCGCGCCGCGCCGAAAGCCGCCTCGGTGGCTTTCTTGGCGATTGCCCATATCTCGCGCTGACGCGCGTCCGGCTCGCCGAACACATAGCTGCGGGTGATGTCCGACTGGTAGCCGTGCAGCACGGCACCCGTGTCGACCAGCACCATGTCACCCTTCTTCAGCGTCTGCGGATAGGGCACGCCGTGCGGATAGGCGGTCGGCTCTCCGAACAGCACGATGCAGAAATTGGGTGGCCCGTCGAAGCCCAAACGAACATGTGCTTTTTCGACGAAATCGGCCACTTCCAGCGTGGTCATGCCTTCGCGCAGGATGCGCGCCGTCGCCTGCTGCACCTGAAGCGTCAGCCCCATGGCCGCCCTGATCAGCGCGATTTCGGCCGGTGACTTGATGCGGCGGCAGGCGTCGGTGATGACGCCGCCATTGACAAAGCTGTAGGCGTTGCCAGCACGCCTCAAAGCGTCGAACCGGAAGAACGGTGTTGCCGGATCGATGGCGATCACGCCGCTGGGCGAGCCCATGCCCCGCACCACGTCGATCACGAGTTCGGCCGGATCTTCGTTCTCCTGCCAGCAGCGCACGGTTTCGTTTCTGGTCATCATCGAGCGAAGCTTGGCTTCCTCGAAAGTCGGACTGATGTGGACGATGTCGCCCTCGGCCGGAACGACCACGCCGTGCAGGCGCTCGGACCCGTGAAAGCGCAAGCCGGTGAAATAAAACGTGCTGGTGGAAGCGTCGAGGTAAAGCGCCTGAATCCTTTGCTCGCGCATCAGCGCCTGCGCCCTGGCCACGCGCCCGGCACGCTCTTCGTCGCCGATGGGAGAAACACTGTCCCGCATCGACCGCAATTTTCCCAGTTCCCGCTCTATGCTGGAACCGCCGACACCAAGGGTCATGCTTTCAGTCCTTCGTCGCCCGTTCTTTCAAAACAGGCATCACCCCTGCCCGAGCCCTGTCAATGATCCAGGCGGTCAGATAGCCTCGCCTTGCAGCAGGCGCGGCGTGCCCCCGGACAGGCCGGAAGCCTGCCGGATGAAGAAATCCTTGAGGCGCGGCATGCGCTCGACCAGCCCCAGACCGATGTCGCGCACGGCGCGCAGCGGTCCGATGTCGTTGGAGAACAGCCGGTTCAGCACATCGGTGGTAACCCCCATCTGCACCGTGTCGAAGCGTCGCCATTGCTGATAGCGCTCCAGTACGTCGAGCGCGCCGAAGTCCTGGCCGAGCCGGTCGGCTTCCACGATGACTTCCGCCAGCGCTGCCACGTCCTTGAAGCCGAGATTGAGGCCCTGACCCGCAATCGGATGGATGCCGTGCGCGGCGTCGCCGGCAAGCGCTATACGCGGCGCGACGAAGGCGCGGGCGAGCGTCAGCCCAAGCGGCCAGGCACGCGGCTTATCCATGACACGGATCTCGCCGAGCTTCAGGCTGAAACGCTGTTCGAGTTCGGTCTCGAACACCAGATCGTCGCCGGCGACCAGCCGGTCGGCATCCTCCGTCCGCTCGACCCAGACGATCGAGGATCGGTTTCTGCCGTCCTTGTCGGGCGCCAAGGGCAGCGTGGCAAACGGGCCTGCCGGCAGAAAATGTTCCTCGGCGCGGCCGTTATGCGGGCGCTCGTGCCCGACCGTGCAGACGATGCCCGACTGGCCGTATTGCCATTTCACCGTCTTGATACCGGCCATTTCGCGCAGCTTCGAATTGACGCCGTCGGCCGCGACCAGCAACCGGGCCGAAATGGTGGCGCCGTCGGCAAGATGCACCGTGACGCCGGTGCCGGTGGCATCGAACGCGCTGACGCCCACGCCTTCGATGATATCGATACCGAGTTCGCTGGCGCGCTGGCGCAGCGCACCGTTCAGGTCGCGGTTCGCGACCATGTGGGCGAAAGGTTCGCCGGGCGCTACTTCGCCGTCGAAGGTGAGCAGGACGGGGCGCACCGGATCGGACGTGCGCGAATCGGTGATGACCATGTCGGTGATAGCCTGTGCATGAGGGGCGATCGCCTCCCAGGCGCCGAGCTGATCGAGCATCCGCCGCGCGGCCGCCGCGATGGCCGAGGCGCGCCCGTCCTTTTGCCACACACCTTCCGGCGCCGCATCGACGACCGCCACCGTCAGGCTCGGACGGGCCTGCTTCAATGCCACGGCAGCGGTCAGCCCGACATAGCCGGCACCGGCAACCAGTATGTCGAGAGAGCCCACTTTCGTCTCCACCTTGCCTTGTGCCATGCCAGAACCTTTTCCTGTGGGCCGGGCGTGGCGCATGGTGCGCCTTGACTGGCCGTCATTCCTGTCCGAAACCGGCCGCATCCTGTTTCCGCAAAGGTACGAAAAAATGACGACAGCCATGGACCAGCTTCTCGCCATTCTCGACCTGGAGAAGCTGGAACACAATCTGTATCGTGGTCGCAGCCCGCAGGTGAACTGGCAGCGTGTGTTCGGCGGCCAGACCATCGCCCAGGCGCTCGTCGCCGCCCAGCGGACCGTCGCGCCCGATCGCCCCGTTCATTCGCTCCACGGCTATTTCATGCGGCCGGGCGATATCAGGGTGCCGATCGTCTACGAGGTCGACCGCATCCGCGACGGTGGTTCCTTCACCACGCGGCGCGTGGTGGCGATCCAGCACGGCCAGGCCATTTTTTCACTGGAAGCCTCGTTTCAGGTCGATGAACAGGGGCTTGAGCATCAGATTCCGATGCCGCTGGACGTGCCGCCCCCCGAGGAATTGCAGAACCAGCGCGAATTGCTGGAAAAGGCCGCCCATGTGCCGGAAGCGATCCGCCGCTTCTGGGCGCGCGAGCGGCCGCTCGAACTGAAGCCGGTGAACATCCGCCACTATGAGAGCCGCGACAAGCTGCCCCCTCGCCAGAACGTCTGGATCAGGCTGGCCGGGCCGGTGCCCGACGACCGCGCACTACAATCGGTACTGCTCGCCTACCTTTCCGACATGACGCTTCTCGACACGTCGACATTCGCGCATGGGCGCGGCGTATTCGACCCAGAAATCCAGGCGGCGAGCCTCGACCATGCCATGTGGTTCCACCGCCCGCATGTGCTGGACGACTGGCTTCTCTATACGCAGGACAGCCCTTCGACATCCGGTTCGCGCGGTTTCAGTCGCGGCACGCTCTATGCCCGCGACGGCACGCTGATCGCCTCGATGGCGCAGGAAGGTCTCATTCGCCTGCGCCGCCAGCCTACCGAATAGGCATTATTCTCCAGATGCCTATATTTTGATCAGCTTTCGCCCGACACTCACCGAGCATCGCTATCGCAGGCGATAAAAGCTGTTTCCTTACAACGGTCTAGCATCGCAGGCCGCAACTGGCACAAAGCTTGATTTCCTGATGGCGATCTCCGGTCCAATCCGATCCGGCGAAACGAACCGCGACGTGCTTGGCCTACCAAGCCACGCCAATGGAGAAGCCAATGATTGCATTATCCTCTTTCAAGCCAGCGCGTGCCACGACGATGTTTGGCCTGACGGCATTCGCCGCAACGGCCGCCACCATGGCCCATGCCCAGCAAGCCACCACCCCGGCGCCAGCGCTCGATACTGGCAACACCGCCTGGATGCTGACCTCGACGGCGCTGGTGCTGATGATGACGATCCCCGGCCTGGCGCTGTTTTACGGCGGCATGGTGCGTAAGAAGAACGTGCTCGCCACCGTCATGCAAAGCTTCGCCATTTGCTGCCTCGTCACGGTGCTCTGGTTCGCTATCGGCTATTCGCTCGCCTTCTCCGACGGCGGGTCGATGAACGCCTGGATCGGCGGCTTGTCCAAGCTGTTCCACAAAGGCATCACCGTTTCGACGCTGTGGGCGCCTGGCGTGGCCAATATCCCCGAATTCGTCTTCTCGACCTTCCAGATGACCTTCGCCATTATCACGCCTGCGCTGATTTGCGGCGCCTTTGCCGAGCGCATGAAATTCTCGGCGCTGCTGCTATTTACTGCCCTGTGGCTGCTGGTGGTCTACGCTCCGGTCGCGCATTGGGTCTGGGGCGGCGGCTTCCTTGGCTCGGCAGGCGTACTCGACTTCGCCGGCGGTACGGTCGTCCATATCAACGCCGGTGTCGCCGGCCTCGTCTGCGCGCTGGTCCTGGGCAAGCGCGAAGGCTATGGCACCGCCAACATGGCGCCGCACAACCTCGTCTATTCGGTGATCGGGGCGGCCCTGTTGTGGGTCGGCTGGTTCGGCTTCAATGCCGGTTCGGAACTGGCGGCGGACGGACTTGCCGGCGCCGCCATGCTCAACACGCAGGTCGCCACGGCGGCGGCGGCCCTTGCCTGGATGTTCGCGGAATGGATCGTGGCGAAGAAGCCGAGCGTGCTCGGCATCATCTCCGGCGCGGTCGCCGGCCTCGTCGCGATCACGCCGGCAGCCGGTTTCGTCAACCCGACCGGCGCTTTCGTCATCGGCATCATCGCCGGCATCGTCTGCTATATCGCGGCGGTCAAGGTGAAGCACGCGCTGGGCTACGACGATTCGCTCGATGCCTTTGGCGTGCACGGCGTCGGCGGCATCGTCGGCGCTTTGCTGACGGGTGTTCTTGCCGATCCGGCGATCAACGCGCTGGGGACGAACGCTTCGGTCCTCATCCAGTTGAAAGGCATCGCGGTGACCATCCTGTGGACCGCGGTCGCGACCTTCGTGATCCTCTATGTGGTCAAGGTCCTGCTCGGCGGCCTGCGCCCCAGCAAGCAGGAAGAGATCGAGGGGCTCGATATCACCCAGCATGGCGAGGTGGTGGCGTAACCCGCATCTCATGCCGTTGCCGGCGGGCAGCCGGCGCGGCGAAATTTCAGCGTGCCCCCTTTCAGGAAGGTGACGCCTTGGGGCCCGGACAAGTTCCGGGCCTCCTTTTTTGCGGCTGAGCCGACGGTTTGAAGGAGGTTATTCCAGCCAGTCGGGAACGGAATCCAGCCCGATCAGTTCGTCGTAGGTCTGGCGCGGGCGCACGACATGGAAGCGGTCGCCGTCGACCAGAACCTCCGGCACCAGAGGTCTGGTGTTGTAGGTCCCGGCCTGCACCGCGCCGTAGGCACCGGCCGTGCTGACGGCAATCAGATCGCCCGCCTTTAGTTTTGGCAGGTCGCGGTCGAGACCGAGAAAATCGCCTGTTTCGCAAACCTGGCCGACCACGTCGACGATCATGCGCGGCGCGGATGCCGCCTTCTGTTCAACCGGCCTTATGTCGTGAAAAGCGTCGTAAAGCGTCGGCCGGATCAGATCGTTCATCGCCGCGTCGACGATAAGGAAATTCTTCGCCGCCCCTTCCTTCACATAGATGACTTCTGAAACGAGGATGCCGGCATTGCCGACGATCATCCGCCCCGGTTCGAACATCACCTTCAGGCCGAGCTTTCCAACGTGCTTCCTGACGATCGCCGCATAGGCGTCGGGCAGCGGCGGCGGGTTGTTGTCGGTACGGTAGGGAATGCCGAGGCCGCCGCCCAGATCGATATGGTCGATCGCATGGCCGTCCTCGCGCAGCGTACCGATCATCCGCACCATCAGCGCGAAAGCGTCGTCGAAGGGCTGCAGATCGGTGATCTGGCTGCCGATATGGGTATCGATGCCCGTCACCTTGATGCCGGGCAGTTTCGCCGCGCGTGCGTAGACGTCGCGCGCCCGATGCCAGTCGATGCCGAACTTGTTCTCGGCCTTGCCGGTCGAGATCTTTTTGTGGGTCTTGGCATCGACATCCGGATTGATGCGCAGCGAAATCCTGGCTGTCTTGCCCAGCGCCGAGGCACGGGCGGAAAGCAGTTCCAGTTCCGGCTCGGATTCGACGTTGAAGCACAGGATGTCGGCTTCAAGCGCGAAATCCATTTCCCGCGCCGTCTTGCCGACGCCGGAAAACAGGATTTTCCCCGCCGGAATGCCGGCCGCAAGGGCACGCCGCAACTCGCCTTCCGAAACCACGTCGGCCCCGGCGCCGAGCCGGGCCAGCGTCTTCAGTACCGCCTGGTTGGAATTCGCCTTCATGGCGTAGCAGACCAGCGTGTCGAGATCGGAGAAAGCTTCCGAGAAAACCCGGAAATGGCGGGTCAGCGTCGCCGTCGAATAGCAGTAAAAAGGCGTACCGACAGCCTTGGCGATGTCGGGAATGGAAACGTCCTCGGCAAAAAGAACGCCGTCGCGATAGTCGAAATGGTTCACGCGAATTGTCCGGAAGGTCTACTGGATCAGCTTGTCGAGAAAGAACGGCTTGTCGGTTTCCGGTTTCGTCGGTTCCGGCGGCAGCGGCTGCTTGGCCTTTTCGGCGTCCTTGCGTGCCTGCACGGCCGCTTCATAAGGCGTATCGAGACCGGCTCTGCGGCCGCAGGCCACGACCGTCGCCATCGCGGCCAGAAGCGTAAGCGTCACCACCATCCTGCTTGCAGTCATCGATCCACCTGCCCAAACTTCAAGAAGCCCGCTTCTAGCCGAATTCCGCGTGGTTTGCACCCCGCCATTACGCCTTGGCCAGCCGCTTCTTCCAATAGCGTATCTGCTTGCGCACTTCCGCCGGCGCGGTGCCGCCGAACGAGGTTCGGCTCTTGACGGAGCTTTGCACGGAAAGCACGGAGAAGACATCTCCGGTGATGCCGGGATGGATCGATTGCAGGTCTTCGAGCGAAAGCTTTTCCAGCCCGACCTTCTTCGCCTCGGCCAATGCCACGGCGCGGCCGGTGACATGATGCGCCTCGCGAAACGGCAGCGAAAGCGACCGCACCAGCCAGTCGGCCAGATCGGTCGCGGTGGAATAGCCGGCACCGGCCGCCTTTTTCATCGCGGCCGCGTTGATCGTCAGGTCGCGCACCATGCCGGTCATTGCCGCCAGCATCAGATCCAGCGTTTCGGCCGCGTCGAACACAGCCTCCTTGTCTTCCTGCATGTCCTTCGAATAGGTCAGCGGCAGGCCCTTCATCACGGTCAGGAGCGCGACCAGATGGCCGTTTACGCGCCCGGTCTTGGCCCGCACCAGTTCGGCCGCGTCCGGGTTCTTCTTCTGCGGCATGATCGAGGAGCCGGTCGAAAAGGAATCGGAAAGGCGAACGAAGCCGAATTGCGGCGTCGACCAGATCACGATTTCCTCCGCCAACCGCGACAAATGGGTGGCCGAAATCGCCGCCACCGACAGGAATTCCAGCGCGAAATCGCGGTCGGATACGCTGTCCAGCGAATTGCGCGTCGGCTCGCGAAAACCGAGTGTCTCGGCGGTCTGGTGGCGGTCGATGGGAAAGCCGGTACCGGCAAGGGCGGCGGCCCCGAGCGGGCTCTCGTCCATGCGCTCTATGGCATCGCGAACGCGCGAAAGGTCGCGTGAAAACATCTCGACATAGGCCATGCAATGATGGCCGAAGGTCACCGGCTGCGCCGCCTGCATGTGGGTGAAGCCGGGCATTACCGTCGCCGCGTGTTCCTCGGCGCGCTCAAGGAAGGCAGCAATCAGCCCTTTCAGCGCTTCGGCGATACGGAACAGTTCGTCCTTGACCCATAGCCGGAAATCGACCGCCACCTGGTCGTTGCGCGAGCGAGCCGTGTGCAGGCGCCCTGCCGCCGGGCCGATCAGTTCGGCCAGCCGCGCTTCGATGTTCATGTGGATGTCTTCGAGCTTTTGCGAGAACTCGAACTTCTCTGCCTCGATCTCTGCCAGAATAGTGTTCAGCCCGTGAGCGATCTTTTCTTGATCGGCAGCCGAAATAATGCCCGTTTTCGCCAGCATTGCGCTGTGGGCGATCGAACCGCGAATGTCTTGCGCGTAGAGCTTCCGGTCGAAGCCGATCTAGGCATTGAACGCCTCCATGATCTCGGCCGCACCCGAGGCAAAACGTCCGCCCCACATCTGGTTGCTGGCCTTTGTGTCGCTCATCGCTATAACCCTGATTTCCGGAGCAGTTCGAAAAATGGCAGACGGCAAGAAATTTTTCCCGGCCCCGCGCCTCGTCCTCGCAGCCCTCGTGGCTGGCGTACTGGCCGGCGCGGTCGCGGTATATGTCACGGAGAGCGGTTCTGGCAACAACCCGGCGGGCAGCGAAGTCGCCGCCGGCGAGAGCCCGGACGACATTGCCTGCGCGCCCAAGGCCGAGCGCGCCAAAACGATTGCGGCAGCCGCTACCGGCCAGGTCGCCGCCCTTTTGCCGGCCGATCCGCCGCAATCGCTGAAGGGTCTCGCCTTCAACGGACCCGACGGCAAGCCGATGACGCTTGCCGATCATGCTGGGAAAACCGTGCTGCTCAACCTGTGGGCGACATGGTGCGCGCCCTGCCGCGCCGAAATGCCGTCGCTCGACACCCTGCAAAAGGAAATGGGCAGCGACAAGTTCGAGGTCGTAGCCGTCAATGTCGACACGGGCGACGATACCAAGCCGAAGAAGTTCCTTGCCGACACCGGCGTCACTTCGCTTGGGCTTTATCGCGATGCGTCGATGGGCGTCTTCAACGACCTGAAGACGCGGGGTCTGGCGCTCGGACTGCCGGCGACGATGCTGGTCGACGGCGAAGGTTGCCTGATCGCCCATATGAACGGGCCGGCCGAATGGGCCGGAGGCGACGCCAGGCGACTGGTCGAGGCGGCGATCGGCGGATAGAACGGTCGCTTTGGAGGATGAAGCGGCGGGCATGGCATTTGGCTGGGGCATTGTCGGCACGGGCGGCATAGCGCATCGGTTCGCGGCCGACCTCGCTCATGCACCCGGTGCGCGCATCGCGGCGGTCCATTCGCGTTCCGCCGAAAAAGCCGGGGAATTCCGCACCGCGTTCGGCGTCGATCGGACCTATACCGATCTCGATGCCCTGCTGGCCGATAGCGCGGTCGATGTGGTCTATCTCGCCACGCCCAATGCGCTGCACGCGAAACAGGCGCTACAGGCCATTGCCGCCGGCAAGCCGGTGCTGGTCGAAAAACCGCTGGCGCTGTCCACCGCCGATGCCGAACGGATCGAGAAGGCTTCCTTAGCCAAGGGCGTATTCGTCATGGAAGCGATGTGGACCCGTTTCCTGCCGGCGGTCCGGCGCGCCAGCGCACGGATCACGGCGGGCGATATCGGCAGCATCACGGCCATCCGCGCCGACTTGTCCTACATGCGCGAAGAATCGGCAGACAGCCGCTTCTTCGACGCTCAGGGCGGCGGCGCGCTGTTCGATCTCGGAGTCTACCCGATTTCGCTGACGCTGCATCTGCTGGGGCGCCCGAACAGCGTTTCCGGCCGCTGGCGCGCGGCGCACAGCGGCGTGGACAGAAGCGCGGAAATCGACCTCTGCTACGACGGCGCTACGGCGCAATTGTCCTGCGGCTTCGACCGCATCGGCGAGAATTCCTTCCTGATCGACGGCACCGACGGAACCCTGCAACTCAAGGCACCCTTCCTGAAAGCACAACGGTTGACGCATTATCGCGGCACCAGGGCCGCAGGCCCGCTGGGAGAAGGCGGATCGCTGTCGAAAGTGCTCGACCGCCTCTCCATCGGCGGACGCAAAGTTGAAAAAAGACCGTTTCCCGGCGGGGGGCTGCAATTCGAGGCCATCGCGGTCATGGAGGCGATCCGGCAGGGCAGGACCGG
Organism: Mesorhizobium sp.; assembly: GCA_049647745.1. GTDB lineage: Bacteria > Pseudomonadota > Alphaproteobacteria > Rhizobiales > Rhizobiaceae > Mesorhizobium. Next base: position 21,352 of record JBARYG010000192.1, read on the forward strand.
CAGCGAGTTGATGCCGCTTGCCGACAGCAGGGCCGTGCTTGCCATCATCGAAAAGGTGCTTTCGCAGCCGCCCTCGGCGTAGCCAAACCGTCAGAAGCTGCTTTGCAGCGGGTAAGGCTGCGGCAGGCCGCGGGAGTTGTTCAGCGCCAGCACCAGTTCGGTGATGTGCAAGGCCATCGCGCCGGAAAAACGCGGCTTCCGATACTCGGCAATCGCCGCTGCCTGTGCGGCAATGCCGGCACAAAAGTCGATCTGCGAGGGATAGCCCGGCAATGTCTTTGCCGCCGGCGAAGGATAGGAAAGCCGCCGCCCCGGAGTCGGCTTCCACGGCACGAACTTTTTGAGCTTGCTTTCGAGCCGGTTGACCAGCCGCGTTTTCAGGTTCCTCGTCTCTTCGAGAGCTTCCACATGCACGGCCGAACGCTCGTCCCACAGGTCGCGCACGGTGATCGACCCCGTGTCGCCCAGAATGGTCAGCGAGCGGTTTTTCGGCGCCGCCAGCCCGCAGGTCAGGCGCGCCACCGGCCCCGATCTGAACCGCAGGCAGCCGACGGAAAAATCCGGCGCGAGGGCCAATCCCTCCGTGCCCGGTCCCTTATCGGGGAAGGCCAGCGCCGAAAAGGCGGTCAGGCTTTCCACCGGGCCGAACAGCGACGTCAGCCATGAAAGAGCATAGCCGGCATGCTCCAGCGTGCAGCCGACCTCGAACTCATGCACGCCGGGCCACTTCGCGCCCGAGCGGGAACGCCATTCCCGCCATTTGTCGCGGAATACCGCACCGTCTTCCATTTCCACATAGACAAGGCGCGGCGTACCGATGCGACCGGAGGAGAGCGCGTCTGCGACCAGACGATGCGCGGCGCTCAGCGCGTTGGCGGGTGCCGTAGCCAGCGTCAGGCCCAACCCGTCGGCCAGGTCGACAAGCGCCCGCGCCTCCTCGAAGCGCATCGCCAGCGGCTTTTCGCAGTAGACGTGCCTGCCGGCTTTCAAGGCACGTTGCGACAGTTCGAAATGGCTTTCCGGCGTCGTCAGGTTGACGACGATGTCGATGCCCGGATCGCCGAGCAGGGCGTCGAGATTTTCGTATGCGTGGACCCGGTAAAAGTCGCAGAACTGGGCAAGACGCGGCGCATCAAGATCGAAAGCACCGGCCAGTTCCAGCCCGGGATGGTTAGCCAGCGTCGCCATGTAGTAATCGGCAACGAAACCGGTGCCGAGAAACGCGATTTTCATACCACCACCCGATAAGCCGGCACCATGCAGCCGGTCGCCCAAGCTAGGCCAAGGCGGTTACATCGGGGTAAAGGGCGTCCGGCTATACGCACATCGGTGCCACTGGCGTCCGGGCCTGCCTTGCGTTATACGCTGCCCGTCCTGCCCCTCGGTGCCGCCCATGTCCTTCGTTCCCGATCTCGCCACGCTCATCCAGTTCGGCATTGCGACCGTGATCCTGGCGGCGACGCCCGGACCGGATATGACGCTGTTCGTCAGCCGCACGCTGAACCAGGGCCGGGCGGCCGGTTTCGCCTCGATGTTCGGGGCGCTGTCGGGAATACTGGTCCACACCACGCTTGTCGTCGTCGGCATTTCCGCGCTGATCGTCGCCTCGCCGATGGCGTTCTTCGTGCTGAAGGTCTTCGGCGCGGGCTATCTGGTGTTTCTCGCCTGGCAGGCGCTGACGAAGGGCTCGGCCTTTACCCCGGCAACGGGAAAGGGACCGCATGTTTCGCTGGCCAAGAGCTTCACCGCCGGCCTCGGCGTCAACCTGCTCAATCCGAAGATCATCCTGTTCTTCATGACCTTCCTGCCGCAGTTCGTATCCGCACACGACCCGCACGCGCCCGGAAAACTGTTCTTCCTCGGCCTGATGTTCATCGCCATTTCGATTCCGGTAACGGCGCCGATGGTGCTGGCGGCGGAAAAGTTCTCGGCGGCGATGAAGGCAAGCCCGCGAGTGACCCGGATCGTCGATTATCTGCTCGCCAGCGTCTTTTCGGCTTTCGCGCTCAAGATCCTGACGGCCCAGACGAAATAGAATTGTCAGGTTCGCCTGCAGAGCGCCAGTTGCCGGCAAAGCGTCCCGCGCACAGCCAGTAAGCGAGCCCACCGACGATGCCGCTGCCAATGATCATGCCAACGAACCGCGATGTGCTGTAGGCCGGCTCTATGCCTGTCTGATAGCCGCTGTCCGGCCATATCGCGGATTGCCAGAACAGGACAACGACCGCCAACCCCACCGCAGCGCCGGCCAGGGCATGGAATAGCCAGTTGCGCTGACCGAAAATCTCGCCGATCAGGATCGCCGCCACCGAAGGCAGAAAAGCGAAATAGCCGATAAACAGCGCGGTAAACGGAATCGAGAAAAACAGCGTGCCCATGACGACGGCATGGGCTTCGTCCGGCGGGAAACCGGCGGAACCTAGAAGCAGCAGATGCAGGAACGCGCTGGCCGCCAGCGCGGCGGCGACATAGCCGATCAAGATGACGGCAAAACGGCCGATGTAGAGCAGAACGCGGCTCACGCCTCGCCGTGGCCCGCGATCATCATCGCTTCCAGCGCCAGCCGGTCCACCTTGCGCATGCGCTCCGATTCCGACTTCAACTGGCCGCAGGCGGCGAGGATGTCGCGGCCACGCGGCGTGCGGATCGGCGAGGCATAGCCGGCGTTGTTGATATAGTCGGCAAACTTCTCGATCGTCTCCCATTCCGAGCACTGGTAGTTGGTGCCCGGCCACGGGTTGAACGGGATAAGGTTGATCTTGGCCGGAATGCCCTTCAAGAGCTTGACCAGCGCCTTGGCATCCTCGATCGAATCGTTGACGTCCCTCAGCATCACATATTCGAAAGTGATCCGACGCGCATTCGAAAGGCCCGGATAGGCCCGGCAGGCGGCAATCAGTTCGGCAAGCGGGAACTTCTTGTTGATCGGCACAAGGAGGTCGCGCAGGTCGTCGTTGGTGGCATGCAGCGAGATAGCCAGCATGACGCCCAGTTCCTCGCCGGTGCGCACGATTTCCGGCACCACGCCGGAGGTGGAGAGCGTGATGCGGCGCTTCGACAACGCCAGCCCGTCGCCATCGGAGGCGATCAGCAGCGCCTTCTTCACCGCCTCGAAATTGTAGAGCGGCTCGCCCATGCCCATCATGACGATGTTGGAAACCTTGCGGCCTTCAGCCGGCACGATCGCGCCGGCCGGCGTATCGCGGTCGGGAAAATCGCCAAGTTTGTCGCGGGCGGTCAGCAACTGCGACAGGATTTCTTCCGCCGTCAGGTTGCGCACCAGCTTCTGCGTGCCGGTATGACAAAACGAACAGGTCAGCGTGCAGCCGACCTGCGAGGAGATGCACAGCGTGCCGCGCCCTTCCTCCGGTATATAGACCGTCTCGATCTCGACCGCGCGGCCGGCGCCGCGCGGTGGAAAGCGGAACAGCCATTTGCGGGTGCCGTCGGTGGAAACCTGCTCTTCCACGATCTCGGGCCGAGCCACGGTAAAGTGCCTGTCCAGTTCGGCGCGCAGTTCCTTGGAGATGTTGAACATGTGCGAGAAGTCGGAGACGCCGCGCACATAGAGCCAATGCCAAAGCTGGCTGGCCCGCATTTTCGCCTGGCGTTCCGGCACGATTCCAGCTGCGACCAGCGCTTGCGCCAGTTCCGCGCGGTCGAGGCCGATCAGCGACGGCTTTTCGGCTGCAGGCGAAACCCGCAGGGCGTCGCGTGCGCCGGGGGCGGTAAGATCGAGAGAAAGGCTCATGGCTGGCCCAATATAGACGGTTTGCGGCCGATTTCAGCAGCGACATTGAGGAAAACGCGGCGCATAGCACAGCTTTGCCGCAGAGTCATGTAGAAGCGTCGGCACAGCCTCGGGGAACGACAAACGAAAAGGCCGGCGCGCATGCCCCGGCCTTGTTCGACGGTTGGCCGACAGGGTCGCCTATTTGCAGCTCTTGATCGAATCCAGCGCCGCCGAAATGCCCTTCAGCGAAAAGACGTAGCTGGTGGCGTTGCCGCGCCCGGACTTGGCCTGCACCTTCATGTCGGAACCGCCCTTCATGGCGGCGATCAGCACCGGTTCCTCGGCGGCGTTCTCCACCCAGGCGGACTTGCCCTTGGTAAACATGGAGAAGGACTTCGCACCGATGGTGACGGTCGCCTTCGAGCCTTGCTGGAACTCGTAGCCGGCGATGAATTGCGGCTCGTAGGATACCTGCTGGCCGGGGCGCTGGCTGACGAAGAAGAACATGTCGCCATGGTCGAGCGTCGGCGGCTGCTTGTCGGTAGGCACCGTCAGCACGTAGCAGACCTTGCCGCCCGACGCCTGGTAGCTGTAGGTGCCCCAGGCATTGTGCTGGCCGATCTTGGTCGCCTGCTGGGCAAGTGCCGGCGAGGCCGCCGCCAACATGCCGAGGCCCGAAACGAGTGCTATCAATCCGCGCATTGTTTTTCCCGTATTTCAGATTATGCGGAGACAGGCCGGCTCGGCGCCCTGCCGTTCGCTTCATTTTGATTTAATCTGGGTTACCAAAGGATGAAGTTCGCCAAGAAAAGGACTTCCGCCATTGAGAAACCACCGCCAATTTCGCGCCGCCGCCTTGTCGGCGACCGGCACGATGTCCCTGATGCGACTTGGAGAGCACGAAAGCGGCAAGAGTTTGTCTTTTTCGAGCGGCGGCGCCGGCAACCTCTATCGGAGCGGGCGCGCCGGTCAGCTTTCGTCGGCGATGGTTTCGCGGGCGGCGAGACGATGCGCCGGCGTGATATGGGCGCGAACGGTGGTAATCGCGGCGGTCAGGACGGCGATGTCGTCGGTGAAGCCGAGACCGAACACGAAGTCGGGGATGGCATCGGTCGGCAGCACAAAATAGCCCAGCGCGGCCAGTAATATGCCCTTGGCCCGCAACGGCGTCTTTTTGTCCATGGCACAATAATAGGCGGCAACCAGTTCTTCCATGAAGGGTATCTGGCGGGCGGCCTTCCTGGCCGTGCGCCAGAATTTCGCACGCACCTCGCTTTCATCGCCCGGCTTGCCGCCGAAGCCTGAAAAATCGAAGTTCGATTTCTGCACCATCACATTCTCCAACGAGACCGGCGATTGTCCGGGCCGCCAGCGAATGTGGTGAAGCCGTCGCACCGCTGCAAGAGCGCGAGGTCCGTTTGATACCTCGCCCAGCCGATGGCCGGTTGGGTAGAGTTTGCAAAGGGACCTTGAGTTTCAGCCGCCGAAATAGCGGTTCATCTTCTTCGCCAGATCGAAATCGAGCGCGGTCAGCCCACCGGCATCGTGCGTGTTGAGGGTCACGTCCACCGTCTTGTAGACGTTCGACCAGTCCGGATGGTGGTCCATCTTCTCGGCCGCGAGCGCCGAACGGGTCATGAAGGCGAAAGCCTCGGAAAAATTCCTGAAGGTGAAAGTACGGCTGATCGAAGCCTCGTCAGCGGCCAGCGCCCAACCCTCGATCCCGGCCAGCGCCTCGTCGATAGCCTTCCTGTCGAGCTTTTCCCGTGCCATTTAACTTCCTGACGCCTCTATTTTCTGATGTCCTGCCTCTAACGCAGGGCATCGGTGCCCATCGCACCGGAAGCGACGCCCAGACCCGCTTCCGAACGCTGGCGCATATCCTTGCCCAGCAAAGGCCACGCCTCCTCGATGACATAGGGCC
>JBARYG010000193.1:0-49089 GCA_049647745.1 Mesorhizobium sp.
CAACGCCAAGAAATAAAAAACCGGCCAAGAAATAGGCCGGTGCGACTGTTTGCCGGCGACAGGCGGCTACGGGTGCTCGCAAACGCCTTGCCCTCAGCCGCCGAATCCTGTCTCTCAAGGGTATGGAATTTTCACCCCAACAGGATGAGGCGCTGCAAGCGGTCGCGCGCTGGCTTAAGGCCGGCAAGCCGCAGGTGTTTCGGCTGTTCGGCTACGCCGGCACCGGTAAGACGACGCTGGCGCGCTATTTTGCCGAGCATGTCGACGGGCAGGTGCAGTTCGCCGCCTTCACCGGTAAGGCAGCGCAGGTGCTGCGTTCCAAGGGAGCGACAAACGCCCGCACCATTCATTCGCTGATCTACCGGCCCAAGGGCGAAGAATCGGTCGAAGACGAGGTGACCGGCAAGACCTCGATGTCGCCGACCTTCTCGCTCAATCGGCAAAGCCCGATTTCACGGGCGGCATTGGTCATTATCGACGAGTGCTCGATGGTAGACGAGCAACTCGGCCGCGACCTGATGAGTTTCGGCACGCCGATCCTGGTGCTCGGCGATCCCGGCCAGTTGCCGCCGATTTCGGGCGGTGGCTTCTTTACCGAGCACGAGCCGGACTTTTTGCTGACGGAAATACACCGGCAGGCGCGCGACAACCCGATTATCCGGCTGGCGCTGGACGTGCGCGAGGGGCGCGAGTTCCCACGCGGCGACTATGGCACTGCCCAAGTCATCGCCAAGGAGGACGTCACGCAGGAACTGGTGCTGAAGGCCGATCAGGTGCTGGTCGGCACCAACCGTACCCGGCGGCGCTACAACCAGCGCCTGCGCGAACTGAAAGGCTTTACCGCCGGCTATCCGCAGGCTGGCGACAAGCTGGTGTGCCTGCGCAACGACCCCGCCAAGGGTTTGCTCAACGGTTCGCTGTGGAAGGTAATGACCTCGTCGCGCGAGACGGTAAAGCCGGGCATCAATCTTCTGGTCTCGCCGGAGGAGGACGATCCGGACCGCGGCGTCGCCAAGATCAAGCTTCTGAAAGCAGTCTTCGAGGACCCGGACGCCGACATCCCCTGGCAGCAGAGGAAGCGGTTCGACGATTTCGACTATGGCTATGCACTGACCGTGCACAAGGCACAGGGCTCGCAGTGGAACGATATCGTTCTGTTCGATGAAAGCTTCGCTTTCAAGGAAACGCGCCAGCGTTGGCTCTATACCGCCATCACGCGGGCGGCGGAGCGGTTGACTATCGTGCGGTAGTCAACGCACCCTGAGCGGCTTCGCGCCGAGCCAGCCCCATGCATCCGATTCGTCTTTAGCATCGAAGTGCCGCAGTTCGACCGGGATCACTGAGAAAAGACCTTCCACCTGACCGATCCAGTTCGGTTCACCCACTGTTGCGCAGCGTCGGACGTGCTCCAGGGCATTAGCCTTGCCGCGCTCCAGCGTTTGTTTCGAAACGCCTCGCCAGTCGACATTTTCATAGTCGACGAGGCGTATGAGGGTGTCGATTTTCGGGTGCAGCGCGTAGGCCGCCTCAAGTAACCCGAACAGGTTTTCGGCGTCGGCGGACGTGACACGCCCGACGACATCGACGGCAAACAGATCATCGCGATCCGTATCGATTCGGCGAATGGCAGGCACTTCATCCAGAAAGTTCATGGTGTTTCCCTGTCTGAGGTGATTAATCCTGTCTGTGGAACACCGAAATCCCCCTGCCTGTTCCCACCAAAGGCTCTATAGGTGTCGGGTCGAATGCTTTCAGGGGCGATCATGCCAGCGAAATTATCCGTGAACCTCAATGCCGTCGCCATGTTGCGAAACCGCAGGGACCTGCCATGGCCAAGCGTAACCGGGCTTGGGCGCATCGCCCTTGCCGCCGGCGCGCATGGGCTGACGGTGCATCCGCGCCCCGATGAGCGGCACACCCGCTATTCCGACCTGCCGGCAATCCGCGCCTTGATCGATGATGAGTTTCCGCAGGCCGAGTTCAACATCGAGGGTTATCCGACCGAGGAGTTTCTGGTGCTGGTGGAAAAGAACCAGCCCGAGCAGGTGACGCTGGTGCCGGACGATCCCAGCCAGGCGACGTCCGACCACGGTTGGAATTTTTCCGAAAGGGCAGAATTTCTCGAACCGATCATCAGGCGTTTGAAGAAGGGCGGCTTTAGAGTATCGCTCTTTTGTGATCCGGATCCCGAGATCGTACAGGCGGCGAAACAGACGGGCGCCGATCGGATCGAGCTTTACACCGGCCCCTACGGCAGCTTCCATTCCGATGCAGGAAAAGCGGCGACTGAGTTGGAAAGACTGGGAAAAGCGGCTGATGCCGCCTTCGCGGCTGGCCTTCAGGTCAACGCCGGGCACGATCTCGTCGTGAGTAATCTGCCCGCGCTGGTGAAACGCATCCCGGCATTGGCCGAGGTATCGATCGGCCATGGGTTGACGGCCGATGCACTGGAGTATGGCATGGCCACTACGGTTAAACGGTTTCTCAAGGCTTGCGGCTGGTGATAACCGCGTTACATCAGGGCCATGCCGGAGTGGAAATGCATTGGTTCTTGATATTGCGGTGCAGCAAGGCTAGAGCACCCCGCGCTTAACGGAGTATCGTGCATGGCCCTTGCCAACCAGGGTGGTGAGGTAGAGCCCGTCGATCAACCAGCCCAGGCCGAAGTCGAGAAACACGGCATTCCGGTGCTGATGGTCGGCGCGCTCGGCGTGGTCTACGGCGACATCGGCACGAGCCCGATCTATGCTTTTCGTGAAGCTCTTCATGCGTCCGACGGGTCTCTTTCCCGGTCAGACGTGCTGGGCGTTCTGTCGCTCATCGTTTGGGCGCTGACCATTATCGTGACCATCAAATATGTCGCGTTCGTGTTGCGGGCCGACAACAAAGGCGAGGGCGGAACGCTCTCCCTTATGGCACTGGCGCGCACGGCATATCCGAGGGGAGCCAAGGTCATATTGGGGATCGGCCTGTGCGGGGCGGCCCTTTTCTTCGGCGATGCCATCATCACGCCAGCCGTTTCCGTCCTGTCGGCGGTCGAGGGCCTCGAGGTGGTAACCCCGACGTTCAGCCCCTATGTCGTGCCCATAACCCTGCTGATCCTGGCGGGTCTGTTTTCGGTGCAGCGTTTCGGATCCGGCAAGGTAGCCGTGGTGTTCGGCCCTATCATGCTGCTGTGGTTTCTCGCGCTCGGCGCGATCGGGCTATGGCACCTGGCCGACGATCCCTCGGTCCTGCTCGCGATCAATCCTTATTATGCGATCTACTATCTGGCCACCACGCCCACCGGCGCCTTCGTCACTGTCGGCGCCGTTTTCCTGGCGGTGACGGGTGCGGAAGCGCTCTATGTCGATCTCGGTCATTTCGGGCGTCGGCCGATCGTGCTGACCTGGTTCTCGATCGTGTTTCCCTGCCTGTTGCTGTGCTATTTCGGGCAGGGGGCCTTCGTGCTCAGCCATGGCGGGAAGCCGTCGAACCCTTTCTTCCAGATGATGCCGGAATGGGCGCTTGCGCCCATGGTGGGCCTGGCAACGGCGGCAACGGTCATTGCCAGCCAATCGGTGATCTCGGGCGCCTTTTCGCTGACCCGTCAGGCCGTGCAGCTTAACCTTTTACCGCGTATCGAGGTCCAGCATACGTCGGAATCGCAACTGGGCCAGATATACATGCCGCGCGTCAACCTGATCGTTGCGCTGGGCGTGATGCTGCTTGTCGTCGGGTTCGGCAGTTCCAGTGCGCTGGCATCGGCCTACGGCATCTCGGTGACCGGCGAGATGCTGATGACGACCATGCTGCTGTTCGTGGTCATGCGGTCACTGTGGAAGTGGCATATCTGGGTCGCCATCGGGCTTGCGGCCCTGTTCGGTATCATCGATGCCGGCTTCTTCCTCGCCAACGCCGTCAAGGTCGTCGAGGGCGGCTGGGTGTCGATCACCGTTGCTTGCGTCATGGGCCTGATCATGGTGACCTGGATCCGCGGCAGCCGCTTTCTTTTCGAAAAGACCCGCAAGAACGAGGTTCCTCTCGATTTCCTGGCCGGCAATCTGCTCAAGAAGCAGCCGCATCTGGTGCCCGGAACGGCGATCTTCCTGACCAGCGACCCGCTAAGCGCGCCGACCGCCCTGATGCACAGCCTCAAGCACTATAAGGTGCTGCATGAGCAGAACGTCATCCTGTCCGTCGTGACCGCCCAGCAGCCGATGGTGCCGGACAGCGAACGGGTCAAGATGGAAACCATCAACGACCTGTTCATGCGGGTGACGCTGACCTTCGGCTACATGGAACATCCGAACATTCCGCGCGCCCTGGCGATCTGCCGCAAGAAGGGCTGGAAGTTCGATATCATGACGACCTCGTTCTTCCTGTCGCGGCGGTCGCTCAAGGCATCGCCTAACTCCGGTATGCCGATGTGGCAGGACAGGCTGTTCATCGGGCTGGCGCGCACCGCCGCCGATGCAACGGAATACTTCCAGATTCCAACCGGCCGCGTTGTCGAGATCGGCACGCAGGTGGCGATCTGACCGGCCGGGACCGATAGTTCAAAGGCTCGCTTGGCCCTGGACTCTAATGGGTCAGCCGTCGTTGCGACGATCGGGGCACGAGCGGCAGGTTCCAAGCTTACCCGAAGAGAAAAGGACTTGACTGGTTTGCGGGATAGTTCATAAGGCTTAGAACCGTAACGTACGGTACGCACTTGAGCTGGCGCGTATGAACAACCGGAAAAGAAGCGTTGCACAAGACCCTTCCGAAGGATGACGGCAAAGCCCCGACGGCACGCCAGCAGGCCGTGCTAGATGCGGCGTTGCGCCTGCTGGTGGAGGAGGGCGATCACCTGACCATGACTGCCGTGGCGCGGCGCGCGAGCTGCTCCAAGGAGACGCTCTACAAGTGGTTTGGCGACCGCGATGGGCTGCTGACGGCGACCGTGCAGTGGCAAGCATCGAAGGTACGGGTGGCGCCGGTCGATCCGGGCAGTGTCGACCTCGTTTCGCTGACCGAGAGTCTGGAGGGGTATGCCCGCGACTGGCTGAAGGTTATCGCCAGCGACACCTCCATTGCCCTGAACCGCGTTGCGGTCAGCCACGCGGGGTCCGGCAAGGACAATCTTGGCGCGATGGTGCTGGAGAATGGCCGGTTTGCGATGGCCCGGCGCCTGAAACCGGTTTTCGACGCCGGCAAGCGGGCAGGGTATCTCGCCTTCGAGGATGCTGAAACGGCGTTCCGCACTTTTTTCGGGCTGGTCGGGCGCGACATTCAGATCAGGTTGTTGCTCGGGGATTGGCCGGGGCTTACCGAAGCGGCTATTGCCGAGGACGCCGCGCGCGCCACAAGACAGTTTCTCGCCCTATACGGGGCAAGGAAAGAACCATAGATCCACGGTTTTCAGCACAGGAAGGAAGATAAGATGCGTGTCTATTACGATCGCGATGCCGATCTGAATCTGATCAAGGGCAAGAAGGTTGCCATCATCGGCTATGGCAGCCAGGGCAGGGCACATGCGCTCAACCTGAAGGATTCGGGCGTCAAGGAAATCGCCATCGGCCTCAAGCCGGGCTCGGCGACCGCCAAGAAGGTGGAAGCGGATGGGCTCAAGGTGATGAGCGTTGCCGAGGTGGCCAAATGGGCAGACCTGATGATGATGGCGACGCCGGATGAATTGCAGGCCGACATCTACAAAAACGATATTGCTCCCAACATCCGCGATGGCGCGGCGATTGCCTTCGCTCACGGCCTCAACGTGCATTTCGGGCTGATCGAGCCCAAGGATACGATCGATGTCGTCATGATTGCGCCGAAGGGCCCCGGCCATACGGTGCGCGGCGAATACCAGAAGGGCGGCGGCGTGCCGTGCCTGGTCGCGGTCAACCACGATGCTTCCGGCAATGCGCATGATGTGGCTCTGTCCTACGCCTGCGGCATCGGCGGCGGCCGTTCCGGCGTCATCGAGACCAATTTCAAGGAAGAATGCGAAACCGACCTGTTCGGCGAGCAAGTGGTGCTGTGCGGCGGCCTGGTCGAACTCATCCGCGCCGGCTTCGAGACGCTGGTGGAAGCCGGTTATGCGCCGGAAATGGCCTATTTCGAGTGCCTGCACGAGGTGAAGCTGATCGTCGACCTGATCTATGAGGGCGGCATTGCCAACATGAACTACTCGATCTCCAACACTGCCGAATGGGGCGAATACGTCTCCGGCCCCCGCATCATCACCGCCGACACCAAGGCCGAGATGAAGCGCGTGCTGAAGGACATTCAGACCGGCAAGTTCACCTCGGAGTGGATGCAGGAATACCGTGCCGGCCTGTCGCGCTTCAAGGGCATCCGCCGCAACAACGACAATCATCAGATCGAGGAAGTCGGCGCCAAGCTGCGCGCCATGATGCCCTGGATCGCCAAGAACCAGTTGGTCGACAAGACCAAGAACTGACCCTTTTGGGCAAGCTTTTCGCTTCGCCCGGATCACAACGGAGAAGGCCGGCGGACACCTCGCCGGCCTTTTCTATTCCCTGTCCCACAATGGCACCGCAGCGTTGGCATGAAAATCGCTTGGTTAGCTCTATCGGAGTGGAGATATGGGCATGACCACGAAGGATGACGTGTTGGCGGAGCGCAGGGCCGAACCCCGGCGGCGCGTTTTTAAGGGAGCGACCTTGGGCTTCAACAGAGGATATGGCGCAATGGAATGTGTGGTGCGCAACGAGTCGAAAAGGGGCGCGTTGCTGGCTTTCGGTGAGACGACCGCCGTCCCGACCTCGTTCGAGCTGCGCATCGCCGGTCAGGACCAGCCGCGCCAGGCGCGAGTACGATGGCGGAGTTTGACGTCTGTGGGTGTCGAACTCGATTAAAAGCAGCGCCGCTATGCGGCGCCGCTGCAAATTAAGGCATCACCGATAGGGCGAATAGCACTGCTGGCGAGGCCCATGATACGGCTGGAACGTATTGTCCGAGGCGCGATAGGAGCGATAACGGTTGTAACACCACCGCACATGCGCGTTGCCGCCACGATAGACGCGGTAGGTGCGGCGCGGTGCGTAATAATAATTAGGTGCGTAATAATAGTCGTAAGCCGGTCCCAGGCCAAACCCGCCCAGCCCGAAATAGATACCTGAACCGCCGTAGTGGCGTCGGTAGTGACGGCCGCGCCAATTATCCCGGTAATAGGGCCTGTGCCAGTTGTCGTGCCCCCAACTGTTACCCCGCCAATGGCGGTTGCCCCCGTTATGGCGCCAGTAGTCGCTACGGCTGTTGCCGCCTGCCCAGCCCTCGCGCACCGGGATGATTTCGGCTGCCGTGGTGGCTGAAGGCGCGGTCGGCGCGGTCGGCAGCATCGGTCCGGAAAGAGCCGGTGTCGCCAGAGCGCCTGCCAAGCCAATGGCCATCAGGCCAGTTTTGATCGAATAGGAAAAGATCGGTTTCATTTTCACTTCTCCAGAAGTTCCTTAGCCCCGCGCCACGGATCCGAGAGTGGCGCGTATGTTGGTGCTTTGAGCCTGAACGGAGAATGAACAAAATCGTTCCACACCGGTCTGGCTACCCGCTTCTGGCGCCAGCTCTTGTTTTCGCGGCCACTTCCGGGCAAACCTCCTGCCATGTCGCTGCGCCTTGCCACCTTCAACGTCGAGAACCTGATGAACAGGTTCGATTTTTCAGGCTACCGCAACCAGCTCAACCAGGACCGCACGCTGTCGCTGTTCGATATCGGCAGCGAGGCCGAATATCGTTCGCTCGAACAGGCCAGGGAGATCGCGCAATCCGACGACACGCGCCAGCTTTCGGCGCTGGCGATCGCCGCGACACGCGCCGATATCCTGTGCATGCAGGAGGTGGACAACATCGAGGCGTTGAAGGCCTTCGAATATGGCTATCTTTTCAAGATGATCGGCGAGGGATATCGGCAAAAATACACGACGGCCGGCAACGATTCCCGCGGTATCGACGTTGCGGTGATGATGCGCAGCGAGACGGCGGATGGCCAGCCGATAGAATTCGTGCGCATGACCAGCCATGCCTATCTGACCTATGACGACTTCGGCCTGCACACGCCCGAACTCGCCGCGACCGGAAACGCCGCCAACGAACGCATTTTCAGGCGCGACTGCCTGGAAATCGACGTCACCGTAGGGGACAGGCCGCTGACGCTTTATCTCGTGCATTTCAAATCGATGGGTCCGCCGCGCAACGGGCTCGACGGCCGCCAGGCGTCGATGCCGATCCGCGTCGCGGAAGCGCAGGCCGTGCGCCGCATTATCGAAGAGCGTTTCGGCAAGGATCATGCTCCCGACAGGAACTGGGCTGTTTGTGGCGACATGAACGACTACCGCCAGCGCGTCAGGATCGACGGCGACCCATTTGCGGGCTATCGTTTCGAAGTGGCGAACGAGGACCACTCATGTCTGGACGTGCTTCTGGCCGACGGCTTTTGTGAAAACGTCGTCGAACGCAGGCCGGAGATGGACCGTTGGTCTTTTTATCATACGCGCGGGCCGCAGGAGAGGCATTTGTGCCAACTCGACTATATTCTGCTGTCGAAGGGACTGGCTTCGCGCAATGCCACCGCCATCCCCGACATCGTCCGCAACGGCCAACCCTGGCGTACCGTCTTTCCTCCCGGCCAGGAGGTCGAGAGATTTCCCCGCGCCGGCTGGGACCGGCCGAAGGCGTCGGACCATTGTCCCGTCGCCATCACCCTCGATATTGTCTGAAACCCTGCCGGAAGCCTATCCATGAGCTTTGATCTGCCGCGTGACACCGTTCTTCCTGTCGAAGTCATCGACGTCAGGCTCGATCCCGCCCCGCATCCGCTGGAGCGAGACAATCTCCCGGCGATAGAGAAAAACTGGCTCCGCGAAATTGCCATCAACCCGCATATCTTCGACGGGCGGGTGGCACTGCTTTCTGAACTGTCCTATCGCGACAGTCGCCTCGCCGGACGCTGCCATATCGTGCGCTATGCCACCTTCATGTACTGGCTCAGGAACAGGGAGATGCTGGGCGCCGGCCATGTATTCGCGCACGCCATGCTGGTTTCGAGCGATAATGCCTTGGTGGCGATTCGCATGGGCAAGCACACGGTCAATGCCGGAAGGGTCTATTTCGCCGCCGGTTCCTTCGAACTGGAAGATTTTCGAGACGGGCTGGTGGATGTCGACTTCAACATGCGGCGCGAGGTCAAGGAAGAGACCGGCATCGACATCGCCCAGGCCTCACCGGCCAAACGCTATTATCTGCTGACGACGCGCAGCGGGACGGTGATTTTCCGCCGCTACCGCATGCCCATGACGGCCAATGCCCTGGTCGCGTCGATCAATGCTTTTGTTGCGACCCAGACCCATCCAGAGATCGCGGCGCCGGTGGTCATTCACAGCGCCGGCGACCTGCCCGACGGCCTCGCGTCGCACATGACGCCGCTGATCGAATGGCATTTCGCGAACTAAGGCTGATCCCGCACGCTAAAGCCGGTAACAAACCTTCAAATTTGCGCGATCCGCTTTGGATTTCTGATGGTACGCATGTCTCCCGAAACCCGTGCCACTTTCGGGAGGCATTCGTTATTCGTGACGCAGCGCGTCGATCGGATCGAGCCGGGCGCCCCGCAGCGCCGGAAAAAAGCCGAACACCATGCCAATCAGCGCGGAAAAACCGACGGCAAGCAACACCGTCGCCAGACTCGGGCTGAACGGTATCGACAGCGTCAGCGAAGCGATGCCGGCAAGCGACAGGCCCAGAGCGACGCCGATAATGCCGCCCATCAGCGACAGCACTGTCGCCTCGACCAGGAACTGGACCAGAATGTGCTTTTCATGCGCCCCTATGGCCAGCCTTATGCCGATCTCGCGTGTGCGCTCGGTTACCGACACCAGCATGATGTTCATGATGCCGATGCCGCCGACGAGCAGGCTGACGCCGGCGACCGCGCCGAGCATACCGGTCATGGTGGTGGTGGCCGCTGCCATCGTGTCGGCGATCTGCGTCATGTCACGGATGGAGAAATTATCCTCCTGACCCGGCGAGATGCGCCTTGTGTCGCGCAGAATATCTTCGACGCGGGGCAGGAGTACGCTGGTCGGCGTCGAATCGTCGGCTGCGACGTAGATGGAATCGATGTCGCGGTTGCCGGCGATACGCCGCTGATAGGCGGCAAGCGGCATAAGAACGACGTTGTCCTGATCCTGGCCGAAGCCGGTAAAACCCTTCGATTCCAACAGGCCGATGATCTTGCACGAGGTACGGTTGACGCGAATGATCTGGCCCTCGGGATCGCCGGCGCCGAAGAATTGCTGGCGCACGGTTTCGCCGATAAGGCAAACGCCCGTGCCGCTGCGGGTTTCGGAATCCGAGAAAGCGCGGCCTGAAGCCAGCTTCCAGTCGCGGGCCACCAGATAGGCGCTGTCGGTTCCGGTTACGCCGCTGGTCAGGTTTTCGGTGCCAAAGATGACGCGGACCTGCTTTTGCGAGGCGGGTGATATGGCGCGGGCCCCGACAAGATGCGTGACCAGCGCGGCGACGTCCTTCTCATTGAGCTGGCGCACCACGGTGTCGGTCGCGCTGGGACCGGCAGCCCGGCCGGATCGCACGACCAGCAGGTTGGAGCCGAGCTTGGAAATGTCGGCCTTCACCTTTTCCGTAGTGCCGTTGCCGATGGTCAGCATGGCGATGACGGCGGCGACGCCGATGACGATGCCGAGCAGCGTCAGGAAAGAACGCAGCGCGTTGCGCCTCACGGACAGGAGAGCGAGACGAACGGTTTCCCAGATCATTGTGCGGCCTCCAGATTTGCCGTGTCGGAGGCGACGTTGCCGTCGAGAAAGCGGATGGTGCGCTGGGCATAGGCGGCGATGTCGGCCTCGTGCGTCACCATGACGACGGTGAGGCCGAGTTCCGAGTTGAGCCGGGTCAACAGTTCCATGATCTCGTGGCTGCGTGCGGTGTCGAGATTGCCGGTCGGCTCGTCGGCGACAAGCAGGGTCGGTCGCGTGACGATGGCGCGTGCAATGGCCACGCGCTGCTGTTGGCCGCCGGAAAGTTCGGCCGGCGTATGATGCTCGCGCCCGGCGAGGCCGACCTCAGCCAGCGCCTGCATGGCCAGCGCATGCCGTTCGGTTCGCGCCGCGCCGCGATAGATCAGCGGCAGCTCGACATTTTCAGCCGCCGTGGTGCGCGGCAAGAGATTATAACCCTGGAAGACGAAGCCGACGTAAAGGTTGCGCAAGGTGGCGCGTCGGGCCCTGTCGAGACGCCCGGCATCGACACCCATGAAGGAATAGGTGCCGGCGCTCGGCGTGTCGAGGCAACCGATGATGTTCATCGATGTCGACTTGCCGGAGCCGGAAGGCCCCATGATAGCGACGAATTCGCCTTGCCGGATGGCGAGATCGACACCGGCGAGCGCGTTTACCCGCGCCTCGCCGTGGCCATAGGTTTTCCAGACCTTGTCGAAGGTGATGAGAAGCGGTTTCGCCATGGATCAACCGCGCTGCTGCGAGGCCGTGATGATCTGGTCGCCTTCAGAGACGCCGGAGAGGACTTCGGTCAGTTCGCCATTGGTGGCGCCTACTTTGACGTTCACCGCGTGCGGCCGCCCATCTCTCAGAACATAGAGCGTGCGCGATCCATCCGCTGGGGTGCTGGCCTGTTGTGGGCGGCTGCCGCCCCTGCGCCCGCCCATGCGGCCGGTGAACAGGCTTGTCAGGCTCCAGCCGGAACTGCGCGCGGCAGGCGCCGGCTTGTAACGGAACGCCGTAGCGGGAACGGCAAGCACGTCCTTGGCCTGCTTGGTGACGACGGAAACGGTCGCGGTCATGCCGGGCCGCAGCAGCAATTCGTCATTGGCGACATCGAGGCGCGCGTCATAGGTGACGACGCCGTCGGTGGTGAGCGAGGCGAAGGATATGTCGCGGATTTCGGCGTCGAACGGCCTTTCCGGAAACGCATCGACGGTAAAGCGCGCATGCTGGCCGGCCTTGACGGACCCGATGTCCGCCTCGTCGATGGCCGCTTTCAATTCCATCCTCTTCAGGTCCGCGGCGATGACGAAAAGAACAGGCGCCTGCAGCGAGGAGGCGACCGTCTGGCCGGGGTCGACCGAGCGCGTCAGCACGATGCCGTCGATTGGGGCATAGATTGTGCTCTTGTCGAGATCCGATTGTTGCAACTTGAGGTCTGCGTTGGCGATGGCGAGATTGGCGTCGGCGCTGTCGACCGCTGCCTTGGCGCGGTCGCGCGTGGCGGTCGCCGCCTCCAGCGCCTGGTTGGTCGTCTGGCCGCGCTTGGCAAGTTCGGCTGCACGCACCAGCGCCTGCTCGTTCTCCTTCAACGTTATCCTGGCGTTCTCGACGTTGGCCTCGGCAGCCTTCGCCGACGCCTGTGCGCGTTCTATCTGGGCTTCCAGCCGGGATGTATCGAGTGCCGCCAGCACGTCGCCCTTCTTGACCTGCTGGTTTTCGTTGACAGCGACCGAGCGAACCACGCCGGAAAGTTCGCTGGAAATATCGACCTGGGTGAGCGGTTGCAGCGTGCCGGTCGCCGACACCTGAACGGTAAGGTCGGCTTTCGCGGCAGGCACGGTCGTGTAGTCTATCTTGACCGCCTGATTGCCGTACCACTGATAGGCGGCGATTGCGGCGGCAACGACCGCAAGGGCGACCAGCGCGTAAAGCCAGCCGCGCCGACGTTTCGTTTTCACGCCTGCTTTATCAAGTCGCAGAGCCGTTTCGATGGTGGAAGTGGATTCCACATTTGGCGGATTGACAATCTGGTCCACGCCGGACCCCTATGATGCTGGTAATGTCCCTATGATTGCACAGATCAGGCCTTACGGCCCGGAATTCAAATTAAATTTCGCTCATGTTGGCAAAAGGCCAGCGTGAGAATTCAGGAGTTCGTCGGATGGCCGGCAGAAAATACCTGCTCTACGACGTGTTCACCAGCACACGGCTGGCCGGCAATCCGCTGGCCATCGTCCTCGACAGCGAAGGCCTCGATACGCCGGCCATGCAGGCGATCGCCCGCGAGTTCAACCTGTCGGAAACCGTTTTCGTGCTGCCGCCGGAAAGTACCCGGCATCGCGCCCGCATACGCATTTTTACGCCGGACTACGAAATGCCTTTTGCCGGTCACCCGACCGTGGGCACTGCGGTTGCGCTGGCCGAAAAGGCCGAAGGAAGCGGTACGGCTGGTATCTTCGTGCTGGAAGAAAACATCGGGCCGGTTCGCTGCGCGGTGAAACGAGACGCGGGCGCGCTTTATGCGGAATTCGACCTCGCCAAATTGCCGGAACAGCTGACGCTGTCGGCCGACGCCGAATCGATCGGCGCCGCATTGGGGCTGACCCCGAACGAAATCGGTTTTGAAAACCACCATGTCTCGTTCTGGTCGGCCGGCGTCCCCTATGTGACCATCCCCGTTGCTGATCTGAAGGCGGCGTCGCGCGTAAGACTGGACAACCAGGCGTGGGCCGAACTGGCACCGAGAAAGAGCGAGTGGGCGTTCGCCAGCCCCTATATCTACTGCCGCGAGACGGTGAACCACGACAGCGCCTTCCATGTCCGCATGATCGTGCCCGGGACGCCGTCCTATGAGGATCCGGCAACCGGATCGGCGGCGGCCGCCTTTGCCGGCGCCATCGTGCGTTTCGATGGTCCCCGCGACGGTGTTTCGCGCTTCTGGCTGGAGCAGGGGCTGGAAATGGGACGCCCGTCGCGGATTCGCCTTGAATTGGAGGTGGAACGCGGCGCGCTAGCCGCGGCGCGCATCGGCGGCCATGCGGTGCAGGTCGCGGAGGGTACGCTTTTCGTGTAAACGGCAACTGCGGATTTCTCGTATCACGATCCGCCGGCGCAACGGCGATTTGCCCCTTCATGCATGGCCAAGGCCGCAAACGTGCCGTATTTATTGCCAACATGAGACGAAGCGTCGTCCTCGTCGAAACGCTCGATTTTTCTTGAACGCCGGAGGCCTTATGACGTCCACAATCTTTTCGCGTGTGCTGGTCAGGTCGCGCGCAGCGGCGGTAGCCTTGCTGCTGGTCGGCGGCGTTGCGGCCGTGCCCGCCTATGCGGCTTCCACGACCGGCCATGGCCCGGAATCGGTCGCCGATCTGGCGCAAGGGCTGCTTGGCGCCGTGGTCAATATCTCGACCTCGCAGACGGTGAAGGGCACCGAAGGGCCGGGCGCGGTCCCAATGCCGCAACTGCCTGAAGGGTCGCCGTTCCAGGATTTCTTCGACGATTTCTTCAAGAATCGCGATGGTGACAAGGGCGGCGGCTCACAGAAGGTGCAGTCGCTCGGCTCCGGTTTCGTCGTCGATGCCGAACAGGGCATCGTCGTCACCAACAACCATGTCATCGCCGATGCCGACGACATCGAGGTGAATTTCTCGGACGGGATAACGCTGAAGGCGACGCTGGTCGGCACCGACACCAAGACCGATATCGCCGTGCTCAAGGTTGACCCCAAGGGGCACAAGCTGACGGCGGTGAAGTTCGGCGATTCCAACAAGATGCGCATCGGCGATTGGGTCATGGCCGTGGGCAATCCGTTCGGCCTCGGCGG
Source organism: Mesorhizobium sp. (assembly GCA_049647745.1). GTDB lineage: Bacteria > Pseudomonadota > Alphaproteobacteria > Rhizobiales > Rhizobiaceae > Mesorhizobium. The sequence continues at coordinate 14,548 of JBARYG010000193.1, forward strand.
CACGGTTACGGTGGGCATCGTTTCGGCCCGCAACCGCGACATCAATTCCGGCCCCTATGACGATTTCATCCAGACGGACGCCGCCATCAATCGCGGCAATTCGGGCGGACCGCTGTTCAACATGGATGGCGAGGTTATCGGCATCAACACCGCGATCATCTCGCCGTCGGGCGGATCGATCGGCATCGGCTTTTCCATTCCCTCGCAGCTTGCTTCCGGTGTGGTGGACCAGTTGCGCCAGTATGGCGAGACGCGGCGCGGCTGGCTTGGCGTGCGCATCCAGCCGGTGACGGACGATATCGCCGAAAGCCTCGACATGACGACCGCCAAAGGCGCGCTGGTCGCCGGCATCATCAAGGGTGGGCCAGTCGACAATGGCGCCATCCAGCCGGGCGACGTCATCATCAAGTTCGACGGCAAGGACATTCACGAGATGCGCGACCTGCCCCGGGTCGTGGCCGAAAGCCCGGTCGGCAAGGCGGTCGATGTCGTCATCATCCGCAAGGGCAAGGAACAGACCGTCAAGGTCACGCTTGGCCGGCTTGAGGATAACGACAAGGCCGCGACAGACGAACAGGGCAACGGTGAGGAGGATCAGGGCGACCAGGGCAGCGCTCCGGTAGCGACTGCCTCCGTGCTTGGTATGACGATTGGCGAACTGAATGACGAAGCTCGCAGCAAATTCGGCATTGCGGCGGATATCACCGGCGTGGTCGTCAACGATGTGGCCAAGGATTCGGCGGCGGCCGAGCGTGGCATTCAGCCCGGTGACGTCATCACCGAGATCGCGCAGGAATCGGTGGCTACGCCCAAGGACGTGATGGATCGGATCGGTGCGCTCAAAGAGCAGGGTCGCAAGAACGCGCTGCTGATGCTGGCCTCGAAAACGGGTGAATTGCGCTTCGTGACGATCCGAATGGATTAATTCAACGCCGCTCTGCAGGCGGTTGTTTTAGATAGAAAAACGGCGGCTACGATGCCGCCGTTTTCTGTTCTTTCCAGCCTGCTTTCTTCAACCGGTAGAACGCGTGCCGTTTCAAGTGGAGATGGCTTTCCGGCACGGCTGGGTGGTTGAAATTCTGCGCCGGTTCGGCGGTCATGCCGATGCGCTCCATGACCGCGATCGAGCGCCGGTTCCCTTCGACGGCGAAGGAAACGATTTCTTCGAGGTCAAGCGTGTCGAAGCCGAAAGCCAGCCATGCCCTGGCCGCTTCGGCCACATAGCCGTGCCCCCAGAATTCCGGCGCCAGCCGCCAGCCGATCTCGACCGTTCCTTCAGGCATGGACGGGACATGATCTGTCCGGGTGATGCCGACGAAACCAATGCATTCGCCGGTTGCGGCGATCTCGACGGCGGCGAAGCCGAATCCGTCGCGCTCGATGGTATTCCGCAATTCGTCCATTTTCGCATTGGACTGAGAGCGGTCGCGGCGAAACGGAAAGAATTCCATGACGCGCTCGTCGGAGTTGATGCGATAAAACAGCTCGCGATCACGGTCTTCCCAGTTGCGCAGGATCAGGCGCTCCGTGTGGAGCGGTTTCATAACGAAAACTCTGCGCTGGTGTAGCCTTGCAGATAGAGCAGGGCGGTGAGGTCGCCGTGGTCGATGCGCACGGCGGCTTCGGCTGCGACGGCGGGCTTGGCGTGAAGGGCGACGCCGCAACCGGCGAGGCGGATCATGTCGAGATCGTTGGCGCCATCACCGACCGCGATCACGTCTGCCGGCGTGAGGCCAAGGCGGGCGGAAATCTGCATCAGCGCCTCTGCCTTGGCCGCACGGCCGAGTATCGGTTCCGCAACCTCGCCGGTGAGGCGGCCATCCTGTTCGATCAGGCGGTTGGCGCGGTTCTCGTCGAAGCCGAGCTTTGCCGCGATGCGGCTGGTAAATACGTCGAAGCCACCGGACACCAGCGCCGTCCACGCGCCGTTGGTGCGCATGGTGGCTACCAGCTCGCGGCCGCCGGAGGCGAGCGTCAGGCGGTTTTGCACGATGCGCTCGACTACCGAGGCATCGAGATTCTTCAACAGCGCCACACGTTCGCGCAAGGCGGGCTCGAAGGCAATCTCGCCGTTCATCGACCGGGCGGTGATGGCAGCGACGTGGGCCTTCAGGCCGATTTCGTCAGCCAGTTCGTCGATGCATTCCTGGTCGATCATGGTCGAATCCATGTCGGCAATCAGGATTTTCTTTCGCCTGGTGTCGGAATCCTGCACGGCCACGTCGATCGGTACGGTTGAAAGAATATTACGCAAGGTCTCCAGCGCGCTGGAGCGATGGGTTCCTTCCGGCAAGGCGATGTCGCAGGCAATATCGGTGGCCAGCCAGCTAACGTCGCTTGCGCCGACCGCCTTTGCCGCCATATTCGCAAGGGCCGGCGACAGGGTGTAGCCGGCGGGATGGGAAATGAGCGTGGCAACGAGCGGCATGGCAGATTCCGGCGACAGGGCGGGCGAGGGCCGCGTGAAAAACGCGATCCTGATAGCCGGGCCGACCGCCAGCGGCAAGTCGGCCCTAGCCGTCGAGTTGGCCGAGCGTCATGGCGGCATCGTCGTCAATGCCGATTCCATGCAAGGCTATTCCATCCTCGACGTGTTGACCGCACGGCCCGGAGCGGCGGACCTTGGCCGGGCGCCGCATTATCTCTATGGGCATGTCCATCCATCCGTTGCCTATTCGACCGGGGCCTGGCTGCGCGATGTGACGAAACTCGTCGACGATCATGTATTCGCGGGCAGGCCAGTGATCTTTGTCGGCGGCACCGGGCTCTATTTTCGGGTGCTGGCTGACGGCATTTCCGAAATGCCGGATATCGCGCCGTCGATCCGCGACCGCTGGCGTCATGCGTTGCGCGAACAGGGAACGGCCGGCCTGCACCGCCTGCTGGCGAAGCAGGACCCGGCGGCCGCAATGGCGCTTAGGGCCACTGACAGCCAACGCATCGTGCGGGCATTGGAGGTGCTGGAAGCTTCCGGGCGTTCCATCCTCGAATGGCAGGCGGCGCGGGGGCGGCCGCTGATCGATCGCGAGAATGCACACTTTTTCGTGATCGAGCCGGACCGTGCCGAACTGGTGGGCCGCATAGAGAGACGGTTTGACGGCATGATCGAACAGGGCGCACTGGGGGAGGTTGCCGCGCTGTGCGCGCTTCGCCTCGACCCCGCGCTGCCGGCGATGAAAGCGATCGGCGTACGTGAATTACAGGCGGCGATGGAGGGTAAGATATCGTTCTCCGACGCTATCGAGCGCGCCAAGATTGCCACCAGGCAATATGCCAAGCGGCAGGCGACGTGGTTCCGGCATCAATTCGACGGCCGATGGACCCGGGTACGAGGGGGCGAACGCCTCGCGGTTCCGATCGATTTTCGGCCGATACAAAAGTGATATATAAGGGCAGAGACATACACGTTATCGTTGTAAAAATTAACACTCCGTAAGCCGCCGCATGGCATAACGCGCGCAGGCATCCTGCCCGGAGAAGACATGCGCTTTCACAAGGCGGAATCAGCTTTTTTCGTCTTTATCTTTGTGATCCTGGCCGCTGGCCTGGTGACGCTGCATGCGTATGATTTTTTGCAGGCCGCGACCGATCAGGTTCAGACACCTAGCTCGCTTGAGAGAATCGCCTATCTGAACAAGCTTCTGTTCGTGACCGGTGTGCTTCTGGCAACGGCCTTGTTTTTCGGCATTTTTTTCATTTACCCCCTCATTCGGGAGCAGGTGAAGGAGGAGGGTAAGCTGCGCGCCATGACTGTTTCGCTAAGCGCCCGATCCGAGACGCTGGAGCACGCGGCGCTGACAGACGGCCTGACCGGGATGCAGAACCGGCGCTATTTCGACGATGCGCTGAAGGAATATCTCGAGGAATTCCGGCGCGTAGGAAAGCCGATCGGCCTGATGATCCTCGATCTTGATCATTTCAAGCAGGTGAATGACACGCATGGCCATGACGTCGGCGACGAGGTGCTGCGGGCCGTCGCCAATTGCCTCAAGGACCTGACGCGGTATCACGATGTCGTTGCCCGGCTCGGGGGCGAGGAATTCGCCGTCGTCACGCCGAACATGGATGCCGAGCTTCTGGCCAGGTTTGCCGAACGCATCCGCAAGGCCATCGCCGGCATGCCGATCCTGTCGGGCAATGTGAGACTGAAAGTTACTACCAGTGTCGGCCTGGCCGTTTGGGATCGCAAGGAAAGTGCCGAGGAATTCTACCGGCGCGCCGACCGGCAACTCTACGAAGCCAAAAGAATGGGCCGCAACCGCGTCTGCGCCTGAAATACCGGGCTGGATCAAGTTTGCAGCTTGCGCGCGATAACTCTCAGTCGTTTTGCGGACGCATTCCGAACGTGGCAGGTTTCAGGCCGTAGCGCAGATCGAAATCGTCGCTCGGCTGAACCCGTGGCGCGGGACTTTTGCGATAGTCGGGATCGCCAGCTTGCCGTTGAGTGTCCACTGGCTGCACGAAGCCCATCGATTGCTGCGGCTTCGACACGTTTCTCAGCCGTTCGACGAGCGAGGCAAGATCGACATCCTCATTGGTCACGGACGGAGCGGACGCATCGCGATTGGCCGAGCCGGGCAGGAGCGCCGGGTCGAGTTTCTCGAATTTCAGCCGCATGGTCGTCGCCACGCCTTCGCCGAAGGCGATGGCTTCTCTCTGGCCCATCGATGACAGGAAGGACAGCGTGGAAGCCGAAGAATCCGCGATCGCCGAACGGATAATCGCCTGATCCTGCTCGTTGGCGAGCCGCATGGCAAAGAAGGTCGAGCACTGCGACAGGATGGTCGGGTCGAGTTCACCGGGGCGCTGTGTGACGATGCCGAGGTAGCAGCCGTATTTGCGGCCTTCCTTGGCAATGCGCGACAGCGCATGGCGGGTCGGTGCGAAGCCAAGACGCGGGTCGGCCGGCATATAGCGATGCGCTTCTTCGCAAAGCAGCAGAAGCCGAAGTTTTCCGTCGCTCCACAAAGCCAGATCGAAGGCGAGACGGGCGAGCACCGAACAGACGGAATTGACGACCTCCGACGGCATGCCAGCCATTTCGAAGCAGGTTATCGGGCGCCCTTCATGCGGTATCCGAAAAATTTTGCCTATCGTCTCGTGGATCGTGTCCTCGATCAGCCGCGAGTTGAACATGAAACGGTAGCGCGGATCGGAGGCGGACTGCTCTATGCGCGTTCGCAGCGATTTGAGCGCCGGTCGATCATTCTTGCTTTCCAGCAGGCCGATACGTTCGTCGATCTGCTTGACGAGGTCGGCGATCCGGTAGGGAACAGGTGTATCCGCGGTAAGCGCCTCGCTTCCGCGCCGAAGATACGTTCCCGAACTGGGGCTTCGGTAAAGGTTCTTGGCCACGGGGATAAGGTCCCGGAGCAGGTCGAGTTCTTCCGGCACCACGTCGCGCCCGCGAAACAGCACTTCCGCGAATTCTTCCAGTTTGAACATCCAGAAGGGCAGGTCGAGCGTCGTGGAATCCACCCGGGCACAATATTCGGGCAGCGAGGCCGCGAATTCGTTGTGAGGGTCGAGAATCAATACGCGCAGGTCCGGTCGGGCAAGGATAGCCTTGCGCAACAGCAGCGAAACGGCGGTGGACTTGCCGACGCCGGTGGTTCCGACCACGGCGAAGTGCCGGGCGAGCGTATCGTCTATGGCGATGTTGGCGTCGATTTCGTCATCCTGCGAAAGCGAACCGATGGTGATCGAACGGCGGCCAGCCAGATCGTATACCGCCTGCAAGTCACGGCTGCGGATGCGATGAGCCAGCGCGCCTATGTGTGGATAGTTGGTGATGCCGCGGTCAAAAATCGGCTTGGCTCCCGGCTCGATGCCGTCGCGGACTTCTCCGACAAGCTCGACGCTGACTTCGATGGCATTCTGGCCTTCGAGATTCCAGGCGCGGTCCGATTTGTCGATCGCGTAGACCAGCCCGACGGTACGGGTGGCGCCGAGATTGATGGAAATCATCCTGCCAACGGTCCAGCGGCCAGCGGTTGCTGCTTCGCCGGCATCGGCGTAGGCGCTGATGATGGCGCGGGCACCATCGCATTGCACGACATTGCCGAGGATACGCCTGTCGTCCTGGCCCGCATCGCGGCGCTCTTGCGACGTGGCTTCTCCGCCCGAGGCCTCGCGTTCGACGAACATATGCGCTTACCCACTTCCCCTGAATGCAGAACTCTACAGGACGTGGGTTAAAGTGGGGTATGGCGGGATGGTGTAGGCCGCCTTAACGGGATCGTGAAAAGTCGAACCGGATGGGCGATGCATCACCGCCCATCCGGCCATTCGCTACCCTTTGTGGTGAACTTCCTGCAGCCCGTAAACCGGGGTCGCGACGCCTTCCTGCCGCGCCTTCAACTGCAGGGACAGATATTGCGAATAGTGCCGCGACTGGTGCAGATTGCCGCCATGGAACCACAGCGCCTGTTGCTGCGTCGGCTTCCACATATTGCGCTGCTCACCCTCCCAGGGACCGGGATCCTTGGTGGTGGCGGAGCCGAGCCCCCATACCTTGCCCACCTTGTCGGCGACCTCCTGCGAGATGAGGTCGGCTGCCCAGCCGTTCATCGAGCCGTAGCCCGTGGCATAGACGACGAGATCGGCCGGTAGCTCCGTTCCGTCGACGAACTTCACGCCGGTTTCCGTCAGTTCCTGCACGGCGGCGCCTTTTCCACTCTTGAGCTTGATCGAGCCGTCGATGACGAGATCGCAGGCGCCGACATCGATATAGTAACCCGAACCGCGGCGCAGATACTTCATGAACAGGCCCGAGCCGTCGTCGCCCCAATCATGCATGAAGCCGACTTTTTCCAGGTCCTCGTAGAATTTTGCATCCCGCTCCTTCATCTGCTCGTAGAGCGGAATCTGGAACTCATGCAGGATCTTGTAGGGCAGGGAGGCGAAGATCAGGTCCGCCTTGCGCGTCGTCACGCCGTTTTCAACCGCCTGCTCGGAATAGAGCGCGCCCATGCCGATATCCATCAGCGTGTTCGACTTGACGATATGAGTGGACGAACGCTGGACCATGGTGACGTCGGCGCCGCCTTCCCAGAGCGCCGCACAAATATCGTGGGCGGAATTGTTGGAGCCGATCACCACCACCTTCTTGCCACGATAGTTTTCCGGGCCGGGATGCCGGGAGGAGTGTTGCTGCTCGCCCTTGAATACGTCCTGGCCCTTGAATTTCGGGATGTTCGCCTTGCCTGACATGCCGGTGGCCAACACCAGTTGCTTCGGCTTCAGCGTGATTTCCTTGCCGTCGCGTTCCACTACGACCGTCCATTCGCCGGCCTTCTCGTCGTAGGAAGCCTTCTTCGCGGTGGTCGAGCTCCAGTAATTGAGTTCCATCACCTTGGTGTACATTTCCAGCCAGTCACCGATCTTGTCCTTCGGCGCGAAGACGGGCCAGTTCTTCGGGAAATCGATATAGGGCAGGTGATCGTACCAGACCGGATCGTGCAGGCAGAGCGACTTGTAGCGCTTGCGCCAGGAATCGCCGGCGCGTGCGTTCTTCTCGACGATGATGGTCGGCACGCCGAGTTGCCGCAGTCGCGCGCCCAGCGCGATACCGCCCTGGCCGCCGCCGATGATAAGCGTATAGGGTTGCTTCGAAAAGCCGAGTTCGGCCAGTTCGTCGTCGCGCTCCTCTTTCCAGCTCTTGCGGCCCTTGCCGTGACCGTGCTTGGCGCCGAGCGGGCGGGTGAAGCCGGCCTTTTCCTCATGGCCTTTCAATTCGGCCATGGTGGTCAGCAGCGTCCATATCTTGCCGTTCTTCACGCGAATATGGCCGTAGCCACGCGCGACGCCAGTCTCGAAAGTGATCCAGCTTTCAATAAGCCCGTCTGTTTCGGTCGCATCCTCACCCTCGGCGATCTGCCAATGCGAGGGCTTCGTCTTCGACAACTGGCTTTCCAGCATGGCGCGAATCTGATCGCGCCCCTCCATGGTCTTCAGGTTCCAGGTGAAGGTGACGAGGTCGCGCCAGTAGCAATCTTCCTGAAAACACTCGACGGCCTTGTCGATATCGTCGGCTGCAAGGGCTGCTCCAAATGTATCGAGCAGGTCGGAAAGCTTCTTGTTCGGGGCCTTGTCGAGCATCGGTTTTCCTCCAGAGTGTCCTCGAGCACTTACCGTGGGCGGCGTCCGCCGCCGAACTGACGGTTGGGCTGCAGCAGTATTCAGGGAAACAGAACTGCTGTCATGCCCCACCATAGTCTCAACCCTTTTGTGGGATCGGATTAGCTGGCCATCACTCACGTATCCTGTCGCGGTCTTGTGATGGTTTCTGCCTTAGTCCGGCCATTGCGCGCGATGATCATGTTCATGCAGACGCGGGCTTCTTCGATCGGCGAAGCGGTGGTGCGCCGGACGGGACGAGCGATGTACAGGAGGTCCTTATGTATGGGTTTTCGTTCCGCTCGATTGGCAAAAGCGGATGCCTGATGGCTTTGGCGGCAGCCTTGGCCATCGGCAGTTTAGCCGGCAGCGCGCTTATCGCGCCGGGGCAGCAGACCGCTGAAGCGGCCGTGATTTCCGTCGCGGTTCGCCAGCGACTTTCGACCTACGGCGACTGGAAGGTTTCACGACGCTTCGGCGAAGTGTGGGTTCCTTCCGTCGCGGTGGGCTGGCGGCCTTATACGGACGGGCGCTGGATATGGACCGACGACGGCTGGTACTGGCAATCCGCCGAACCGTTCGGCGCCATCGTTTTCCACTACGGACGCTGGGTGGATGACGCCGATCTAGGCTGGGTGTGGGTCGCAGGCGATGACTGGGCGCCGGCTTGGGTGGTATGGCGCGAGAACGACGACGATATCGGCTGGGCGCCGGCACCTCCGCCGGATGTCGAAGTAGTAGTGGCAGACGGGTGGTGGGCGTTCGCGCCTGTCGCCGCGATCGGTGCGGTCAATATCATACAGGATGTGTTACCGGTCGACGAGAACGTCACCGTCGTCCGCAATACGACGATCATCGACAGAACCACGGTCATCAATAATTACGGCAACCGCCAGAGCGTCCACGTCGGCAACACCGTCGTGCCGGTGAACGCGGGCCCGCCGCTGACGCGCCTGCCGAAGACCGTGCTGGCTTCGCTCAAGGCAGCCCAGGTGGCTCCGCCAGTAAAGGGCAGGATAGCAGCGGCGCACCTCGATACTGCCCATGGAGCCCTGGTCAAACAACAGGCCATGAAGTTGCAGGCGGCCAACCTGCCGGGTAATCGGGCCGGCAAGGAAGCGGGCGCCGGCGCCAATTCCGCGCTTACCGCGAGCCAGACAGCCATGGCGAAGTCGAAGCCGTTACCTGCCCACAAGCCCGCATCGGCGGCCATGATGAAGAAAGCGCCCGGAAACGGGTCGCAATCCGCCAATGCCCGCATGCGCACGGCAAAAGCGGCACCGGTCAGGCACGTTCCTCATCAGGAAATGCTTGCCAGGTCTCAGCAAAACCGGGCGATGGCCGCGAGTCGTACGATCGCCAATCGGCAAATGGCAAGAGGCCGAGCTCACGATATGCAGGTGGCGAGGGTGGAAAGAGCGCATACGGCGCGGATGAACAGGCAGGTTGTGCGAATGCCGAACCGGCAGGCTCGGCCGGCAAGGGTGCAGCGCAAGCCGGCAAAGTGCAATCCGCATGCCGGTGGCTGCTCGCGTCGCGGTTAAGGTTGCAAGCGCTTGTGCCGTAGACTGCCTCAAAAGTAACGAGCCACGCCGCCTAGGCCATCGGCGGCGTGGTCATGCCGGGTGGCGAAACCTTGGAAAAGGGCTTTGCAAGCCAGTTGACAGTTTTGCATTTTCGCCTTTATTGTCCGCGCCCATGAATATGAACGTCATTCTCGTAGTAGGAACGCGCGTGGGCAAGGCGGTGTAACCGCCGGGCGAAATCCTCCCATGCGCAAGACACAGGCTCCTTCGGGGGCCTTTTTTATTGCCTGAAACCGGATTAAACGACCAGCAACCGCTGGAAATGCGAAGAGAAAACGGAACAGACCGATGAGCAATGGACAAAACGAGCGGCGCGAAATGACAGGCGCCGAAATGGTGGTGCAGGCGTTGATCGACAACGGCGTCAAGCATGTCTTCGGTTATCCGGGCGGCGCGGTGCTTCCGATCTATGACGAGCTTTTCCAGCAGGACCAGCTTGAACACGTTCTGGTGCGCCACGAACAAGGCGCGGGCCATGCGGCGGAGGGCTATGCGCGCTCCACCGGCAAGGCCGGCGTCATGTTGGTCACCTCCGGCCCCGGCGCGACGAATGCGGTGACGCCGTTGCAGGACGCGCTGATGGATTCCATTCCGCTGGTGTGCCTGACCGGACAGGTCCCGACCACGCTGATCGGCTCCGATGGCTTTCAGGAGTGCGATACGGTCGGCATCACGCGGCCATGCACCAAGCACAACTGGCTGGTGAAGGACGTCAACGATCTCGCCAAGACGATCCACGAGGCGTTCCATGTCGCGACGACCGGCCGGCCGGGTCCGGTGGTCGTCGATATTCCCAAGGACGTGCAGTTTGCCAAGGGCATCTATGTCTCGCCGCAAAGCGCGCCGCGTACCAGCTATCACCCGCAGGTCCAAGGCGATCTCGAAAAGATCAAGGCAGCGGTCGAATTGATGGCCGGAGCGAAGAAGCCGATCCTCTATACGGGCGGCGGCGTCGTCAATTCCGGCCCGGAAGCCAGCCATCTGCTGCGCGAACTGGTCGAGCTTTCCGGGTTTCCGATCACCTCCACGCTGATGGGCCTCGGCGCCTATCCGGCGTCCGGCAAGAACTGGCTCGGGATGCTGGGCATGCACGGCACTTACGAAGCCAACATGGCCATGCACGACTGCGACGTGATGGTGTGCATCGGCGCGCGCTTCGACGACCGCATCACCGGGCGGCTTAACGCGTTCTCGCCAAACTCGAAGAAAATTCACATCGACGTCGACGCCTCGTCCATCAACAAGAACGTGCATACCGACATCGGCATCATCGGCGATGCCGGCCGCGTGCTGGAAGATATCGTGCGGTTGTGGCGAGCAACCGTGAAGCCGGACAAGAAGGCGCTTTATCCTTGGTGGGAGCAGATCGCCCGCTGGCGCGCGCGCGATTCGCTTGCCTACAAGCCGAACCCGGACGTCATCATGCCGCAATACGCCATCGAGCGGCTGTATGAACTGACCAAGGATATGGACACCTACATCACCACCGAGGTCGGCCAGCACCAGATGTGGGCGGCGCAGCACTTCCATTTCGACAAGCCGAACCGCTGGATGACGTCGGGTGGACTGGGCACGATGGGCTACGGCCTGCCGGCGGCGCTCGGCGTGCAGGTCGCGCATCCTGACGCACTGGTCATCGATATCGCCGGCGATGCTTCGGTGCAGATGACGATGCAGGAAATGTCGGCAGCGGTGCAGCACAACGCGCCGATCAAGATCTTCATCCTGAACAACCAGTATATGGGCATGGTGCGCCAGTGGCAGCAATTGCTGCACGGCAACCGGCTGTCGCATTCCTACACCGAGGCGATGCCCGATTTCGTCAAGCTGGCTGAAGCCTATGGCGGGCATGGTATCCGTTGCGACAAGCCGGACGAACTGGACGACGCTATTCTGGAAATGATCTCGGTGAAGAAACCGGTGCTGTTTGATTGCCGGGTCGCCAATCTCGCCAATTGCTTCCCGATGATTCCATCCGGTAAGGCGCACAACGAGATGCTTCTGCCGGATGAGGCTACCGACGAAGCGGTTGCCAACGCCATCGACGCCAAGGGTAGGGAATTGGTGTAATAGCCGATGCGGCATAGCCGTGCTGAAACAACTGACTAGCGCAAGAATCTAAGATCGAGATCGAATATGAACGCACAGCTTCAACCGACCGGTTCGGCCTATTTCATAGCGAAGGAAACGGAAAAGCCGGAAAAGCACACGCTATCGGTGCTGGTCGACAACGAACCGGGTGTGCTTGCCCGTGTCATCGGCCTGTTTTCGGGCCGCGGCTACAACATCGAAAGCCTGACGGTTTCCGAGACCGAGCACGAAACGCACCTGTCGCGCATTACCATCGTGACCAACGGAACGCCGCATGTGCTGGAACAGATCAAGCATCAGCTTGAGCGCATCGTGCCGGTGCACCGGGTGGTCGATTTGACTGTCCGCGCGCATGAACTGGGTCAGGAGCGCTCGCTTGAACGCGAGCTTGCGCTGGTGAAGGTTGCCGGGACCGGCGTTTCCCGCGTCGAGGCGCTACGCCTTGCCGACGCGTTCCGTGCCCATGTAGTGGACGCCAATACCGAACATTTCATTTTCCAGATAACCGGCAAAAGTTCGAAGATCGACCAGTTCATCGCCATCATGCGCCCACTCGGTCTGGTCGAAATCTGCCGTACCGGCGTAGCGGCGATGAATCGCGGCGCGCAAGGAATGTAGGTTTTCCCAACCGTTACGTTTGCATCGCGAATTCCTTCGGAGCCGGCGACCTGGGATCGGCTGCGCGAAATTTCTTTGGCAGGAAACAGAGAATGCCTTTCGACACGCTTGCCGCCTTGCTCGTCTACGCCTTCGTGACGTCGATCACGCCGGGGCCGAACAATCTCATGCTTTTGAGCTCGGGCGTGAATTTCGGTTTCGCCCGTTCGGTTCCACACATGCTGGGCATCGGTATCGGTTTCGTCGTGCTGTTGCTGGCGGTGGGATTTGGGCTGGGCGCCATACTGACGGCGTTTCCGGCTCTGCACACGGCATTGAAGGTCGCAGGCGCCGCCTATTTGCTCTACCTCGCCTGGAAGATTGCCATGGCGCGTTCCGTAAACAGCGGTGGCGAGCAGAACGCCCGTCCATTGACCTTTCTGGATGCCGCCGCATTCCAGTGGGTCAACCCCAAGGCATGGGTTATGGCGATCACCGCGATGGCGGTCTACACCGTTCCAGAAAGCCCGTTCCTGTCGGTATTGCTGATTGCCCTGGCCTTTGGCGTCGTGAACTTGCCGAGCGTCTCGGTTTGGGCAGGCTTCGGCACCGCCTTGCGCGGCTTTCTGTCCGATCCTGTCCGGCTGAAATGGTTCAACATCGCCATGGGCCTGCTGCTTGCGGCGACCCTTTGGCCAATGCTGGGTTGAGGCTGGCCGCCTGCGTACAGGATGCGGTTGCCATGGGTGGTGTTCAATACGCCCTATGACCATTTCCACTATCTGCACTCTATGTTCCTGCTGCCCGCAATCGGAATCCGGCCTGCCGCCAACCCGCTAGGAAGCGTAGCCGCACCTTGATTGGCTGGAGCGGTGCGCTTGATGGCCATGAGCAGAGTTCTGGGCGTGGCGACACGCATCACGACGGGCAGGGGCCTTTAGCCATTTTTTACCATGCCAATCTGTCGGCGGCGTAAACCGTGCACGCCCGCCAAGGGGTCGTTGACATTTGAACAAAAATAGAACAAATTACGAACATATTAACAACAGGAGAGAGTTATGACCGATCTTGTTCACGATGTCGTCTCGCTGGTGTGCATGAGCACCTTCCTCGTTTCAATGGCGATCTGGATCGGGGCAATGTGAAGCACGACGGCTCCGGTGGGCAGGGCGCGGCGACTCGGTATTGCGGGAAGATGCGGCCCTGTCTGTATTCGGATGCCGGTCAGGAATCTGGAGCGCCTATTCGTCAGGCGCTCTTGCGGATCGCGGGCGCGGTTTCTACCGGGCCGAATATGCCTTCGAAGGCGGCTGCCAGCGCGTTGTCCAGATCGCGCATCGTTACCGGCAGGCCCAAGTCGACCAGGCTGGTAACGCCATGGTCCTGCACGCCGCACGGCACGATACCGCCGAAGTGACCAAGATCCGGTTCGACATTGATGGCGATGCCGTGGAAGCTCACCCAGCGGCGGAGCCGGATGCCGATCGCGGCGATCTTGTCCTCGGCCGGAGAGCCATCGGGCATCGCAGGGCGGTCGGGCCGTACCACCCATACGCCGACACGATCCTCACGCCGCTCGCCGCGCACATTGAAGGCGGCGAGCGTGGTGATGATCCACTGCTCCAGCGCTGCGACAAAAGCGCGGACATCCTCGCGCCGCCGCTTCAGATCGAGCATGACATAGGCAACACGCTGGCCCGGTCCATGATAAGTGTATTCGCCGCCGCGCCCGGCCGAAAATACCGGGAATCGATCCGGCTCGATCAGATCCTCGATACGTGCGCTGGTGCCTGCCGTATAAAGCGGGGGGTGCTCTACCAGCCAGACCAGCTCGGGCGCGGCACCCGCCCTTATCGCTTCTGCGCGGGTTTCCATGATTTGAAGCGCTTGCGGATAGGCTGTAAAGCCCGGCTCGATCCGCCATTCGACCGGGGCTGAGCCCGGCAGGGGTAGAAACGACGTGGCGAGCTGGCTGCGTTCGGTCATGGGATATCTCGTGGCAGATCGTTCATATGGCGGTGATTGCGCCAAAGGTCCAGTTCTCCGGTTGATTCAAGCGCTGCTACGGGTCCGTCATCCATGCACGAATATTGCGTGGCGCACCCTTGTTTCGTTCGGAACGATTTGCTACACGCCGCGAGCCGGTCGATGCCGGCCCTACCACGTGCGGTCGTGGCGGAATTGGTAGACGCGCAGCGTTGAGGTCGCTGTGGGGCAACCCGTGGAAGTTCGAGTCTTCTCGACCGCACCATTCATCGCTTGTTCTCCGATCTGCTGCGGCAATATTTTCTCGACCGGACGGTGGCGCATCCGGTTGATATTCCCGTGCTTTGCGCGCTAGACGTGGCGCGCACCCTTTCCCGGATTTTGGCAGCGGGACGCGTCGATGGAAAATCAGGACGAACAGACGATCGACGTCAAAGTCGCTGACGACGCCCACGCCGATATCTACGGCGAGGACGGGGTGATGCTTGCCTCCTTTCTTGCCAGGGTCGGCGCGGCGATCGCCGATCGCGATACGCTCGCCCTAAAGGGCTATGTTGACGATCTTCATCAGTCCGAGCTTGGCGACCTGCTCGAAGCGCTGCAGCCGGAACAACGGCGCGCGCTCGTCGAACTGCTCGGTTCCGATTTCGATTTTTCCTCGCTTACCGAAGTCGATGAGGCCATCCGCCTCGAAATCGTCGACCAGTTGCCGAACGCCCAGATCGCCCAGGCCGTTCAGGAACTCGATTCGGACGATGCAGTCTACATCCTGGAAGATCTCGACCAGGAAGATCAGGACGAAATCCTGTCGCAGTTGCCGTTCACCGAACGGATCAGGCTGAGGCGCTCGCTTGATTATCCTGAAGAGACGGCCGGCCGGCGCATGCAGACCGAATTCGTGGCGGTGCCGCCATTCTGGACGATCGGCCAGACCATCGACTACATGCGCGAGGACAACAATCTTCCCGACCGGTTCAGCCAGATTTTCGTCATCGATCCAAGCTTCAAGTTGTTGGGTGCGATTGATCTCGACCAGATTTTGCGCACCAAGCGCGGCACCAAGGTCGAGGAGGTCATGCACGAGACGCGCCACGCTATCCCGGCTACCATGGACCAGGAAGAGGCGTCGCGTGAGTTCGAGCAATACGACTTGCTTTCGGCCGCCGTCGTCGATGAAAACGAGCGGCTGGTCGGCGTACTAACCATCGACGACATGGTCGACGTCATCCAGCAGGAGGCGGAGGAAGATCTGCTGCGCATGGGCGGCGTCGGCGACGAGGAATTGTCGGACACCGTTATCGCTACATCGCGCTCGCGCGTTCCATGGCTTTTGATCAACCTGTTCACGGCGTTCCTTGCCGCTTCGGTCATCAGCCTGTTCGACCGTACCATTGAGCATATCGTGGCGCTTGCCGTGCTGATGCCGATCGTTGCCGGGATGGGCGGCAATGCCGGCTCCCAGACCATGACGGTTACGGTGCGTGCGCTGGCGACCAAGGATATCGATATCTACAACGCATGGCGCATCATTCGCCGTGAGATGGGTGTCGGCTTCATCAACGGCATAGTCTTCGCCGTCCTCATCGGTATCGTCGCTGCGGTCTGGTTCCAGGACCCGAACCTTGGGGGCATTATCGGGGCCGCCATGATCATCAATATGTTCGTGGCGGCTGTGGCTGGAATTCTCATACCACTGCTGCTCGACCGCTTGCGCATCGACCCAGCCGTGGCCTCGGCCGTGTTCGTCACCACAGTTACCGATGTCGTCGGCTTTTTCGCTTTTCTTGGCCTTGCCACATGGTGGTTCGGTGTTCCCTGAGGTTTTGCGACTTGGGCTGCCGCCGATCCCTTTACGATGACTGGGGCGGGAGAGTTTCGCGGCACGCCGTCAATTGACTTTTACGTAAATGCAGTGCCAAGCTTCGCTCCAGTACAGGCCGGATGGCCGTTTCCTGCATGGATACCGGAACCACGATCAGGCAAGCGCTGGGGTAACGATGCGGGAATATTATTCGATCACCGAACTGACCCGCGAATTCGATATCTCGACGCGGACGTTGCGGTTTTACGAAGACGAGGGGCTGATCCAGCCCGTGCGGCGCGGCCGCACCCGGCTGTTCCGGCCATCGGACCGCCATCTTGTACGGCAGATCATGCGCGGCAAGCGGCTCGGTTTTTCCATCAATGAAATCCGCGAAATCATCCAGATGTACAAGGCGCCGCCGGGCGAGGTCGGCCAACTCAAGCTGATGATCAAGCGCATCGAGGAGAAGCGCGAGGATTTGCGGCAGAAACGCCGTGATCTCGAGGAGACGCTGGCGGAACTCGACCGGGCCGAGGAAACCTGCGTCGAGCGCCTGGTCGAACTGGGCGTCAATACCTGAGCGCTGGCGCGAAAATCAAATCCACCGCCGGACCCTTTTAGCGTAGTCACGGAATTTCTTGCCGAATTTCTCGGCCAGCACCTTTTCCTCCCGTTCGATCGCAAGTTTCGAGGTAGCGAAGGAAGCCACGAACGCCAAAATCAGGAACCAAGCCATGCCGCCGACCAAGCCGACGCCGATCAGGAGAAGCGTGTTCGCCAGATAGATCGGGTTGCGCGATACCGAAAACGGGCCGCTGGTTATCAGATGTGCGGGAACGCCGTTCGGATTGAGCGTCGTCTTTGCCGCGACCATGGCCCGGAACGCCGTGACCCATAGCGCTACGACCGCCAGGAGAATCAGCCAGCCGACCGCAAACAGCAGGTCGCCAAGCAAGCCGCCTATCCACGGCAGCGGATAGAACAACCCCAGAACGATCGCGACAACGATGGCCGCAAGGTAAATCAGCGGCGGCCATGGCAGCCAGCCGGTTCTTTTCTGGGTGTCGGTCATGGCTGGTCTCCCCCTGTTGGCGCGTTGTCGGTCTTGGCCGTGCACATGCCTGCGAGTTCGGTGACATGCGCCTTCAATTCCGGGCTCTGGTCGGCTGCGTAGAGGCGGTCGAGTGTATCTTCCCCCTCAAGCGCGTCGAGCATGCAGGCACAATAGGTCGAACAGAACGCTGCGTCGCGGCTTTGCCCGCACGAGATCTGGCACGATCTGACGAAGCTTGCCTGCCGGCTTTCGACATGGGCGGGCATGATCTGGGAAAAGGCCCAGACGCAGGCGATCAGCACCGGCTGATGGATCAGGTAGAATGCCAGGCTGTGCCTTCCGATGAAGACCAGAGGACGTTTCCACCTGCCGGGCGAGAACTCGCCAAGCTTGGCCAGAAGGCCGGAAGCCGATGCCAGCCTGGTTGCCGCGATGCCGGCCAGTACGACGCCGAACCATGGAAACAAGGGTACGTAGTCGTTGGAGCGCGGATTGACCGTGGACAGGCCGACCCACCACAGCGCCGGATGGTCGAAGATCGCAGATTGCAGGTAGAAGGGCGCGGCGATGACCAGAGCGGCGATCAGCGCCGTCAGCAGGGCTGGCAGCCGCAGGAAGGCGAGGCCCAGCAGGCTCGCCAGCGCAATCTGGTGCAAAATGCCGAAGAAGATGAAGCCGTCCGGGGTTGCGATCCGCGTGGCTACCGTGATCGCCGCCGCCGCCAGCGCCACCATGACGAGGCGTTTCCAGAATCCTGCCCAGCGGATTCCTCGGCCGTGGGCGAGCACGAGGCTGACCCCGACCAGAAACAGGAAGGTCGATGCGATGCTGCGGGCATATATTTTCCAGCCGCCCACCGCCGTGAGCCCGGCATCGACATAGCCGAAGAATTCGAGGTCCCAGGTGAAATGGTAGCTCGCCATGGCAAGCAGGGCCAGGCTCCGCGCCATATCGATGACGACAATGCGCTTTGACGGCGCTGGCGCAGGCAGGTCGGTGCTCATCGAGGACTCTTACCGCTTCGGATAGCCCGAGGATTATCATGGTTGCGCACAAGGCAAGAACGGAAATGATCTTTCCGGTTTGTGCATTTCTCGCGTGGTCGCCGCTCGCGACCAGGTTTCGGTTGGGCCAGTCTGCTGAAAGCCTTAGCCGGCATCGCATTTTAGCTTGGAAGGGTCGGTTTCCTGCTACTGCCCTTGGCGTCGAATCGTCAAATCATCGAACGATCGCAAGAGTAGCAGACGCCCATGGGTACCCATGTCCGCCATCCGATGTGGCTGCCTGCCGTAAGGCAGGCCGGCGCGCGCACATTCGCGTCGCTCTATACGATGGAATCATTTGCCCGTGCGACGATATCCAGCGTCATCCCGATCCAGGCCTATGAGATACTGCGCAACGAACAGGCGGTATCCATCCTCTACACGATCGTTTCGCTGCTTGGCCTGTCGGTCACGCTGTTCATGCCTATCCTCATCCACCGCTTCGCCCGGCGCTGGGTCTATACCGCCGGCGCCAGCCTGCTTGCCATCGGTTCGGTGTTTTTCGTCACCCACACGCTCACCGGCCAGTTCATTGGCATGCTTTGCCGGGTCATGGGCGCCAGCGCGCTGTCGATCACCCTCAACCTCTACATCATGGACCATATCCGCAAGACCGACTTCATGCGTTCGGAATCGCTGCGCATGGCATGGTCGATGGTCGCCTGGACCGGCGGTCCGACGCTCGGCATCTTTCTGTACACGCATTTCGGCATCTATGCCGCGCATGGCGCGGTGGCAGCCTTCGCCATGATCCTGCTCGCCCTGTTCTGGTTCTACCGGCTCAGTGACAATCCGTTGATTGCCGCAGGCCGGAGCCGTGCCATCAATCCGTTCGCCAATATCGGCCGTTTCGTTTCGCAGCCGCGCTTGCGGCTTGCCTGGATCATCAGCTTCGGTCGTTCATGTTTCTGGACAACGTTTTTCGTCTACGGCCCGCTGTTCATGGTGATCACCGGTGAGGGCGAGCTTGCCGGCGGCTTGCTGGTCTCGGCCGGCAACGGACTACTGTTCATGGCGATTTTCTGGGGCAGGGCGGGAAGGCGCTACGGTGCCCGCCGCACCATTACGGTTGCTTTCGCGGCGATGGCGGCGACGCTTTTCGCCGCCGGTGCGGTAGGAGAGACGGTGCCGTTGCTTACTGCTGCATTCCTGCTCGGAGGCGCTTTTTTCACCATCGCGATCGATGCGCTCGGTTCCACCGTCTTCATGCGCGCCGTGCATCCGTACGAGCGCGCGCAGATGGCGGCGGTCTATCGCACCTATCTGGATTTCTCCGAATTGACCCCGCCAATGGTCTACTCCGTGGTTCTGGCCTTCTTCGGGCTAGGATCGGTGTTCGTCACGCTCGGCATTCTGGCCGCGGTTTGCGGTTTCGTCACCTGGCGTTATGTGCCGAAAGCGATGTAGCCGTAGCGTTGGCGGGTTGCCGTAACCGGCAATCTTCCTATAGTCGCGCGCCTGGGGTGCGGCAGAAAAGACGCGTTGACGATGATCGGGGACTTTCTTGCCTGACCGGAATGTGACTTTCCTTATCGGAGGCGCCCGTTCGGGCAAAAGCCGGCACGCCGAGCAATTGGTCAGGCGCTATGCGGCGCCCTGGGCCTATATCGCGACGGCGCAGGCCTACGACGACGAAATGCGAGAGCGGATCGCCCTGCATCAGGCGCAGCGAGGAGAAGGCTGGGAAACCACCGACGCGCCGTTCGACCTCGTCGGCGCGCTTGATTCGATAGCGGACGGGCGGCCGGTGCTGGTCGATTGCCTGACGCTTTGGCTTACCAACCACATGCTGGCCGAGCACGATCTGGTTGCCGAATGCGCCCGGCTGGAGCGGTGCCTGGCACAGCCGCGCGGGCCATGGTTCGTCGTGTCCAACGAGGTCGGGCAGGGGATTGTCCCCGATAACGAACTGGCGCGCCGTTTCCGCGACGCCGCCGGGCGTCTCAACCAGCAGGTTGCAGGCATCGCCGATACCGTACTGTTGATGGTGGCCGGTCTGCCGCTGAAGGTGAAATGACATGAGCGACATTGAACTGAAAAACGAGGAAAAGTACCGGGCCAAGATGGTCAGGCGCAAGGCCGTTCAGGATGCCGAGGTGGCGAAGAAGACCGTCGAAAAAGGCCTGCTGATCGTCAATACGGGACCAGGCAAGGGAAAGACCACCGCCGCCTTCGGTCTCGCGCTCAGAATGCTCGGCTACGGCAGGCGTGTCGGCGTCGTGCAGTTCATCAAGGGTGCCTGGCATACCGGCGAAAAGGATGCTTTTGCCGTCTTCGGCGACAAGGTGGCGTGGCATACGATGGGCGAGGGCTTTACCTGGGAAACACAGGATTTGAAGCGTGATGTCGCGGCTGCGCAAGCCGCATGGGCCAAGGCGCTGGAATTGATGGCGGACCCGACGATCAGCCTTGTCGTTCTCGATGAACTGAACATCGCCCTGCGCTACGATTATCTCGATCTCGACGCGGTCGTTGCGGCGTTGAAGGCGCGGCGCGAGGGACTGCATGTCGTCGTCACCGGCCGCAACGCCAAGCCTGCGCTGGTCGAGGCGGCGGATCTGGTCACCGAAATGGGCTCGACCAAGCACCATTTTTCTGCGGGCGTGAAAGCACAGCAAGGCATCGAATTTTAGACCGACCAGCGGTCCGGCTACGAAAGCATCGTGGCCAGCACCAGGAGGCCGAACAAGGCGACGAGCAGGAGGTCGGCTGCCCAATAAAGTTTCAGCGCGCGACGGATATCGGCGCTGGTGGCTTCCCGGCGTCCCCCTTCACCCATGAAAGCGTCGTCGACCCGAACACCGCCATAGATACGCGGCCCGGCAAGGGCGAGACCCAGCGCACCGGCCATAGCCGACTCCGGCCAGCCGGCGTTGGGTGAGCGGTGCTTTCCGGAATCGCGCCATACGGCACGCCATGCATCTTTTGGGCTGGCGCCGGTTATGAAAAACGCGGCCAGAACGATCAGCAGCGCTGTCAGCCGCGAAGCGGGCAGGTTGATCAGGTCGTCGAACCGCGCCGCCGCCCACCCGAAGGCCTCATGGCGCGGCGTGCGGTGGCCAATCATCGAATCGGCGGTGTTGGCGGCCTTGTAGGCGACACCGCCGGCCAGGCCGCCTACGCCCAGCCAGAATGCCGGCGCGACGATGCCGTCCGAAAAATTCTCGGCCAGGCTTTCGATCGCGGCTCGGCTTACGCCGGCGGTATCGAGATTGTGGGGGTCACGGCCGACGATCATCGAAACGGCCTTTCGGCCCGCCGGCAACCCGCCTTCGTCCAGCGCATCGGCAACCGCCTTGACGTGTTCGGCGAGGCTCTTTTGCGAAAGCAGCGAACTGGCAAGGATAGCGATAACGACGAAGCCGAGTGGGATTTTCCACAGCACGATTTCCATGCCGAAAGCGATGGCGGCCGGGACGAGAACAAGTACCAGCAGCGCGACGACACCCCAGACGCGACGCTGGCGGTCGGTGTCGGCGGCGCGGTTGAGCGTCCGGTCAAGGCAGGATATCAGCTTGCCGAACCAGGTGACCGGATGGCCGATGGCATGAAACAGCCGGGCCGGATAGCCCAACCGGATTTCGATGGCCAGCGACAGGAAGGCGATCAGGACTGACATGGAACTTCTGAAAAAGGCTGGTCTTTTGAAAGGGATGGCGGCAACGATGGATCACGGCGGCAGCCTTGGCCGGGCGAGGGTACTGTTTCCACACGCACCGGAGCCGTTCGTCGACCTATCGACCGGGATCAATCCGCACTCCTATCCGCTTTTCGACCTGCCCGCCACCACGCTGTTGCGACTGCCCGAACAGGCGCGGCTGCGCGAACTGATCGCGATTGCGGCGGCGACCTATGGCGCGCCGTCGCCAGCGAACGTGATGGCGGCGCCCGGCACGCAAATCCTGTTGCCGCAGGTCGCGTCGCTGGTGAAGCCGGGTAGGGCGATTGTGCTCGGACCGACCTATGCCGAGCACGCGCGCGCGGCGGCGATAGCCGGCCATGACGTGCGTGAGGCAGGAGATTTCGACGCACTGGGCGAAGCGGACCTTGCCATAGTCGTCAATCCGAACAATCCCGATGGTCGCGTGGTGAGACGCGAGCAGCTTCTGTCCCTGGCCGCGAAACTTCGCGCCAGAGGCGGCCTGCTGGTTGTGGACGAGGCGTTCATGGATGTAGGGCCGCGTGATCAAAGCCTTGCCGACGATGTCGGGCAAAGCGGGCTTGTGGTGCTGCGCTCCTTCGGCAAGTTCTTTGGCCTTGCCGGCGTCCGGCTTGGTTTCGCGCTTGCCGACGAAGCGACGGCTGCGCATCTGGAGGCACAATTCGGGCCGTGGGCGGTGGCCGGGCCGGCGCTGGAATATGGCATTCGTGCGCTTGGCGACCGGGATTGGCAAGACAAGATGCGGACAACTCTGGGAACGGAGTCCGCGCGGCTCGATGCGCTTTTCATACGCTTTGCCATTCCAGTCACGGGCGGAACTTCGCTATTCCGCTATCTCGACCTGCCGGATGCTCCGGGCCTGTTTGCGACGCTCGGCCGGCGCGGTATTCTGCTTCGCCATTACGATGAACGTCCCACCATTCTTCGCGCTGGCTTGCCGGGCAGCGAGAAAGAATGGTTGCGATTGGAGGCAGCGCTTGCCGAATGGAAAATGGAGCGCAGGGGTCCACGTCCGCAGGAAACCCAGCCATGATCTATGTTTGCCCCTTGTCGAAGGTCGAGCAAACCGTATCGAAGACGGGAGCTGAAAAGTTGCTTTCGCTGCTCTCCGCCGGAACGGACATGATCCGGCCAGCCTTCATCGCGCCGGAAAACCACCTTCATCTCGTCATGCACGATATTGCAGAGGTGCAGGATGGCATGACGGTGCCGGGTGAAGCGCATGTGCGCCGCCTGCTCGATTTCGCCCTCGCCTGGGATCGTTCCAAGCCGATGGTGGTGAACTGCTACGCCGGCATCAGCCGCTCGACCGCCTCGGCCTACATCATCGCATCAGCCCTTTCGCCTTCGCGCAACGAACAGGAACTGGCACAAACGCTGCGCTGGCTATCGCCTTCGGCCACACCCAACCCACGGCTTGTCGCGGTTGCCGATGCCATTCTGGGACGTGAAGGCCGCATGGTCGCCGCCATCAAGGCGATCGGCCGAGGTGCGGATGCCTTTGAAGGCACACCCTTCGGGCTGGAAATCGACGGCGATTAGATCGCCGTGCATCCTGACGGATGCGGGGTGGCGATCTATCTCTTGTTGAGCATCGGGTTATTCTGAAAGCCGGATTCCACTTTTCGGCCCGATGCTCTAGGAAAGCCAGTCCGCAAGCTTCGCCTTGCGCATGTCCTTCAGCAGCGTGATGAAGCCGTCCGCCTGAAATTCCGCCGTCAGCCGGCCCTTTTCCGCCGTGGCGATGGAGGCGTCGCCGACTACGCCGTTCGGGTTGAGATCGGCGGCGAGCCAGGAGAAGGCATGCGGCCCCGTCTGGCGCAGCAGGGCGAATTCCTTCTCGGCGCGCGACACGTTCGACACGAAATTCTGCGCTTTGCCCATGTCCACGAGATCGGGCCGGAAATGCAGCATGAGAGAGGTTTCCACGTCGCCGCCGTGGATGCCCTGCCGATCTTCGAGGTCCGTATACATGCCCGCCGGGCGGCCGAAGCGCTGCCAACTCGTCTTCACTGCCAGAATCTTTTCGCGCACGCGCAGTTCGCGCGTCACGATACCCATGATTTCTTCGTTGCCGCCGTGCGAGTTGACGACGACGATTTTTTTCACGCCGGCGCGCGCCACCGACAGGCCGAGTTCCGTCCAGGCATTGATCAGCGTCGCGGGCGGCAGGGTCAGCGTGCCCGGTACTTCGATGTGCTCGTTGGATTTCCCCACCGCCTGTACCGGCAGGATGCGGATATCAAGATCGGCGGGCAGGCGCGAAATGACCGTCTCCAGCATGCCTCCCATGATCGCGGTGTCGGTCGATACCGGCAGATGTGGGCCATGCTGCTCGATCGCCGCCACCGGCAGCACGGCAATGGTCGCCTCCGGATCGATCGAGGCGTATTCGGTGGCCCGATAATCACCCCACCATACGCGCCGCCTCGCAGTGCTCATTGCTTGCCTCTCCGCGCCTGCCGTCAAAACCGCGTCACCACGCCGATGCCGATGCCGTCGAAACTGCCCATGGCCATCAAGGCGGCAGGCGCTTCGTCAAGGCTGATCTTCTTGCCGACCAGCAGTTCGGGTTTCAGTTTTCCGGTACGGATCATATCCATCATCGTCTGGTAACGGAACGCCTGCATGCCGTGGCTGCCCCGGATTTCGAGTTCATAGGCGATGATCTTGGCCATCGGGACCTCAGCCTTCGAATGGTCGCCCAGCATCAGGCCGACCTGCACATGGCGACCGCGGCGGCGAAGGTTCGAGATCGAGTTGAAACTCGTGGTCGGGTGACCGAGCGCGTCCATCGACATATGTGCGCCGCCATTGGTGATCTGCTTGACCGCCTTGACCACATTCGGCGTCGTCGTGGCGTTGATGGTGGCGACCGCGCCGATCTTGCGGGCAAACTCCAGCTTTTCGTCGGTCAAATCGATGGCGACGACATTGGCGCCCATGGCACTGGCGATCATGATTGCCGACAGGCCGACACCCCCGCAGCCATGCACCGCCACCCATTCGCCCGGCGTCACCCGGCCCTGGTCGATAACGGCCCGGAACGAGGTGACGAACCGGCAGCCCAGGCTCGCGGCCGTGGCGTATTCCATGGTTTCGGGCAGGGCGACGAGATTGGTGTCGGCAAAGTCGATGGCGACGTATTCCGCGAACGAGCCCCATGCGCTAAAGCCGGGCTGGAACTGGTGCTCGCACACCTGATGGTTGCCCGACGTGCATTCGAAGCAGCGCCCGCAGCCGCCGACGAAAGGCACGGTGACGCGGTCACCGGCTTTCCAGCGGGTCACCTGCTTGCCGACGGCGACCACCGACCCGGCCAGTTCGTGGCCCGGCACATGCGGCAGGCGGATATCGGGGTCATGCCCCATCCAGCCGTGCCAGTCCGAACGGCAAAGCCCGGTCGCCTCGACCTTGACGACCACTCCCTCCGGCGCAGGCTTGGGATCCGGCACGGTCCTGACCGACGGCATCTCGCCGAATTTCTCGAAAACAACGGCTTTCATCGGCATCCTTGTATTCTAATGGTCCACCTGACGCGGGTTGCCTTCGACATTCCGACAGATAGCTTGAACCGACAAGGCCGTCTGTCGAAGAAAAGGGCTTTCCGACAACATGTGGCGCCGGCAATGTACTATTTGGCAATAATCAGCCAAGCTTCTCGCAGCTATCTTTTGTTCCAGCCGAGATGAGGCGAACCACCGGTACCATGACCGCAAGCACCGAAGCTGCCCGATTCCTGATCATCGACGATCACCCGCTGTTTCGCGAGGCGCTCCATAGTGCCGTGCAGATGGCCTATCCCGACGTCGATACGGTCGAGGCGCGTTCCATTGCCGAGGCGATGGACGTGCTGGCTTCCGGCACGCCCTTCGATCTGGCGCTGCTCGATCTTTCGATGCCCGATGTTCGTGGTTTCGATGGGCTGCTGCAATTGCGCACCCGTTATCCGCGCCTGCCGGTTGTCATCGTCTCGGGCTACGAGGATGCCAAGGTCATTTCCGAGGCGCTGTCTTACGGCGCGGCCGGCTTCATTCCGAAATCGGCGCGCAAGAGCGACCTCGCCGGGGCAATCCGCACCGTGATGGACGGTGCGGTCTTCGTGCCTGAAAACTATGAAAGCCGTGCGCCGGACCCGGAGACGACGGACCGCGCCGACCTCGTATCGCGGCTTTCCAGGCTGACGCCGCAGCAATTGCGCGTCCTTCGCATGCTGCGGCAGGGCCTGCTCAACAAGCAGATCGCCTATGAGTTGCAGGTGGGCGAGACGACGGTGAAGGCGCACGTCTCGGAAATCCTGCGCAAGCTCAACGTCTACAGCCGCACCCAGGCGGTGATCGAGGTTTCCAAGCTCGATAACGCCGAGCTGTTTCGCGATCAGGTTTAAGCATGTTCGCCGAGGGTGGGTGAGCACCGGTTAAACGACATGCGTAAAGTCAAGCCAGTAAATGCGCCAGCAGCGCGCGCAGTTGCGCCGGCTTCAGAGGCTTGCGCATCAGTTCAATGCCGGCCAATCGTGCTGCCTTGACTATCGCCTCAGACGGATCGGCTGTTACGATCAGCGCGGGGACCATGCGGCCAAGGTAATCGCGGACCTCGGCGATGGTGTGGCTGCCGAGGTCGCCGCCATCCAGATGCTGGTCGGCGATGACGATGTCGGGCACCCAGGCGGTATCGCCGAGCATATCAAGCGCATCGTCGGTGGCGGTCGCCTGCCGTACGACGCATTGCCAGCGCTCCAGCAGCGAGGCCATGGCTTGCATGACGTCGGCATCGTTTTCGATCAGCAGCACCTTCGTTCCGAACAGGCCGTAGCCGCGCGGCCGCTCCATTTCGCCGAGGGCCGCAACATCTCTGCCGGGGCCTCTGCCGACCGGCACGTCGATATGGAAGATCGTGCCGCGCCCTACCTTGGAGGAGAATGTGATCGGATGCGACAGCGCGCCGGCAATTCTTCGAACGATGGCCAGGCC
The DNA here is from genome assembly GCA_049647745.1 of Mesorhizobium sp. GTDB lineage: Bacteria > Pseudomonadota > Alphaproteobacteria > Rhizobiales > Rhizobiaceae > Mesorhizobium. The sequence goes on from JBARYG010000193.1 coordinate 41,461, forward strand.
AAGCCCCAGCCCGCCGCTTGCCAGCGAGGCGTCGGCGGAAATGCTGCCGCGATGGAATTCCTCGAAGACCGCGTCCCGCTGGTCGTCCGGGATGCCGCAGCCCGTGTCCGCCACATCGATGCGAATAGTGTCGCCACGATGCCGGATGCCGACGAGCACGCCGCCGGAACGCGTATAGCGAAGCGCGTTGGAGATGATGTTTTGCAGGATGCGGCGTAGAAGCGTGCGGTCGGAGCGCGCCGTTGCATGCGCCGGCCGGAATTTCAGCTTCAGCCCGTTCAGGTCGGCCAATGGCTGGAAATCCGAGCGCAGCGAGGCAAACAGGGTTTCAAGATTGACGTCGCCGATCTCCGGCCGGACCACCCCGGCGTCGAGCTTGGAGATATCGAGCAGCGTGCGCAGCAGGTCTTCCATCGTTTCCAGCGAACGCTCGACCTGTCGAACGAGTTTTTTCCCCTCGTCGCTGGTCTGGATTTCAGCCAAGGCGGACATGGAAAGGTGCGCGGCGTTCAGCGGTTGAAGCACGTCGTGGCTGGCGGCAGCGAGAAACCGGGTCTTCGAAAGGTTGGCAAGCTCGGCGTTTTCCTTGGCGGCGCTGAGGTCGATGTTCGACTGTTCGAGCCGCCGCAAGGTGGAATGAAGCTCGTCGGTACGTGTGCGCACCCTGTTTTCCAGCGCAATCGCGGTCTGGAAGAGTGAGAAGGCGTTGCCCTGCTGATCCATGGAGCGCTCGACGCGGCCGACCAGGGCAGCATTGATCTTCCTCAGCCTCTCGACGTCGCTAATGTCTTTCAGCGGCATATGAAAATCCTACTCCGCCGCCTGACGCTGGCCGAAGGCGATGCCGGTGAACGTCTGGTTGAGATGCATCGACCTGTATTGCTCGCCGTAGGTGCCGAAGCCGATGACGCGGTTTTCGCGATAGAGTTCCGATATGCCGCGGAAGACCTGGCGGTTGCGCGCATCGAGGCGGCGAAGCACGCAATCGAAGCCGAGGATCATATCGATGCCGCCCAGCCGCTGCTCGACGGCCTGCAGGGCGGCACGTGTCGATTCGACCATGCCCTTGGGCTCTGCGATGGACAGGACCACGCCATCGTCGATAGCACAGAAGAAGGACAGCGAACCGTCCGGGTTCATTTTCTGGATGGAGCGGCAGTAGTACTCGCCGCCCACCTTCACCACCACCGGATGCGAAGCGAAACTTAGCGGCGTCAGCGATTGCTTGTCGATGCCGACCGAACCGGCATATTCCTCGGCAGCGTTTGCCGCATTGAACTCGCGGACGACGCGGCGATCCGGATCGGACGCCGTCACCACCAGCTTTTCCTCGGTCGGCACGAAATTGTCCGTCTTGAAGACGTGGAAGGGGATTTCAGTAGCGACGAGGACGACGATGGCACTGTCGGAGGCGACACGCCCGTTCGAGATCAGCCGCGTCGTCTCGAACTTCAGGTCGTCTCCGGCCGAGCCGCCGATAAGCGGAATATCGTCCAACCCCCAGTGGATGGCAGAGGTTACCGCCTCCTCGGCGTAGGAAAGCCCGTCTATGAAACTAAGCGCGAAGGTACTAGCCGCCGCCCTGCGCTCGGTGTTTCCATGAAGAGATCGGCGTAGGGCATAGACTTCGTTGGTGATCCTATCCATGCCCGTCGATGAAAGATCGTCGACCATCGTGCTGACCACGGAAAAAAGCGATGACGGGAACAGGATGGCCAGCATGTGACCGTCTTCCAGCCCTTGTGGGGTTATCTCTCCGGCGGTGGAGCATCCGGCGTAGTGGAGCGTCGGTGCATGGGCCTTCAGGGCTTGCGAGAGAACATTGGCTTCGACCAGGCTTTGCGAGAAGAAGACCAGGGCAAAGCCGGCGCCGATGGCCGCTGCCTCAGCGGCTACCTCGCGAGCAAAAGCGTCCGCGTCCGGCTCATCCATCGTGAGCGCGGAAAGACCGCATGCGTAGCTTGTGCGCGAGCAGGCCAGCAGGTTTCCTCCCTGTATGTCGGGCGCCATTGTCGGCCCCCCTCGTTTATTTGGCAATGGCGCGGCGAGCGTGACCGAAAGTACAATATACGGCTTTTCGGGCGGACTGCATTCTCGCTGCATCCGGAATCCAGAGGGCTGTTTTTCAAGCGTTATACGAGATATGAATAGCGGCAGTGCCAGCGCATGAGGTGGCGCGGGCAGATGGATTACCAAGGTTGATCACCCAGGGAGGTTTCATGTCGGACGTATCGTTGACGGTGAACGGGAGGCGGGTTAGCGGCACGGTCGAAGATCGTACGCTGCTGGTTCATTTCCTGAGGGAAAATCTTGGGCTGACCGGCACCCATGTCGGTTGCGACACGTCACAATGCGGCGCCTGCGTCGTTCATGTCGACGGCAAGGCGGTCAAGTCCTGCACGATGCTGGCCGCGCAGGCGTCCGGTTCGACGGTGGTGACGATAGAGGGCCTTGCCGACGGCGCCGATCTTCATCCGGTGCAGGCAGCTTTCAAGGAACACCATGGCCTGCAATGCGGCTTCTGCACGCCGGGCATGATCATGAGCGCCACCGACATGATCCGTCGCCACCCGGAGGGATTGGACGAGGCGACGGTCCGGGCCGAACTCGAAGGCAACATCTGCCGCTGCACCGGCTACCACAACATCGTCAAGGCCATTCTGGCTGCATCAAAGACGATGGCCAAGGGATCGAAAGCCAAGGCGAAGAAGGCGGCGTGAAGGGGCGAGCCGATAGGGGATAGCGAATGGGAAACTCGGTCCCGCTTCGCATGCTGCTCTTCCCTGTTGGCCACCTACCTTTTGCTATTCGCTTCTGACAGTTTGGGAGGAAAACTCTGATGGGTATTGAAGGCATCGGCGCACGGGTTACGCGCAAAGAAGACAAGCGGTTCATCACCGGCGCCGGGCGCTACGTCGACGACATGGTCGTTCCGGGCATGAAACATGCGGCCTTCGTGCGCAGCCCGTATGCGCACGCACAGATCAAGAAGATCGACGTCAAGGCCGCACAGGCGATGCCCGGCGTCATCGGCGTATTGACCAGCAAGGAAATCAAGGCCGACGGCATCGGCAACCTCATCTGCGGCTGGATGATCCATTCCAAGGACGGCACGCCGATGAAGATGGGGGCGTGGTCGCCCCTGGCCTTCGATAAGGTGCGTTATGTCGGCGACGCGGTCGCCATCGTGGTGGCCGACACCAAAGGGCAGGCGCGGGATGCCGCCGAGGCCGTCGAGGTCACCTACAAGGAATTGAAATCCGTCACCGACGCTTCCAAGGCGATGGACAAGGGTGCGCCGCAGATTCATCCTGAAGCCGAGAACAACCTCATCTTTGACTGGGATATCGGCAATGCCGACGAGACGGCGGCAGCCTTCAAGAAAGCCGCCCATGTCGTCGAGATGGATATCATCAACAACCGCCTGGTTCCCAATGCGATGGAACCGCGCGCCGCGCTCGGTCACTACGACAAGGCCGAAGACCACTACACCTGCTGGACGACGTCGCAGAATCCACATGTCGCGCGCCTAGTCATGAGTGCCTTCTACAATGTCGCGCCGGAAAACAAGCTGCGCGTCATCGCACCGGACGTGGGCGGCGGATTCGGCTCGAAGATCTATATCTACCCGGAAGAAATCGTTTGCCTGTGGGCTTCCAAGAAGACCGGCGTACCGGTGAAATGGGTTGCCGACCGCACCGAAAGCTTCCTGTGTGACGCGCATGGCCGCGACCATCACAGCCATTGCGCCATGGCCTTCGACAAGGACTACAACATACTCGGCTTCAAGGTTGAAACCAAAGCCAATCTCGGTGCTTACATGTCGCTGTTTTCCTCGGCGACGCCGACCTATCTCTATGCCACGCTGCTGTCAGGCCAGTACAACATCCCGGCGATCCATGCGAATGTGAAGGCGATCTACACCAACACGGCGCCTGTCGATGCCTATCGCGGAGCTGGGCGGCCGGAGGCGGCTTTCAACGTCGAGCGGATGATGGAAGTGGCGGCGCGCCAGTTCGGCATTTCGCCGGCAGAGCTTCGCCGCAGGAATTTCGTTACGGTCTTCCCACACCAGACGCCGGTCATCATGAATTACGACGCTGGCGATTTCGCCACCTCGCTCGACGCGGCGATGAAGGCGGCGGATTACGCCGGTTTCGAAAAGCGGCGGGAAAAGGCTAAAAAGGCCGGCAAGCTGCGCGGTATCGGTTTCTCCTGCTACATCGAGGCCTGCGGCATTGCGCCGTCGGCGGCTGTGGGCAGCCTCGGCGCCGGTGTCGGCCTGTGGGAATCGGCGGAGGTGCGTGTCAATGCCGTCGGCACCATCGAGGTGCTGACCGGTTCGCACAGCCACGGCCAGGGCCATGAAACGACTTTCGCCCAGCTCGTCGCGCAACGGCTTGCGGTGCCGCTGGATTCGATTTCCATCGTCCACGGCGACACCGACAAGGTGCAGATGGGCATGGGCACCTACGGATCCCGCTCGGGCGCCGTCGGCATGTCGGCCATCGTCAAGGCGCTCGACAAGGTCGAGGCCAAGGCACGCAAGATCGCCGCGCACCTGATGGAAGCCGACGAGGCGGATATCGTCATCGAGGACGGTGCCCTGAAGGTCGCCGGCACCGACAAGTCGGTTCCCTGGTTCCAGATGGCGCTTGCCGCCTATACCGCGCACAACCTGCCGGCCGGCATGGAACCCGGCCTCAAGGAAACCGCCTTCTATGATCCGGCCAACTTCACCTTCCCGGCCGGCTGCTACATCTGCGAAGTCGAAATCGACCCCGAAACGGGCCATACCGACATCATCCAGTTCGTGGCTGCCGACGATTTCGGCAACATCATCAATCCGATGATCGTCGAGGGGCAGGTGCATGGCGGTGTCGCGCAAGGCATCGGCCAGGCGCTGCTGGAGGGAGCGAATTACGAGGCCGGCAGTGGCCAGCTACTGACGGCGAGCTACATGGACTACACCATGCCGCGCGCCGGCGACCTGCCGTCCTTCAAGGTTTCCACCACCAGCACGCCGTCGCCGTCCAATCCGCTCGGTCTCAAGGGCTGCGGCGAAGCCGGGGCCATCGGTTCGCCGCCCGCGGTCATCAACGCCATTACCGATGCGATCGGTACGGAAGAGATAACCATGCCGGCTACCCCGCAAAAAGTCTGGGCGGCGATCCGCGCGGCGAAGCACTGAGGAGGACAGGTCCATGTATTCCGTTAATTATCATCGTGCCACCTCGGTTGCGGACGCGGCAAAACTACTGAAGAACGGCGACGCCAGGCTGCTTTCGGGCGGCATGACGCTGATCCCGGCGATGAAGACGCGGCTTGCCGCCCCCTCCGATCTTGTCGACCTGTCGCAGATCAAAGAGCTGAAGGGCGTCAAAGTATCGGGCAAGACGGTCACCATCGGTGCCGGCACCACCCACTACGAGGTCGCCAACGACGAGAAGCTGAAGAAGGCATGTCCGGCGCTGGCGCACCTTGCTTCGCTGATCGGCGATCCGGCGGTGCGCCACAAGGGCACCATTGGCGGCTCCATCGCCAACAATGATCCGGCGGCGGACTATCCGGCGGCGATGCTGGCGCTGGGGGCGACCATTGTCACCAACAAGCGCGAGCTCACGGCCGACAAGTTTTTCAAGGGGCTGTTCGAGACGGCGCTGAAGGACGGTGAAATCGTTACCGCCGTAACCTTCACCGCGCCGGCCAAGGCGGCTTACGAGAAGTTCCGCAACCCGGCGTCCCGCTACGCAATCGTCGGAGTGTTCGTCGCCAAGGGCAAAACGGTCAGCGTGGCCGTAACCGGGGCAGGCGACAACGGCGTGTTTCGGTCAAAGGAACTGGAGGCAGCACTTTCCAAGAATTTCGATGCATCGGCGCTGGATGGCGTGACAGTCCCGGCGAAGGATCTGATGAGCGACATGCATGCTTCCGCCGACTATCGCGCGCATCTGATCACCGTCATGGCAAAGCGGGCCGTGAGACAAGCCAACGGATCGTAACCGAAACTTCCAACCCGTTGCCGGCAGGTAATCCCATGCCGATCCATGACGGATAGGAAGCCGGTGATCAGGCCGACTATAATGAGTGAACCCTCGATTTTGGCCATGCCTTAATCGAGGGTTTTTTGATTCCGATCCCGTTTTCACCTCTGTACGCAACGTCCCACGGACCTGCGAACATCGGGGTTGTCCGCACGCTGCCAGGTATCGTTCGGCAGTTTTAGCATCACCTAAATTGAACATTTGTAATGAAATAAGCAGAAAAGTTTATTGTATCGCTCTACGACCCTTTTGCTTATCATCCTCCGGTTTATGGTTGTGAATCATTGCCACGGGAGGGAACATGGTAACGCAGACACAGGCCCCCACAGGCTGGTTCAGCCGCGCACGCACGGTTGCGCGGCCGGGCTACAGCCGCTGGATGGTGCCGCCGGCAGCACTTTGCGTGCATCTTTGCATTGGTCAGGCATATGCCTACAGCGTATTTAACTTGCCGATGACCAAGCTCATCGGCATCACGGAATCCGCGCCGGACGACTGGAAGCTCACGGAACTCGGCTGGATATTTTCGCTGGCGATTTTCTTCCTCGGCGTTTCTTCGGCGGTATTCGGCCGCTGGGTGGAGGAGGGCGGCCCGCGCAAGGCCATGTTTACCGCCGCCTGTTGCTGGGCCGGCGGCTTTCTGATTTCGGCGCTTGGCGTTTATCTTCATACACTATGGCTGATCTACCTGGGTTATGGCGTACTGGGCGGTATCGCGCTCGGTATCGGCTACATTTCGCCCGTTTCGACGCTGATCAAATGGTTTCCCGACCGTCCGGGAATGGCGACCGGCATGGCCATCATGGGGTTCGGCGGCGGCGCTTTCATAGCTTCGCCGTTGTCTGTCTGGCTGATGCGGAAATTCACCACCGAAACCCATATCGGGGTGATGGAAACCTTCATCGTGCTGGGCATCGTGTATTTCGTGTTCATGGTGATCGGATCGATCATCGTGCGCGTTCCGCCGGACGACTGGAAGCCGGAAGGCTATGTCGCGCCCAAGGCGAACAAGCTGATCTCCAGCAACAACGTCTATGTCTATGACGCGTTGAAGACGCCGCAGTTCTGGTTGATCTGGGTGGTGCTGTGCGTCAACACCACGGCCGGCATCGGCGTGCTCGGCCAGGCTTCGGCGATGAGCCAGGAGATGTTCCCCGGCCACATCACCCCGATCGCGGCCGCCGGCCTCGTCGGCCTGATGAGCCTGTTCAACATGGGTGGGCGCTTCGCCTGGGCGACGACGTCCGACTATCTCGGGCGCAGGAACACCTATTTCGTGTTCATGGTGCTGGGCTTCATCCTCTATTGCACGGTGCCGTATATGGGGGCGATCGGCAGCGTCGCCGGTTTCGCGCTTTGCTTCTGCATCATCATCTCGATGTATGGCGGCGGCTTCTCGACCGTGCCGGCTTATCGGCGCGACATGTTCGGCGTTCGTTATGTCGGCGCCATCCACGGCCTGCTGCTCACCGCCTGGTCGGCGGCCGGCATCTTCGGCCCGGTGCTGGTGAACTACATCCGTGAATACAACGTCACCCACAACGTGCCGAAGGCCGATGCCTACAACACCACCATGTACATCATG